>VGET01000284.1 GCA_016869195.1 Alphaproteobacteria bacterium | reverse complement strand
GCTTGACCGTTTCAAGCGAGACGCTAGGGTTCCCCCATCCCCGCACGTGGGGCCCGTAGCTCAACTGGTCAGAGCAGGCCGCTCATAACGGTCGGGTTGCAGGTTCGAGCCCTGCCGGGCCCACCATCCACCGCCGACAGGGACAGGGACCCGTCGTGGAATGCCCGAAGACGCCGGGTTTTCGGCGTCTTTTCTAGGTGTCGCCATGCGCAGAGACGGCGTTCTTCGCCGCTTCAGCGCGCCATCCCGCGATGGATCCCTGTCGGCCACCATCGGCCACCCAACCACGGACTAGCCCAGCGCGAGCGAGCGAACGGGCTTCCCGGCCCCCTCCTGTGCTCTAAGGCCATTCGATGAACAGTAGAGTTCAGGAAACCGGGACCATCGCGGGCGCCAACGACCCGGCCCTTGCAGCGTCGGCCGGCCTCTCCGCGATCATGATGTGATGACGGGCGCGTTGAGGTTCCCCGCCACGCTGTTCGGCATGATTGACGCATCGATCGCGCGCCGCGCCTTGACGCCATGCACGCGTGACGACGTCGTCCGTCGTACCGGAACGACCAGGCACATCGCCGGCGAGGTCGAGCGCAACGCCGCCACCGTGCAGCCCTAGAAGCTTGCGAGAGGATTGCGCCGCGTTGCGCTCGAGCGCGGCGTCAAGATCTACGAGTCGACGCCGATGCGTCGTCTGGTTCGAGGCCGACCGCCGCGGGTAATGACGGCCAAGGGCTCCGTGCGCACGACGAAGGTCATCCCCGCGATGAACGCGCGGGACATAGGGTTCGGCGAGCTGCGCAAGGGAATTGTGGTCGTTTCGAGCGACATGGTGAGCACCCACCCGGTGCTGCAACGGCTTCAGGCCATCGGCTGGACGGATGGTCTCTGCATCACCGACGGGCGCGCGCTCGTGAACTGTTGCCGGACCACGAAGGCTGGACGGGTGATTCTCGGCAAGGGCGGGATGAATTGCTTGGGCGCGATCGGTTGCAGGGCGGTGTGCCGTCGCAAGATGTCCATCACGGTGTCGAGGCGCAAGCAGCCGGTCCGTCAGCCGCGCCGCAATCGGGCGCTCTTTGGGCGGCGACGATTCTTGAGCCCCTCAATGGCAATGGAACTGATGCACGCCGCGGCTTCCTCAAAATGCGCGCGTGTCAAGCGCTTTGCGCCAAGGACATTACAGACAACCGAGCTGAAGTCCGCATAGAACTGGGTGGCGGCCCAGAGCATGATGAACAAGTGGAACGGATCCCTGTTCGGCGCCTCGCCGTCAAAGCGCTGGAAGGTGTTTACCTGACCGAACGCGCTGGCTGCCACCATGCCATGATCGGCCTTCAGCGCCCCTTGCGCTTCGCCACGACTTCCGCGAGGACGCAGAGGATCTCGAACATCATGGTGGCACCGACCAGCGCCGTATTGCCGCTCGGGTCGAACGGCGGCGCCACCTCGACGACATCGGCACCCACGAGATTGAGGCCGCGCATGCCACGCAGCATTTGCTGCGCTTCGTGGGTGGAGTAGCCACCGATCTCGGGCGTGCCGGTGCCGGGCGCATAGACCGGGTCAAGTCCATCGACATCGAAGCTGACATAGGTGGGCCCATCGCCCACCACACGGCGCGCTTCGGCGATCACCTTTTCCCAACCGAGCTCGAAATATTCCTCGATGTAGATCACGCGCATGCCGTGATCGAGCGCGAAATCCATGTCGTGGTGGTCATAGACCGAGCCGCGAATGCCGATCTGGATCGTGCGCTTGGGGTCGAGCAGCCCCTCCTCGACCGCGCGGCGGAAGGGCGTGCCATGGGTCAGCTTCGAGCCGCCGAAATAGCTGTCCCAGGTGTCGGAATGCGCGTCGAAATGGATCATGCCGACCGGGCGCCCGCGCGCGATGCCGCGCATGATCGGCAAGGTGATCAGGTGATCGCCGCCGGCGGTGAGCGGCGTGACCCCGGCCTTGTGGAGCGTGGCGTAGAACCGCTCGACCCGCCCGATCGTATCGTTGAGGTCGATCGGGTTGACACTGACATCGCCGGCATCCGCAATCCGACACAGCTCATAGGGGCAGATCCCGAGCGCATGATGGCTGCGCCGCATCAGGCTCGACATGTTGCGAATCTCGCGTGGGCCATGGCGTGCGCCGGCACGATTGGTGGTGCCCGCATCCCAAGGCACGCCGATGAGCGCGATGTCGAGCTTCGACCAATCGCTCACCTGCGGCAGGCGCATGAAGGTCGGCGGCGCGCTGAAGCGCGGCCATTCCATACCGCTCAACGGCTCGAAGAAGCCCTCGCGCAACGCCATGACCGCCCCTGTTTGGCTACCGTTGCCGCTGCTCAGCGCTCACTCTCACTCAGCCGCGTCCTTCCAGCCGATCTCGGCCCGCAGACGCGGCATCAGCTCGCCCGGGATCAGCTCCATATGGCGGCGCCAGAGCGGCTTCGGCACCCAATCATGGTGCGAGACGATCAGCGTCTCGAACGGGCCTGACTTCTCGCGGAACTCGGCGATCTCCTTGGCCACCTTCTTCGGGCTGCCGGCGTGCACCATGGTGCGGATGCAGTATTCCGGTGTCACCTCGTCGTCCGGCATCGACGGGTCGGTTTTCAGCAGATGGTGGAAATTGCCGTACTTCATGAGCACGACGATGTAATGGAAGTACCACCAGAGCGCGTTGTTGGGCGTCTTGAGATAGGCCTCGGCCTGCGCGTCGGTTTCGGTGACCAGCATGGTTCGGCCACATCGCCACTTCGCGCCATCGGGCTTGCGGCCGAGCTTCATGCACTCGTCGCTGTAATCCTTCCAATGGCCGATCGCGACCGAATCCGGCACGAAATTGGCCGAGATGAAGGTCCAGTCGCGGCGCGCGGCCAGGCGCACGCTCGATGAGTTCGGGCTCATCGCGGGAATCATCACCGGCGGATAGGGCTTCTGATAGGGCTTGCCCATGGCGCCGACGCCGATGTCCGCCAGGATGTTGTCCTTGATCTCGAACTGCCAGTGCTTGCCCTGCCATTTGTAGGGCGGGTCGTGCGTCCAGATATAGTGGATGCAGTCGATCGATTCCTCGATCATCTCCATGCGGTTCTTGTCGAGCAGCTTGAACATCTCGAAATCGGGCGGCGTGGCGCCGGGGCCGATGCCCATCATGAAGCGGCCCTTGGCCATGTGGTCGAACTGCGCCGCCTGGCCCGCGATGATCGCCGGGTGCTGATAGGCAAGGCAGAGCACGCCCGAGCAGAGCTTGATGCGCTTGGTTTGGTTGATCAGCGCCGCCATCAGCATGAGCGGCGATTGGATCGGCTCCGAGGGCAGCGCGAAGTGCTCACCAAGCCACACCTCATCAAAGCCCACCTCATCGGCGCACTTGATGACCTCCATGTCCTCGTTGAGCAGCGTGTGGTAGCCGCGCTTGAAGTCATGAATCGGGTGCATGAACATGCCGAGCTTCATCGCAACCTCCCCCTGATGGCTTGGCGATGGAGCGCGCCAATTGGGCCCAGCCTCGCGCCTGAGGCGAGCCCAGTCAAGCCGAGCGCGCGAGTTTCTCATCGCTTCCAGGTTGATATTGAGCTGGCGCCATCGAGTAGGAGCCGCCTCAAGGCACCTCGGTCACCGACAGTGCCTTGACTTGACCGCTTAAGTTGAGTGCACAATGCGTCCCACGGGGCCCGGCCAGCCACAACAATCGGCGGTCGGGAGCTGGGCGCATCATTGGGTGCCCTGGCAGAGGGGAGAGGCGCTCGCGTGGCAGGCCTGAGGCTTCAGGGGCTCACCAAGCGTTATGGCAAGGTCGAGGCGCTGAACGGCGTCGACCTCGAGGTGCATGA
>VGET01000283.1 GCA_016869195.1 Alphaproteobacteria bacterium | reverse complement strand
TCTCGAGCGGCGCCGCAAGAGATGGGAGGCCTGTGATGAAGGCGACGCCCCTTAACGAAAAGCAGGTTCGCGCCGTGGTCGGCGAGCTGAGCGCGGCGCGAGTGGCCGCTATCTTGAACACCGGCGCGACGCTCGAGGATTTGGAGACCGCGGCCGCCCTGGTCGCCGGCGAGAGCGACGTGGCTGGGCGCGAGCACCGCGCGTCCTCACGCACGGTCGCCGCGGTCTACGACATCCTGGCGCTCGATCAGGCCGACGAGGAGAGATAGGGCGATCGACCAACGACACGAGACGCGCGTGGCCAAATAAGTGCGCTGTTCTGGAGTGAACCACATTCTATGATCGTCATCCTACGGCGCGCCAATGGCGCGACCGTAGGATCCATCGCTCCGCGCACGTGACCCGATGGATTCTCCGGTCGGCGCAGACGCCGCCGGAGAATGACGGAGAGACGGCGCTACGGCTTAGCTTGATGTCCATCGCGGCAGGGTGAGCGAGAAGCGTGCGCCCTTGCCGCGGCCGTCGCTTTCAGCCGTGGCGCTGCCGCCATGTCGTTCCGCGACCGCACGCACGATGTGCAGGCCAAGGCCGATCGATTCCTCGCCGCTGGTCGGCTTGGCGGAGAGCCGTTGAAACCGGCCGAACGCGCGCGTGAGATCGTCGGCGGTGAGGCCCTGGCCGTCGTCCTTGACCGAGAGACGAACGGATTCCGGCGCCTCCGAGAGCTCCACCACCACGTGCCCCTCGGGCCAGGAATATTTGATCGCGTTGCTGACGAGATTGTCGATCGCCTCGAGCAGCAGATCCTCATCCGCGTCGAGCTCGATCCGCTCGGCCGGCGCATCGAGCTCGCAGATGATGCGCTTGGCGCGCGCGGTATCGGCATTGAGTGCCAGCGCTGCACGGGCACATTGAACCAGGTTCATCCGGTGCGGCGCGAACGGCAGCTCGTCGCTGTCCTGCTTCGCGGCCTCGAGCAGCTTGCGGATCATGCCCTCGATGCGTTCGGCCGCCTTGATCGCCTCCTCGCAGCAGGCGACGGCACGCTCGAGCGATGAGGAATCTCCGCGCCCGATATAGCTCTCCGCGGTTTCGGCACGCATGATGATCGCACCGATCGGGTTGCGCAGATCGTGCGCCGCCATGCCGAGCAGCTGGGCCTTGACCGCGTTGGCGCGCTTCGCGCTCATGGCCTGGCGATCGAGGCGCACATTGGTACGGGTCAGGGCGGCGATCAGGCGCTCGCGCTCCTCGTCCGCCTCACGCCGGCGCAACTCGGCCTCGGCCCGGCCGCCGAAGATGCGCAGCACATTCACGCAGAGATCGGCGATCGGCGATCGGCACCTCGGAGAGCACCGCGACATGGCCGAGCACTTCGCTTCGATTGTTGCGCAGGGGCACGCCGACATAGCCGTGAAACGGAAACTCGCGCGGATAGCGCGCGCAGAGATCGGCCGGCACCAGCACTTCCTCGCCCTCATAGACCCGCGCGCACGGCACCTCGGAGAGATCGTACTCCACAAGCTCGGTGCCATCGGCCCGCCAATAGTGGATCGGCCGCGCGCGGCTGATCGGGTGTCCGACGCCAACCGTCACGAGCGCGATCGACACCTCCATGGCCTCGCGCAGCGAGCGCACCATGGCGGCCAGGAACTCCTGCCCGAGTTCCCGCGCCGTGCCTTCGGCCACGATGCGAAAGACATCGGCCCTCATGCGGCAAAGGCCCTCCCCGGCTCTCAGGGTGCGCCGGAACGCGACCACTTTTCAAGCTGTTGGCCGGCGGCGCCGCGCGAGAGGGCGGTTGTGCGGAAGGGCACCATGCCGTAACCTCCCCCGCCACACTCAGAATTGTCCCCCTGACCCGCGCCGAGGAGGCTTCGCCATGACGCTCGACCAAAAACGCAATCTGTCGCTCGAGGAGCTGGACAAGGAGTGCGTGTTCCATCCCGTGACCTCGATCGCCGATCATCTGGTCAAGGGGCCGCTGATCGTCGAGGGCGGCACGGGCGTGCGCGTGGTCGACACCAAGGGCCGGCGCTATATCGACGGCTCGGCCGGCCTCTGGTGCGTCAACGTCGGCTATGGCCGTGCGAAACTTGGCCAGGCCGCCGCCGAGGAGATGACCAAGCTCGGCTTCTTCCACACTTTTGGGTCGGCATCGAACCCGCCGCAGATCAAGCTGGCCGAGAAGCTGCTCCATTTGCTGCACGAGGAAGCCGGTGCCAAGCAGATGAGCAAGGTGTTCTTCGGCTGCTCAGGTTCCGACGCCAACGACACCCAGTTCAAGCTGGTGCGCTACTACAACAACCTGCGCGGCAAGCCGCAGAAGAAAAAGATCATCTCGCGCATGGGCGCCTATCACGGCGTCAGCATGGCGGCGGGCAGCCTCACCGGCATTCCGCTCTATCACAAGGCGTTCGACATCCCGATCGAGGGCGCGATCCACACCACCTGCCCGCACTATTACCGCGAAGGCAGACCGGGCGAGAGCGAGGAGCAGTTCGCCACGCGTCTCGCGAACGAACTCGAGGCGCTGATCCAGAAGGAGGGGCCCGAGACCTGCGCGGCCTTCATCGCCGAGCCGATCATGGGCACCGGCGGCGTGATCGTGCCGCCCAAGGGCTATTTCGAGAAAGTGCAGGCGATCCTCGCCAAGCACGACATGCTGTTCATCGTGGACGAGGTGATCACCGGCTTCGGCCGCCTCGGCAGCTGGTTCGGCACCGGCTTCTATGGCCTGAAGCCCGATCTCATGTCCTTCGCCAAAGGCATCACCAGCGCCTATTTCCCGCTCTCGGCGGTCGCGGTGGCCGATCGGGTGTGGAGCGTGCTCGCCAACGCGTCGCCCGAGGTTGGCGTGTTCGCGCACGGCTTCACCTATTCGGGCCATCCGGTGGGCGGCGCGGTCGGCCTCGCCAATCTCGAGATCTTCGAGGAAGAGGGCCTGGTCGGGAACGCGGCCAAGGTCGGCCCCTATTTCAAGAAGGCGCTGATCGATCGCGTCGGCAAGCACCCGAATGTCGGCGACATCCGCGGCGAGGGCCTGATGATCGGCGTCGAGTTCGTGGCCGATCGCGCAACCAAGAAGCCGATCGACAGCAACCCGCGTGTCCATCGCAAGGTCGCGGCGGCGGGCCTCGAGCACGGCGTCATGGTGCGGGCGCTGCCCTTCCTCGACGTCACCGCGTTTTCGCCGCCTTTGACCTTCACCAAGGCCGACGCTGACGAGACGGTCGACGCGTTTGCCAAGGCGATCGAGAGCGTGCTCGGGCCGACCCCGCGCTGAGCTCTCTGCCCCTCACTCCATCCCTCTCCCCCTCAAATGGGGGAGAGGGCGACGCGGGTTGAAGGAAGCGGGACTCATCCGCGACTGAGACAGATGAGCTGGAGCGGATTCCAGTCGCCGTCACGCTTATAGGAGGCGCGCTCGGTCATCCGCTTGACCAGGTGGATGCCGAGCCCGCCGACTGGTCGCTCCTCGAGATCTTCTTCGAGCTCGGGCTCGGGCAGCGTGAGCGGATTGAATGCCGCCCCATCATCGGCGAACTCGATCTTCACCCGGTCGTCCTTGCGCGAGAGCGCGATCACCACGCCCTGGGCACCCTCGCCCCAGCCGCCATCCTTCGGGCTGTATTTCACGACATTGGTGAACAGCTCCTCGAGAATCACGTGCAGGCGATTTCCGGTCAGTGCATCAAGGTTCGATTCGAAAACGAAATACTCGACGGTCTCGCGCAGCCGGTTCTCGAGGCTCAGATCGGCGACGAGCTCTTTCAGCTCGCTCGCCTCCCGACGCAGGTCCTTCACTTCGCCAGACGACGCCTGGCGCTCGGTATCA
>VGET01000282.1 GCA_016869195.1 Alphaproteobacteria bacterium | reverse complement strand
AGTCGCCGACGACTTCCAGCTCTCGGTCCTCGCGCTCATCTTCCTCTTCGCCTACGTCGGAATCGCCTGGAACCTGATGATGGGCTTCGCGGGCCAGCTCTCGCTCGGCCACGCGCTCTATTTCGGGATCGGCGCCTATACGGTGGCGGTGCTCGCCGGGAAGTACGGCATAACGCCGTGGCTCGGCATGCCGGCGGCGTTCGCCCTGGCAGCTGCGGCCGCGGCGCTCGTCGGCACGCTCGGGTTCCGCTTCGCGGTGCGCGGGGTGTACTTCGCACTGCTCACGATCGCCTTCTCGGAATTCACCCGCATCGCCTTCGAGCACTGGGATTTCGTGGGCAAGACCGGCGGCTTCTTCCTGCGCGCGCTCGGCCCGGACAACCGGCCGCTCGTCAGCCTGCGCGGCGGCGCCACGTTCTTCTACTACGCGCTGCTCGTCACCATGGTCCTGGGCTGGGCGCTCTCTGCGGCGCTCGTATCGAGCCGGCTCGGCTACTACTGGCGCGCGGTGCGCGAGGACGAGGACGCCGCACGCGCGATCGGCGTTCCGGCGTTCCGGATGAAAGTGGCGGCCGCCGCGCTGAGCGGCGGGCTCACCGGCATCGGCGGGGCCTGGTTCGGCCTGCTCGGGGGCAGCCTGTTTCCCGAGACCGTTCTCGGCATGCGCATGAGCATCGACGTGATCATCGCCCCGATCGTCGGTGGCCTCGGCAGCCTCTACGGGCCGATCCTGGGCGCATTCATCGTCATCCCCCTGAACGAGTTCGCGAAGGAGCTCGCGCAGCACTTCAACGTCAACGGCCTCAATTTCCTGATCTACGGCGCGCTGCTGTGCGCGATCGTACTGTTCGCGCCGCACGGCCTGTGGCCGCCGCTCGCGCGCCTCCTGCGCCTGGAGACGCGCCGGTGAGCCTGCTCGTAGTGCGCGGGCTGACCCGGCACTTCGCCGGGCTGACCGCGCTCAGGGACGTGAGCTTCGAGGTGGCGCAGGGCTCGATCACCGCGCTCATCGGACCCAACGGCGCGGGCAAGACGACGTGCTTCAATGTGATCGCCGGAGCGCTCCTGCCCTCGGCAGGCACGGTCACCTTCGACGGCGCCGACGTGACGAGGCTCCCGCCCGAGCGCACCTGCAGGCTGGGGATCGCCCGCACCTTTCAGATCGTGCGCCCGCTCGCGGGCTTGAGCGTCCTCGACAACGTCACGGTCGCGGCGCTCGTCCGCGAACCGACCGTCGCCGCAGCGCGCGCGCAGGCGCTGAGCGTCCTCACCCGGGTCGGTCTCGAGCCCAAGGCCGACGCGCTCGCATCCGGGTTGACGCTTCCCGAGCGCAAGCTCCTGGAGCTCGCAAAGGCGCTCGCCACCGGCCCGCGGCTGCTCATGCTGGACGAGGTCATGGCCGGCCTGCGTCCTGCCGAATCGATGCAGATCGTCGCCGCCGTCAGGGAGCTGAACGCCGGCGGGATCACGGTGCTGCTGATCGAGCACGTGATGCGGGTGGTGATGGCAATCGCCAAGACGATCGTCGTCCTGCATCATGGCGAGAAGATTGCCGAAGGCGGCCCCGACGCGATCGCCGCGGATCCGCGCGTGATTGAGTGCTACCTCGGCAATCTGGGGCGGAAAAAGTGACCGCGGCGCGGCCCCTGCTCGACGTGCGCGACCTCGTGGCCGGCTACGGCCAGATCTCCGTGCTCGCCGGCGTGAGTTTCGAAGTCGGTGAAGGGGAGATGGTGGCGATCCTCGGCGGCAACGGCGCCGGCAAGACCACGCTCATTCGGGCGGTGAGCGGGGTGATCCGCTCCGCGGGCGGCCGGGTTATTTTCTCCGGGCGCGACATCGCCGGCTGGACCACTGATCGCGTGGGCGAGGAAGGCCTGATCCAGGTTCCCGAGGGTCGCCAAGTGTTCGCATCGCTGGAAGTGGAGGAGAATCTTCGCCTCGGCGCGATCTTGAGGCGCGCGCGCGCCAACGCCAAGAGTGAGCTGGAACGCGTGTACGCGCTCTTTCCGCGTCTCGCGGAGCGGCGACGGCAGGCCGCCGGCACGCTGTCGGGCGGCGAGCAGCAGATGCTCGCCATCGGTCGCGCGCTGATGGCGCGCCCCGTCCTGATGATGCTTGACGAGCCCTCGCTCGGTCTGGCTCCGATCATGGTCGACGCGATGTTCGAGACTATCACGCAGCTCGCGCGCGAGGGGATGAGCCTGGTCCTCGTCGAGCAGAACGTGGCCGAGTCGCTGGCGATCTGCAAGCGCGCTTACGTACTGGAGAACGGCAAAGTCGTGCTGAGTGGACGGTGCGACGCACTGCTCGCCGACGACCGGGTCCGGCAGGCTTACCTAGGCATCTAACTCGTAACACTCACGTGATTCTCGGCATCGACCGCATTGCCTGGCCCGGATGACCTAGCCCGAAATAACGGTACCAGAAGAAGTGAGAGGACTCCACCGACTGGATCAGCATTCAAAGCTGTTCATTCGCGAAGCTGCGCTTCTGAGACCCAGCCGGTTCCGGCATTAAGTGACGATTCGCCGATTGCGACATATCCCCCACATAAGAGCTTTAGCGTCTCGCCGGAAAACCCTGGCGCTATAGATTTTCAGCTCTTTAGTCGGCGCTATGTAACCTGGTCGGACCCGTAAGTAGCACGCTACTCACTTTTTAGCACCATGACACACGCTGAGCGCTTTCTAATCCCCATGGCCCTTACGGTCGGCATACATACTTTTTGATACTGAACTTTGCCAGCCGAGTCGATCGCTGGAAGCAGGTGCTTCAAGAGAGAAACTTTAATAAAATACTTCCAGGCGCGACTAAAGACCAGGTCAGGTCATTGATTGGCCAAACCTTCGAGATATTGCCGCTGGCTCGCGGTCGAGGCGAGGTCTGGTCCTACCGATACGAGACCCCATTTTGCGTATGGTTTCAAATTGAATTCGACCAACAAGGTCTTGTTCGGTGGGCAAGCGACGGAATTCCTCCCTACCGCGGCGCGCACGAGCGCATCTGGGAGCGCCTGCGGAGCTGATCCACAACAGGCACCGCGAGGCCTGCGATCGATCGGCAGACGAGCACCGGCACATGTATCTTGGAGTATCGATACAACAACACACGAGGCGTTGCATCAAAGCCTATTTCCATCCATCCCAACGCCCCGGAGGTGCGCCAACGATTGAACCTGCATTAGCGCTACGCTAGACTTAAAACTCTCACTGCAACTGGATCAGGATTCAACGCAGGTCAAATTTCTGCTTTAAGCTTCCAACGCATCTTAGGGGGGGTTATGCAATCACCTGTCAAAACCATTCTCGTTGGCATTTCTTTCGCGGTACTGCTCAGTGGCTGTGCCATGTTGGGGTCTGCATATAAATCTGCATCCGACACAGTGTCAGGCTGGTTCAAGTCAGAGGACAAGAAAGACCAGAAGAAGTAGAGTTCCCGGCTGGTGGGGGGGGGGGTCTGTTGGGCTATCTGGTGCAAGAAGAGGGCATGAGCTAACTCTCCGAGCTCGACCCGGATAACCCGCTCACGCCCCGACACCGGCGTGTAACCCTGCCCTGAATTTGTACCGCTTTGAAGTAGAGTTTTCCCGGGTACAAAAACGGGGAGGGTTACAATGTGAAGGGGCTGGGATGAAGAAACTGCTTTCCACGGTGCTGTGCTTAGGGGTGCTGGCGGGCTGTACGGCCACGCCGCTTCAGACCAGCGGCGGTTCGACCAGCGACAAGACAATCTCGCCCGCCGGGTCGGTGGGCCAGTCGGCGCTGCCGCCAGGGGCGACTTTCAAGCCCGAGGGATCCCTGATCATAGGCTCGGGCGACCAGTGGGTGGGCCGCCTGGTGG
>VGET01000281.1 GCA_016869195.1 Alphaproteobacteria bacterium | reverse complement strand
TGGCGGATGGGGTGGGATTCGAACCCACGGTGGGCTTGCACCCACGCCGGTTTTCAAGACCGGTGCCTTAAACCACTCGGCCACCCATCCATGGCATCACCGCGCGCCATGCCTATACAAGGCGGCGCACACCGCGGGAAGGCCGAACTCTAGCGCGACAGCAGGTCGCGGATCGAGCGGCCGAGGAACTCGTTACACGCCGCATCGATGCCGGCCTCGGAGAGATGGCCCCAGGGGCCGGGGATCGGGCGACACTCGGCGTTTGGCATTTGCTTGGCTTCCCACGCCATGTCCTCGGGCGGGAAATAGAGATCGGTCGCGCCGGGGCTCAGCATCGCCTTGGCCCGAATCGCACCGAGCGCGCGTTTCAAGTCGCCGCTGTACCCGGGTGTCTTCGCGATGTCGGCGGTTTGCCAGGTGTGGAGCTGGCAGAGCAGATTGTTGGAGTCGAGCCGGAGCCAGAAGGCCTCCCAGAAATCGACCAGGAAGGCGTCGACCGTCGCGAAGCCGAGGCCCTTGTAGAGTCCCTCGCGATAGAACGCTTGTGAGAGCGCCCAGCCGGCCCAGACGCGCGCCATCGAACGCATGCCGATCTCGGGGGGTCTGGCGTAGTCGCCGCCGGCGAAAGCGGGGTCGGCCGTCAGTGCCGCCTTGGCGCCAGCCAGAAACACGTAACAGTGCGGGCTCACCTTGGCGGCGCCGCAACAGGGCGCGATGCGCGCGACGAGGTCGGGGTAGGCGAGCCCCCATTGATAGGCCTGAAACGCGCCCATCGAGCCGCCGATCACGAGCTGGATCCGACGTACGTTGAAGTGCTCGGTCAGCAGCCGGTGCTGCATCCGCACATTGTCCTGAATGGAAACAAGCGGAAAGCGCGCGCGGTCGAACGGCGCCGGCGCGTTCGAGGGCGATGACGAGAGACCATTGCCGAACAGGCTCGGCACGATGACGAAATAGCGCCCGGTGTCGAGCGGGCGACCCTCGCCGATCAGCCATTCGAGATCACTATGCGTGCCGGTGAACCAGGTCGGAAACACGATGACGTTGTCGCGCGCGGCATTGAGCGCACCGTAGGTCGCGTAGGCGAGGCGCGCGTTCGGCAAGGTCACGCCGCCATCAAGCATGACCGACCCGAGCTCGAAGATCCCGTGCGGCGTCGGGCTACTCACAGCGCCGCCATCCCGCCATCGACCATGTAATTGCCCGCGGCGACGAAGCTCGCTTCGTCCGATGCAAGGAAAGCGATCATCGGCGCGATTTCATGCGGCTCGGCGCGCCGGCCGAGCGGCGTGAACTTGATCAGCATCTCGGCTTCGTCCGGCGTCACGCCACGCGACATGGGCGTATCGACATAGCCGGGCAACAGGCAGTTCACGCGGATATTGTGCGGCGCGTAGGTGACGCCGGCGTTCTTCGAGAGCATCACGGCGGCCCCTTTCGACGTCTGATAGGCCGCGTTGTTGGCGACGCCCGACCAGCCCCAGACCGACGAAACGTTGATGATCGCGCCGCCGCCGAGCCTGATCATGCCGGGCACCACGGTCTTCATGCCGAGGAACATGCCGAGCACATTGCTCTCAAATGCTGCGGTCATGGCCTCGATCGTCTCCTCGTGCACCGGTTTGCCCGAACCGAGCGCGCCGGCGTTGTTGACCAGCACGTTCGGATGGCCGAAGGCCGACACACAGGCCTCGAGGCCTGCCGACCAGGCCTGCTCCTTGCGAATATCGAGTGTCTCGAAGCGCAGCTTCGCTGCTTGCGCCTTGAGCGCGGCAGCAAGTTCCTCTCCCGGTGGCTTGATGTCGGCGGCGAGCACGCGGGCGCCTTCCGCCACGAACAGGCGAGCGGCGGCCGAGCCGATGCCGGTCGAGGCACCGGTGATGAGTGCGATTTTGCCCTCGAGCCGTCCCGCCATGTCTTCGGTCCTTCTATCTGTAATTCGTTTAGCCGCCCGCGCCGGCCATGCGCCGCGTGCGACCCGGACGCCGCGACCCGCCCGATTTACGCAGGGTGAGGCGGCCTGCGAGGTATTCGGTCGCGATCACAGTCAACAGCAGCGCGCCGGTCACGAGCTGAACCAGCGACGCCGACGTGCCGCGCGCGGCGAGGCCCGACACCACGACGGAGAGGATCGCGACCCCGAACGCCACGTTCAGCACCGTGCCGCGCCCGCCATAGAGACTGATGCCGCCGAGCAGGCACGCCGCCGCACCGCGCAACAGGAGGTCATCATAGTTCTGAGGTGCGGCGCTGCCGCCGCGCGTCGCCGCCAGCGCCCCCGCTAAACTGGCACAGCCGGCCGAGATCGCGAAGCTGATCGTGATGGTACGCACACGCGGCACACCGGCCGCGATCGCCTCATTGCGCGCGCCACCAAGGGCGTAGATCTCGCGCCCCCAGCGCGTATAGGCGAGAAACAGTGCGGCCGCGACAAACACGACCAGCGCGATGATGCTGCTCACCGAGAAGATCGAGAAGCGCAGCAGCATCGGGTCGGTGATTTCGAAATTTTCGATGATGATCGGGGCGTGGCCGCTGAAGATGTAGGTCAGGCCGCGCAACATGATCAGCGTGCCGATGGTGAAGACCAGCGAGCTGATGCCGAGCCATCCGATCACGAAGCCCTGGAGCGCGCCGAAGACAACGCCACAGGCGGTTGCGATCAGGATACAGCCGGCGAGCCCCGCCTCTGAGGTCAGCACCGTGATGATCGCCGCGAGCGCGGTCATGGAGCCGACTGAGAGATCAAACTCGCCGGCGATCAGCGTGAAGGCAAGGCCGAGCGCCACCAGCCCAACCAGCGAAAAGCCTTCGAGCACCGAATAGACGCTGGCCTCGCCGCGGAAGGTCGGCGTGATCAGCGAGATCACGATCCAGGTGATCGCCAGCGCGACAATGGGCAGTGCATAGGGCCGCACACGGTCGAAATAGGAGACCTTCATCGCCGCAGCCCCCGCCGCCGGAACATATCGAGGATCACGACCGCCGCCGCGACCACTGCGCCCTGCACCGCAAGTCGCCCGCCCGGCGTGAAATCGTTCAGCACCATCATGTTGGAGATCACCGAGATGAGAAGGGCGCCGGCGGCCGAACGGAGTGGTGAGCCCTGACCGCCACTGATTGCCGTGCCGCCGACCAGGAGCGCCGCGATCACGCTGATCGTCAGATTGGCGAATGACATGGCGTTGGCCTCGCCGAATGCCGCGCCCTCCAAGATGCCGACGATCGCAATGCCGATCGAGAAGATGACGAAGGCGACCACGGTTACGCGCGCAAAAGAGATGCCGCTAGTCTCGGCGGTCGCGCGGTTGGCGCCGACCAGAATGGTCTGGCGGCCAATCACCGTACGCGACATCACGAGCGTGACGATCGCGGTAAAGACGACAAAGACGATGACGACGATTGGCACACCACCGATATCGCCGCCGCCCCATGATGCGCCGTGCTCGTTCACATTGACGATCTGGCCGCGGGTGATCTCCGAGACCACGCCGAAAATAATCGCGCCGGCCGCCATGGTCGTGATCACTGGGTTGAAGCCCGCGCCGACCACCGCGCCCTGGAAGCCACCGACCGCGATCGTGCCGATCAGGACGACGATGATGGCCAACGCCTGGTTCCAGCCGCTGCCGAGCAACGCGACGAATGAAACCATCGAAGCCATCGCGGTCTGCGCGATGCCGAGCGAGACGAAATTGCCGGATAGTGTCATCGGCGTCATGGCGACAGCGACGATACCGATGGTCGACGCGTTGCGCACGACCGCGAGGATGTTGCTCGAGGTCAGGAAGGTCGGCGTGACGATGATCGCGATGATGATGCCAGCCGCCGCCGGCCCCAGCACGAGAAGCGGCAGCAGCCAG
>VGET01000280.1 GCA_016869195.1 Alphaproteobacteria bacterium | reverse complement strand
GAAAGCTTCACCGAAGCAGGCCCTTTTCATCCTTCTGCTGCTGACCGCACTCGTCAGTGGCTGCACGGGAATACCACAGGGCGTCGAGCCGGTGCGTCCCTTCGACGTCCAACGCTACAAGGGCGAATGGTTCGAGATCATGCGCCTCGACCATAGCTTCGAGCGCGGACTGACGAACGTGACGGCGACCTACACGCTGCGCGACGACGGGTCTGTCGGCGTGCTCAACCGTGGCTTCGATCGCAAAAACTGCCGCTGGAAGGAAGCCGATGGTCGCGCCGTGTTCCAGGGCGACCAAGATACGGCCAGCCTCTCCGTGACGTTCTTCTGGCCGTTCGCCGGCGGGTATCACGTCTTTGCACTCGACCAGCAGGATTACGGCTGGGCTCTGATATCGGGCCCGTCACGGAGCTACCTCTGGATTCTGGCGCGTCGGCCGGACCTATCCGCCGATATCCGGAACCGCCTGGTCGATCGGGCGCGCGGCCTCGGCTTTCCGGTGGACGATTTGATTTTGGTCGATCACGCCAAACCGGACTGCGCGCCGGATCAACCTTCCTCGAAATGAAGCGCAAGCCGATGGTTCAACACAAATCCGGCGATCAGGTTGAAGCCCGCAAGCGACGCCGCGGCAAGCTCGTCATCGTCAACGACAAGATGCAGCGGGGCTACCGTTACTTCCTGGCGGAACCGATCGGGCGAAATTTCGATCCGGAGTTCAAACCCGAGCTGACGCCTAAGGAAATGCTGGCGCTCGGTGTTTTTGGCGGCAAGTACATGACCGACTGCCGAAAGGAATTTCCCTCGAGCTGGTTCACCCGCGCGAAGCTCTCGCCGTCAGGTAGAAACGACACCCTCAATTATTTCGGTGTCGATGCGAGCAGGCCGTTATCGGTATGGCGTCAAAACGGTTGGCTTCACGACGACGATCCGCGCGGCTGGTTTCAATGGTACTGCCGCTACTTCATGGGACGCCGGATGCCCGAGGAGGACACGCGCCAGATCAAGCGCTGGAAGGCGTTTCGACGGCACATCGCGCAGATCAAACAGAACTGCGAGCCGGGTGATCCTTTTTGCAGGCCGCGCCAGCGGCAGGCCTTGCTGCACTGGGCCTATGATAGCCGAAATATCTGAAGTCCAGGCAGGATTCTTGATTGCGAGAGAGGCAAGCTTTTGAAGTTCGAGCGCATCACATCGATCGAGAGAGCCGGCATCAGACTCGCCGCCAGCTTGAACGCTGCGCTTTTTCGGTGATGGCGCCGGCATGAACCCCCAAGCCGAACCATCGACCCAGGAAGTGCTGGCGGGCCTTGTCGAGCGCGTCACCTACCACAATGGCGACAACGGCTTCTGCGTCTTGCGGATCAAAGCGCGCGGGCACCGCGATCTGGTCACGGTGGTGGGGCACGCCGCGACGATCGCCGCCGGCGAGTGGGTCACCGCGTCGGGCGAATGGATCAACGACCGCACCCACGGCCAGCAGTTCAAGACCCGCTTCATGCGCACCTCCGCGCCAACATCCATCGACGGCATCGAGAAGTATCTTGGCTCTGGCATGATCCGCGGCATTGGCCCCGTCTACGCCAAGAAGATGGTCAAGGCGTTCGGCGAGAAGGTGTTCGACATCATCGAGGCCGAGCCAGATCGGCTGCGCGAGGTGACGGGGATTGGTCAGGTGCGCGCCAAGCGCATCACCGATGCCTGGGCCGAGCAGAAGCGTCTCGCCGAGGCACTGCACAAGCGCCTCTGGGAGTTCGTGCCCTACTGGCTCACCGGCCAGTTCCAGTCGCCCCACGCCTGGCGGGCCAATGTCCAGGGCGTGGTGAACGCGAGCGTGATCGTGTTCTGGAACATCACGAAGGGTTGATGCCTTGGAGGCCGGCCGCCGCCTAGCGCCTGTCGGCCTCGAACAGCGTGGTGAGCTCGGCGGCAGCTTCCTGGGAGCTCTGCAGCATCTTGCGCTCGTCCTGGTAGAAGGCGTGCGCCTGCCGGAGCGCGCGCTCGTCGTGCTCGGCGAACATGTCGAGCGCGCGCCTGATCGTGCTCTCGGCGACGCCGAGCTCGGCCAGCACCATCTCCGAGAGCTTGAGGCTCGAGTGGAAGGTCTCGCGGACGATGTCGGTGAGGCCGCGATCCATCAGCAGATGGACGTGCCGGCGGTTGCGCGCCCGCGACATCACCTTGAGATGCGGGAAGTGGCGCTTGGTGATCTCGGCGAGGCGGAGCGCCTCCTCGGTCTCGTCGACCGCGATCACCAGGATCTTCGCCTCCGCGGCGCCGGCGGCGCGCAGCAGCTCGAGCCGGGTCGGGTCGCCGAAATAGACGACGGTGCCGAAGCGCCTCAGCACTTCGACCTGGTCTGGGTCCTTGTCGAGGGCGGTGAAGGGGATGCCCTGGAGGCGGAGCAGGCGTCCGACGATCTGCCCCATGCGGCCGAAGCCGGCGATGATGACCGGCGTTCCCTGGGATTCGATGCGGTCGTAGGCCGGCTCCGGCGTGTGTGTGCGCAGCCGCGGCACGATCAGCTTCTCCGAGGCGGCGAAGAGGAGCGGTGTCGCCGCCATCGAGAGGGCGACGATCAGCATGGCGCGATCGGCCTCGGTCTGGGCCAGCGTGCCGGCGGCGACTGCGACGCCGAAGAGGACGAAGCTGAATTCGCTTCCCTGCGGCAGCGCGAGCGCGAACCGGATGGCGGTCTTCCAGTCCTGGCCGGCGATGTAGCCGAGCGCGAGGACGATCGTCGCCTTGACGACGACGAGGCCGATCACGCCGGCGGCGATCAGCATCGGTTCCGCCAGCACCAGGCTCAGGTTCGCCGACATGCCGACCGACATGAAGAAGAAGCCCAGGAGCAGGCCTTCGAACGGCTCGATGTCGGCCTGGAGCTCGTGGCGGTATGAGGAGTCCGACAGTAGCACGCCGGCGAGGAAGGCGCCGAGCGAGGTCGAGAGTCCGGCGACATGGGCCAGCGTCGCGGTGCCGACCACGACCAGCAGCGCCATCGCGGTGAAGACCTCCGGCGTCCTGGCGCCGCCGAGCAGGCGGAAGAGCGGCGTCACGATGAAGCGTCCGCCGACGACGATGGCGACGGCCACGGCGATGGCGCCGAGCACGTCTCGCCAGGAGACCGTGTCCGCCATCGAGCCCCCGGCAAGCAGCGGCACCGCGGCGACCAGCGGGATGAAGGCCAGGTCCTGGAACAGGAGGACGGAGAAGGCGTCGCGGCCGGCGGTCGATGTCAGCAGGTCGCGCTCCGCCAGCATCGGCAGCACGATCGCGGTCGAGGACAGCGCGAGGCCGGCGCCGATCACCGCCGCCCCCGGCCAAGCCGCGCCCGCCCACCAGGCGACGGCGGCGATGGCGGCACCGGTCAGCACCAGCTGGCTGGTGCCGAGGCCGAGAATCGCCCGCCGCATGACCCAGAGGCGATGCGGCCGGAGCTCGAGGCCGATCAGGAACAGGAGCATGATCACGCCGAGTTCCGAGACCTGGGCGATCTGGTCGACATCGGCGACCAGGCCGAGCGCCGACGGGCCGATCGCGGCGCCTGCGATCAGGTATCCCAGCACGCTGCCGAAGCCGAAACGGCGCGACAGCGGCACGAACAGGACGGAGGCGGCAAGAAGGACGACGAGGGTTTCGAGCATCCCCATATCCTGGTCTGGGCCGCGATCCGGACTATCCGGATCGAGCAGGCTTGGACCCGATGTAGGGCCTTCCTTTAGTCTTGGCAGATTCAACTCGCCAGTGCATAGGGATTTAGGGTCCAGCGAGGGTGTCAAAAACCTCTTGCGGTGAACGGAAGCCGAGGGACTTTCGAGGTCTTGCGTTGAGCAAACGTTCGACCTTGGCCACCTCTGCATTGGAGATCGTAGAGAAGTCTGTACCCTTTGGGAAGAAGTCG
>VGET01000279.1 GCA_016869195.1 Alphaproteobacteria bacterium | reverse complement strand
GACGAATTGCACGCGACCGGCGGCGAGTGGCGCATCGAGCATCAACGCCTCGACTGGGAGATCCTGCGCGCTTTCCGCGAGGCCGCGGCCGAGGCCGGCATCCGCAAGGTCGAGGATTTCAATCGCGGCGACAATGAAGGCGTCGCGCGCTTTCACGTCAATCAGCGTCGCGGCCGCCGGCTCAACACGGCGCGCGCCTTCCTGGGGCCAGCCGCAAAGCGTGCCAATCTGCGCGTCGTCACTCACGCTCAAGCGACCGGCATCCGGTTCGACGGCCGACGCGTGGTTGGCCTCTACCTCAAGGTCAAAGGCGAAGCCACGAGCGTCGACATAGGCGGAGAGTTGATTCTTTCGGCAGGCTCGATCGGCTCGGCCCATCTCCTGCAGCTCTCGGGCATCGGCCCGGCGACACTGCTCAAGTCGCACGGCATTACGGTGCGGCACGATCTGCCTGGGGTCGGCGGCAATCTACAGGATCACCTGCAAATCCGCTGTGTCTACAAGGTCTCGGGCGTGACGACGCTCAATCAGCGCGCCAATTCCTGGCTCGGCAAGCTCGGCATGGGGCTCGAGTACGCGCTGTTTCGTTCAGGTCCGCTCTCGATGGCGCCCTCGCAATTGGGCGCCTTCGCGAGGTCGGACCCCGCGCGCGAGACCGCGAACCTTGAATATCATGTGCAGCCGCTTTCGCTCGATCGCTTCGGCGAGCCGCTGCACAGCTTCCCGGCCTTTACCGCGAGCGTGTGCAATCTGAGGCCCGAGAGCCGCGGCACCGTGCAGCTCAAGAGCCCCGACCCGTTGACCCCACCGGCGATCAGGCCGAACTACCTCTCGACACCCGGTGATCGTCAAGTCGCGGCGGAATCGGTTCGCCTGACCAGGAAGATCGTGTCGCAGCCCGGGTTGCAGCGTTATCGACCGGAGGAGTTCCGGCCCGGACCCGCGATCGTGACCGATGATGAGCTCGCCAAGGCGGCCGGCGAGATCGCCACCACCATCTTTCACCCGGTCGGCACCTGCAAGATGGGCAGTGATACGCATGCCGTGGTCGATGAACGCCTGCGTGTGCGCGGGATCGAGCGGCTTCGCGTCGTCGACGCCTCGATCATGCCGACGATCACGAGCGGTAACACCGCTGCGCCGACCATGATGATCGCCGAAAAGGCAGCGGCGATGATCGCCGAGGATCGACATTAGGTTCTAATCGAGACTCAGCGTAGCGCCGTCCTTGATCTGCCCGCGATCGAGCGCCTTGAGATAGACCCCGCAGAACGCATGACCGAAATGCTCGTTCAGTAGCTTGGGCACGTTGAGGTCACGTTGGGAATTGGCGGGGTTCACCGTGGTCGCGCCACAGCGAATGGTCTCGTCGACGACCTGGAAGCGGAGGCTTCCGATCCGAAGCGTTCGCCCCACCCAGCCGCGCTCGACCCAGGGCTCCAGCCCCTCGACATTGACGTTGCCGCGGAAGCGGCGCTCATCCATCGAAGCGCCCACGGCACGGGCGAGATCGCGCACGCTCGACAGGCTGATCAGCGAGATCACGCGGTCCTCGATATTGCCGAAATAGACCCCACGGCCCATGACGAAGCGTGGCGTGCCGTGCTTGCCGCCGTTCAGGAACTGCCGGAAGAAACCGTCGAGGGCGGTCAGGCCATCCTGTGTGCGCGTGTCGGCTTCGATGAGCGGCGCGCCATTCCGCTTGATCGTGAGCCTGCCTGAGGGCTCATCGAAGGATGGCGTGAGTGACGCCAGGCCTTCATCGCCGCCGTGCATCAACATGTGGAAGCTGGTCTTGAGCTCCCAATGCGGGACCTCCGCTTTGATCGCGGAATCGCCGTGTGCGACCGCGAAGCGCCGGTCGAACGGGAAGGTCTCGCTCGGCGTGATCGCCACCTCGACCAGGCGCTCACCCGCGATCCCCTTGACCGGATAGCGCCACAGTTCCTTCACATGGGCTGGCATTCTGGAATGTCCCTTGGCCGAGGGGGCGAGCGAAGTCCGCGCCGTCACGCTTGCCCTTCGCAAGCGGAGCGTCTGGAGGCCCGGGCCGGAATCGAACCGACGTACGCGGATTTGCAGTCCGCTGCATGGCCACTCTGCCACCGGGCCTCAACGCGCGCTCATATAAGGCGAGCCTACAAGCGGAATCAATGACGATCGGGCGTCAAAGAGGCTTGGTCCTTAGGCCGGTGCGCCCGGGTCGGGCACGCGGGCGACAATCATCTTGATCATATCCGCGTAGACGAACGTTTCGTTGACGAGGATCAGGCCGGCCTCGCGCACGTGCCGCGTGGTCTCGCGGTCAAATCCAGCCCCGTAGGCAAACTTCATCCATGGCAGCCAAAGGCGTTGAATCAGTCGACACACGAGCCGCGCGGAATAGACATATTCGAGCAGCCTGATCTCACCGCCCGGCCGCACGATGCGCTTGAGCTCGATGAGCGCCGGCGTCTGATCGGGCGGCGCTAACACGCAAAACAGAAAGGTCGCGACCGCGGCGTCGAAGGTGCCGTTCGAAAAATCGGTTTTCCTGATGTCCGCATGTCGGAGTTCCACGGTCAGCCCCAGAGCATGCTGCCGATGCTCGGCACGTTTCAGCATGGCCTGCGACAAATCGACCCCGGTGACGCTTGCCCCAGCGGGGTAGAAGGGCATGTTGCAGCCGGTGCCGACGCCGGCATCGAGAATGCGTCCCGTGAGACCGTGGAACAGCCGTGGCCGAATGGGGCGGTAGCGCCGGCGCTCAAATCCGCGATCAAGCACGTCGTAGAAGCGCGCGACGCGATTGTATTTTCGTTCGAGCGGGCTCGTCATGGCGGCTTGCTTCCGACGTTGTCGACTCTTCGAGATGCTATCCCATCGGAGTCTGGTGTAGGTCGCTTCGCCTGCAACGATGACATTAAGTCGCTTGGCGCCCGCACAAGCGCTATGTGGGCTCGCACCCGCGGAAACAGGAGCGCTCGCCGGGCAGGCATTGTCAATGTCAGATCGGTCTATATATTAACGCTTCGCCCGTTGGCGCGTGATTGTGTTTGGGACGCGCCTTGAGCCGGGAGGATCGATGATCAATTACGCCGCAATGCGTCGCGCGATGGTGGACAGCCAGATTCGCACCAATCGGGTCTCCGATGAGCGGGTGATCTCGGCACTGCGAGAAGTACCGCGCGAGCGCTTCGTGCCGCAGCGGCTCAAAGGCATCGCCTACATCGATGAGGACCTGGAGATAGCGGCCGGCCGCTACCTGATGGAGCCGATGGTGCTGGCTCGCCTGCTCGATACCGCGCGCGTGAGATCGAGTGACGTCGCCCTCGATGTCGGGAGCGGCACCGGCTATGGCGCGACGGTTCTCGCGCGGCTTGCGAGCACGGTGGTCGCGGTCGAGGCCGATGCCGCGCTTGCCGGTGAGGCAGGGCGCGCGCTGATCGAGGCGGGTGCCGAGAACGTCGCCGTGATGGGCGGCCCACCGCTCGCCGGCTTTCCAGGGCAGGCGCCCTATGACGTGATCCTGATCGAAGGCGCGGTCGAGGCGATCCCGGAGGCGCTGCTCACCCAGCTCGGTGAAGACGGCCGCCTGGTCGCGGTTATCCGCCGCCGCGGCGAAGTCGGGCAGGCGGTTCTCGTGGAGCGGCACCATGGCCTGGTGTCGCGCCGCGTACTGTTCGATGCGTCGATCCAGCCGCTCGTTGAACCTTCGCGAGAGCCGTCATTCACCTTCTAACTAACGTTGCCGGCTCGTCAATCGCCTCGTTGCGACTGGCGACCGATATCCTGAAGGGCACTGCCCGTGAAACGTTTGGCCCTGTCTTTGGTTGCTCTTGGCGTTGTTGCCGCCGCCTTCGCCGGCGGCGCGCGGGCCGAGACGCTTGAGGACGCCTTGATCAGCGCGTACCAGAGCAACCCGACATTGCT
>VGET01000278.1 GCA_016869195.1 Alphaproteobacteria bacterium | reverse complement strand
AGATCGAGTACGCCCGCAAGAAGCGAGCGGTAGGTCTGGAGGTGGTGACGCTTGATCGACACGAGTTCCTCGATCCGCTGCAACTGCGCCCATCCCAGCGCGGCCTGCACGTTGAACGGCATGTACTTGAAAGTGACCTCGAAATTCCAGTACGCAGGACCATCCTTGCGACGTCCGTGGTCTCGAAGGAACGAACAGCGCTCAAAGAGGCGATCGTCGTCGAGCAGGAGCATCCCGCCCTCGCCCGTGGTGATGGTCTTCGTGCGATGGAAGCTGAAGGTGCTCGCGATGCCGAATGAACCGGCCTTTCGGCCACGATAGGTGCTGCCGACCGCCTCGGCGGCGTCCTCGATCAGCGGAACACCGTGCCGGTCAGCGATCGCCTGCAGGAGCTCCATGCGTGGCATGTTGCCGAACAGGTCGACGGCAATGATCGCCTTAGTGCGCGGCGTGATCGCGCGCTCGACCGAGGCCGGATCGATGCACCAGGTGTCGGGCTCTATGTCGCAGAAGACGGGCGTGGCGCGCTGGTAGGAGATGCCTGCCGTGCTTCCGATCCAGGTACACTCGGGGGCGATCACCTCATCGCCTTCACCGAGCCCGAGGCCAGCGAGCAGGAGGTGAATCGCTGTTGTGCAATTGGGCGTCATCAGTGCGTATCGGCGCCCATGGTAGGCCGCGAAGTCGCGCTGGAAGCGCTCGCAGTAATCGTATGAGCGCTCGTACCAACCGTTCGACACGGCATCGAGGACCGCGTTGACTTCGATCTGCGTGATCGAGGGACCCGCCGCGAAGATGGTGCTAGGGGACATCAAATCGGCGGTTGCCATCCGAAAATGATAGCGGGTCGTGCTCTGCCCCGAGGATCAGCGGGGCTGAGCAACGGCACGCCAGTCGAACGGCACCGTCGGATCAAACGGGCCGATCCGCACCTCGTCATCGGGGTCGTACTGGCCGCTCGTGAGGTAGAGAACCTGCGCCGTGCCCCCCATGTTTCGATATCCGTGCAGGATGCCCGGCGGGAACCCGTAAGCAAAGGCGCCAGCGTTGGCTCCGGCGAGGAAGCTGGTGCAGCGCCCGCGCGTGGGCGAGCCCTCGCGCATGTCGACCAAGGCCACGAGAAGCGTGCCGGAAACCACGTAGGTCCATTGGTGCTGAAGGCGGTGTGAATGCCAAGCCTTGAGCACACCCGGAAAGACCTCGCTATGGCTGAGCTGGCCGAACCCGCCGGCGAATCGCGCATCCGATGCCCGAATCACCTCGCGGAAGAAGCCCCGCTCGTCGGCGTGGGTGCGCAGCGGAATGATGGTCACGCCGCCGATGCCGGCGGCAAGATCGACGGCTGGCAGAGGCCTGGTCATGGGCGCAAGAACAGGAACGTAGATGCGAATCCGACGCGATGGGTCGGCGGGAAGTTCTCCATGGGCAGTTCGCTCGCGAGGCCCTCGATGGGACTTGCGAAGCGCTCCGAAAGCCTCAGCACGAAGCCAAGGCCCTGCATCGTCTCGATCAACTCCGCGAGTCCGATCATCCAGACTGCGATGCGATGCTCGTGGTACCGCTGGGCGGTCGCAAAGCTCGGCACGGAGACGGCGGGCACCTCTTCGAGCAACACGGTCCCACATCCGGCTGCGGCAACTTCGGCAAGCGGCCTCCGCCAATCCTCCGCGTAGTGAAGCGAGCTCGCGAACACCGCCAAGTCCGCGCGACCCGCCGCGGAGATGCTCGGCACGAACCGGATTGGGTCGTCGACGCCATGAAGGGACGAAAGCCGGCTGCACAAGGCGGGCCGCTCGACCACGGTCCATGACGCTACGCGCCCGGGAGCCGATCGCGCCGCCTGCAGGTAGGACATTCCCGCGCCGCCGCCGAAGTCGATGACCCGAACCGGTCCGCCCGGCATGACCGCAAGTAGGGCCGGCAGCACGGTGGGCCGATCATGCGCAGGCGGCAGCGGGCCTTCGAGGCACGACGACCGGAAGCGTTCGACCCGACCACGGCACGCAGACTCCCAGCGTTCGGCATCGAACGGGTTGTCAGTCGAGTCGACCTCTGCGAACGAGGTATGGATCCCGGACCAAAGCGGTGAGGAGGTAGGACCTGGCATCGTGCTGGTAAGGCCCCAGTGTATGCTGACTTGATGAAGATCGCCGTAACAGGAGCACTCGGGCACATTGGATCGAGGCTCGTGCGTGAGCTGGCGAGCTTCCGACCGCAAGACGAGCTGATGCTCATCGACAACCTGGCGACGCAGCGATACGCGTCGCTGTTCGGCCTTCCGGCGTCGTGTCGCTTCATGGAGGCAGACGTCACTGCTCCCGGCTTTGAGGAGGCTCTCGCTGGCTGCTTCGCGGTCGTGCACCTCGCAGCGATGACGGATGCGGCAGGCAGCATCGACCGCGCCGCCGAGGTCGAGCACAACAACTTCGAGGCAACCCGCTGCGTCGCGAGGGCGGCTGCGAACGCCGGCGCCGCGATGATTCACCTATCGAGCACCAGCGTGTACGGCATCCAGTCGGCCGTCGTCGACGAGGAATGTGGCCCGGAGGGCCTGAAGCCCCAGAGCCCCTATGCGGATACGAAACTCCGTGAGGAAGCTTGGATGCGGGAGAACGCGGGGCAACTCGGGCTGAGGTTCGTCACCTGCAGGTTCGGCACCATTGCAGGCGTGTCTCCGGGGATGCGGTTCCACACGGCAGTAAACAAGTTCTGCTGGCAGGCCGCGATGGGCATGCCAATCACGGTATGGCGCACCGCGCTGCACCAGAGGCGCCCATACCTCGACCTGACCGATGCTTGTTGTGCCATCGAACACATCGTGTCGACCGAGCTCTTCGATGGATGCATCTACAACGTGCTCACGGCCAACCACACGGTCGACGAGATTGTCAGCGCGATACGCCGCCGCGTGCCAGAGCTCACCGTCACCATGGTCGACGAGCGGATCATGAACCAGCTCTCCTACGAAGTGCTGGATCGACGCATTCGCGCCACGGGCTTTGCGCCGACGGGATCGATCGACGGCGCGATCGACGAGACCCTCCGGCTTCTGGGGAGCCGGGCGATCCGCACCACCAACGCACGAGCCATCGCATGAGTACCCCTGAGAAGACGATTGTCAGCCGCGCGCAGTTTCAGACCATCCAGCGCGAGGCTGCGGCGGCCATGGCCCGCGACACCGAACTGATCCGTGATGCGCGGGACGTACTGGTCCGCGCCGACCAGCACCGCTGGCTGCACCAGACCACCTGGATGGGCGAGCCGATCCTCAACCTGCCTCAGGACATGTTTGCGCTCCAGGACATCATCTGGCGCACGCGCCCTGAGTTCATCATCGAGGTCGGCGTCGCCTGGGGCGGCGGAGCGCTGTTTCACTCGACGCTGCTGGAGGTCCTAGGAGGCGGCAAGGTGATTGGCGTGGATATATTCATCCCACCGGACCTGCGTGGACGGCTGGCCGCCCATGCTCGCCTGTCGCAGCGGATCGAACTCATCGAGGCAAGCAGCATCGCGCCGGAGACGGTGGACCGCGTTCGATCGATCGTGGGCGACTCTCAGCGCACCTTGGTCGTGCTTGATTCGCACCACACCCATGACCATGTCCTCTCGGAGCTTCGCGCCTACGCGCCGTTCGTGGGCAGTGGTTGCTACCTCGTCGTGAGCGACACCATTGTCGAGCACATCCCGGCCCAGAAGCATCGCCCCAGGCCATGGGGCCCCGGAAACAACCCAGCCACGGCGGTGGCGGAGTTCCTCCGCGAGTCCCCGAGGTTCTCCGTCGACCGCGAGCTGGAGGACCGACTCCTGCTGTCGTGCCACCCGGGAGGATACTTGGTGGCCTCGAACGATCCCTGATGAGGGTGGGACGCGCGGATGCCGGACTTCCCCATCATGCCCATCCCTGAATTCGCGGCCTTCACTCTGATGGCTGCTGGGC
>VGET01000277.1 GCA_016869195.1 Alphaproteobacteria bacterium | reverse complement strand
TCGAGTCGTGCTTCAAGGGTCTGGCGCGCGCGCTGCGCGAAGCGGTCGAGCTCGATGCGCGCGCGCTCGCGGCGGTGCCCTCGACCAAGGGCACGCTCACCGGCACCATCGCCAGCTGACCATGCGCCGCTACGCCGTGTACCTCCCGCACGGCGCCGCGCCTGGCGCGGAGGCCGCCGGCCCGCTCGATCCCGGCGCGTTCAGCGGGCTCGTCCTGGTGCGCGAGGGCTTCAGCTGGTCGGGTGCCGCGCTCGGGCCGGTCTATGCCTTCTCGCGCGGCATGTGGACCGCGGGGCTTGGCGCGCTCGCGTTGCTTTCGGTGGCGGCGGGTCTGCCCGAGATCCTGGGGCTCGACCCCGCCTCGCGTGCGCTCGCGATCATCGGCTACACGATTCTCTGCGGCGTTTCGGCGCGCGACGCCTGGGTCGCCTCGCTCGAATCACGCGGCTATCGCCTGTTCGATGTGGTGATCGCGCGTGATGAGGCCGAGGCGCTCATTCGCCTCGCGCAGCGCACCGGTGCCGAACCGCGGCCGACGCTCGGGCGCCTGCCCGAGATGAGCCGCACCGTCGCGGACACGCCGACATGAGTGTCGCAATCATCGACTATGGCTCAGGCAATCTGCGCTCGGCGGCCAAGGCGTTTGAGCGCTCGGCGCGCGAGACCGGTGTGCGCGAGGACATCATCGTCACCAGCGATCCTTCGGCCCTCACGCGCGCGAGCCATCTTGTGCTGCCTGGGGTCGGCGCGTTCGCGGACTGCAAGCGCGGCCTTCAGGCGCTCGATGGCATGTGGCAGGCGCTCGATGAAGCGGTCATCAGACAGGCGAAGCCCTTCCTCGGCATCTGCGTCGGCATGCAGCTGATGGCGCGTGTCGGCCGCGAGCATGGCGAGCATGAAGGCTTCGGCTGGATCGACGGCGAGGTCATGAAGCTCGAGCCCGGCGATCCGACGCTAAAGGTTCCGCATATGGGCTGGAACGATCTCGCGGGCCTGAAATCATCGCACAAGGTGCTCGCCGGCATCGCGCCCGGCGATCACGCCTATTTCGTGCACAGCTATCATCTGGCCGCGCGCTCGGCCGAGATCGTGCTCGGGCGTGTCGACTATGGCGGGCCGGTCGCGGCCATTGTCGGGCGCGACAACTTCATCGGCACGCAATTCCACCCGGAGAAGAGCCAGGCGGTCGGCCTCAGGCTGATCGCGAACTTTCTCTCCTGGCGACCCTGAGGGCAGCATCATGGCCGAACAGACCACCAAGGCACGCGTCGCCGTCGAGCTGATCACCGCGCTCAATAAGCGCGACCTCGGCGATCTGTGCGACGCGGCGTCCGCCGCGATCGTCGACGGCGCCGGCTTCGGCTGGGTACGCCCGCCGCAGCGCGAGGCCTTCGAGCGCTATTGGCGCGGTGTGCTCATCGTGCCTGAGCGAAAGCTCCTGGTCGCGCGGCTCGATCAGGTGGTCGCCGGCTCGATCCAATTGGTCAGCCCGCCGCGCCAGAAGGAGGCCTGGGCCCACGCATGCCTGGTCGATACGCATTTCGTCGCGCCCTGGGCCCGTGGCCACGGCCTCGCGCGTGCGCTGCTTGAGGCCGCGATCGCCGAGGCGCGGGCGGCCAGCTTCGAGGTCATGAACCTCTCGGTGCGTGAAACCCAAAGCGCGGCCATTGCGCTTTATGAAAGCGAGGGCTTCGTGCGCTGGGGTCGGCACCCCAAATACGCTAAGGTCAACAGCCAGCTCATCGCCGGCCTTTACTACTCGAAAGATCTCTAAGCAGCCCGCGTCGCGCCTGACATGATTCTCTTTCCCGCGATCGATCTGAAGGACGGCGCCTGCGTTCGCCTCGTGCAGGGCGACATGGCGCAGGCAACGGTGTTCTCGCAGGACCCTGCGGCCCAGGCGCGCGCCTTCGAGACGCAGGGTTTCGAGTGGCTGCACATCGTCGATCTCAATGGCGCCTTCGCCGGACGGCCGGTCAATGCGAGCGCGGTCGAGGCCATCCTCGCCGCGGTCAAGCTGCCGGTGCAGCTCGGCGGCGGCATTCGCGACATGGCCACCATCGAAGCCTGGCTCGGCCACGGCGTGCGCCGCGTCATCCTCGGCACTGCGGCGGTCAAGACGCCGTCCCTCGTGCGCGAGGCGTGCCAGCGCTTCCCGGGGCGGATCGCGGTCGGCATCGATGCGCGCGGCGGCCGTGTCGCGATCGAGGGCTGGGCGCAGACCTCGAGCCTCGCCACGCTCGATCTCGCCCGTGCCTTCGAGGACGCCGGCGTCGCCGCCATCATCCACACCGACATCGAGCGCGACGGCGTGCTCTGCGGCATGAACGTGGCGGCCACGGCAGAGCTCGCCCGTGCGATCAAGACACCGGTCATTGCCTCGGGCGGTGTCTCGAGCCATGACGATCTGCGCCGCCTCAAGGCCGAAGAGGGCTCGGGCATCGTCGGCGTCGTGTGCGGACGGGCGCTGTATGACGGGAGGATAGAGGCGAAAGTGGCATTGCGCATCCTCGGTGAGACAATCCCTCCCCCGTGATCGGGGGAGGGACTTTGGGTGGGGGAGAAAACATAGCGGGCGTAGCCCGCTATTGTTCGACCCTCCATCCCTGGCTCTTCCTCCCTGTACATCTGCCGTCGGCGCCGCTCAGACCGGCCTGCGTGCAAGGTGGCCTGGACCGGCGCCGACGGGTAAAAGACGGGAAGAAGGGCGATAAAGGTTAGGCGATCCTATGCTCAAAATGCGCGTCATTCCCTGTCTCGACGTTCACGCCGGCCGCGTGGTCAAAGGCGTGAAGTTCGTCGATCTGAAGGACGCCGGCGATCCGGTCGAACAGGCACGGGTCTATGACGGGCAAGGGGCGGATGAACTCTGTTTCCTCGACATCACGGCGAGTCATGAGGCGCGCGACATTCTCTATGACGTGGTCAGCCGCACTGCCGAGATGTGCTTCATGCCGCTCACCGTCGGCGGCGGTGTGCGCACCGTCGAGGATGTGCGACGCCTGTTGCTCGCGGGCGCCGACAAGGTGTCGATCAACACCGAAGCGGTCAGGCGGCCGGCGTTCGTCGCCGAAGCCGCGGAGAAGTTCGGCAGCCAGTGCATCGTCGTGGCGATCGATGCCAAGCGGGTCGGCGAGGGGCGCTTCGAGGTCTTCACCCATGGCGGGCGCAACGCAACCGGCATCGATGCGGTCGACTGGGCGAAACGCATGGTCGAGGCCGGCGCCGGCGAGCTGCTCCTCACCTCGATGGATCGCGACGGCACCAAGGCGGGCTACGACATTCCGCTCACGCGCGCGATCGCCGATGCCGTGCCCGTGCCGGTGATCGCGTCCGGCGGCGTCGGCACGCTTGATCATATGGTGGACGGCATTCGCGATGGCCACGCCACCGCGGTGCTCGCGGCTTCCATCTTTCATTTCGGCACCTATTCTATTCAGCAGGCCAAGGACCACATGCGGCGCGCCGGCATTCCGGTGCGCTAGAACAAGCGATAAGAGGAACCCATGGCGCTCAGTGATTCGCGCGGCGAGCCCACCAGCACCAGCAATCGCGCCGCGCTCGACGGCTTCGAAAAGGCACTCGGCGAGCTCAACGCCTATGTCGGCGATCCGCTCGCGACGATCAACAATGTGATCTCGGCAGATCCGTCGTTCGTGCTCGGCCATCTCCTGAAGGCGCATATTCTCCTGCTCTCGACCGAGCGCGGCGCCGAGCCCGAGCTGAAACGCACGGTCGAAGCCGCCGAGGCACTCAGCAACGCGGCCAATGCACGCGAGCGCGGCCACATCAGGGCAGTGCGCACCTGGCTCGATGGCCATTATCAAGGCACGCCCAACCTGCTCGAAAAGGTGCTGATCGATCATCCGCGCGACCTGCTCGCGCTGCAGATCGGCCACATCGGCGATTTCTTCGTGGGCGATGCCTTAAGCCTGCGTGATCGC
>VGET01000276.1 GCA_016869195.1 Alphaproteobacteria bacterium | reverse complement strand
TGTAACAAAATGGCGACACGCAGCTTTGGCGCGCGGGTTCAGCGCACGATCGATACCCGGTTGCTCACCGGCGGCGGGCACTATGTCGATGACATTCCGCTCGCTGGCGCGTTGCACGTTGCCTTCGCGCGAAGCCCCTTCGCGCGCGCCAAGATCAAGCACATAGACGTTGGCGCGGCGCGCGCACATCCGGGTGTCGCCGCGGTCTATACCGCGGATGATCTCGGCGCGCTTGATCTCGAGATGCCACTCCTCATTCCGCATCCCTCCCTGATCGGCGCACGCACCCAGCGGCCGCTTGCGCGCGGCGATGTGCATTATGTCGGGCAGACGGTCGCGATGGTGATCGCGGTCGATCGTTATGTGGCGGAGGACGCCGCGCGCCTGATCGATGTCGACTATGAGCCGCTGCCGGTCGAGCTCGACCTCGAACGCGCGATCAAGGATGACGCGCCGCGCGTGCATGACGGCGTCGCGCGTAACATCGCCGCCCATTTCGTGCAGACCTCGGGCGATCCGGACAGCGCGTTTTCGAAGGCCACGCACCTCACCACGGTGAAGGTCGTGGTCGAGCGCTCGACCGCGGCGCCCATGGAATGTCGTGCGGTCGCGGCGCGCTTCGATTCCGTATCTGGTGAGCTGACTGTTTGGGACGGCACCCAGGCGCCAATCTCGGTGCGCGGCGGCCTGGCCTCGCTGTTCAGTCTGGATGAAGACAAGGTGCGGGTGATCGCGCCCGATGTCGGTGGCGGCTTCGGCCAGAAGGTGCTGCTGTTCTACCCGGATGAGATCCTGGTGCCCTTCGCGGCGATGAAGCTCGACCGGCCGGTCAAGTACATCGAGGATCGCAATGAGAATTTCATCGGCTCATCTCAGGAGCGCACCCAGATCCACGAGATCACGCTCGCCGCCACCAAGGACGGCGAGGTGCTCGGGCTGAAGGATTCGTTCCTGCACGATACCGGCGCCTTCATTCCCTATGGCATCGCGATCGCGCAGGTGGCCTCCACCTCGATCGCCGGGCCCTATCGCATCCCGAATATCTGGGTCGAGTTCAAGGCGGTCTACACGCCGACCGTGCCGGTGACGCCCTATCGCGGCTGCGGGCGGCCACATGCCTGTTTCGCGATCGAGCGGGCGATGGATCAGCTCGCGATCGAGCTCGGCCTCGATCGCTTCGAGGTGCGGCGGCGCAATCTGATCGCGCCCGAGCAGTTTCCCTATACGCGAAAGGGCCTGTTGTTCGCCGATGGCCTCGCGGTCACCTATGACAGCGGCGAATACGCCAAGGCGCTCGACCTCGTGGCGACGCAGATCGACCTCGGTCGGTTCCGTCAAGAGCAGGCGGCAGCGCAGACGGAGGGGCGCTATCTCGGCCTCGGCCTCGCGTTCTATGTTGAGGGCACGGGGCTTGGGCCCTATGAGGGCGGCCACGTCAAGATCCACCCGATCACCGGCAAGGTCTACGTCAATACCGGCCTGACCACGCAAGGGCAGGGGCATGAGACCGTGTTCGCCCAGATCGTGGGCGAGCAGCTTGGCGTCGATCCTGAAGACGTGATCGTCGTTGAGGGCGATACCGGCGCCTACGACTGGGGTGTCGCGACCTTTGCCAGTCGCGCGGCGGTGGTGAGCGGCAACGCGATCCACAAGGCAGCCTTGAAGGCGCGCGCGCTCGTGCTCGAGGCGGCGGCGAACATGCTCGAGGTCGCACAGGCCGATCTCGAGCTCGCGGACGGCAAGGTCCGGGTCAAGGGCACGGATCGCTATGCAACGCTGGCGGACGTCGCGACCGCGACCAACCCGCTGCGCTATGCCTTCAACAAGGCGGCGCAGAGCGCGACGCAGTTCGCGCCGGCCGCGCGTCATGACGGGCCGCAATTGGGTGAGGGGCGGGCGCCCGGCGTCGAGGTGACCGACTATTACGCGCCGCCGCACGCCACCTGGGCCTATGGCGTTCATGCCGCGATCGTCGAGGTCGATCCCGGCCTCTGCTCGATCAAATTCAACCGGTATCTGTGTGTTCACGACTGCGGCAACATGATCAACCCGACGATCGTCGAGGGTCAGGTCATGGGCGGCGTCGCGCAAGGGGTCGGCGGCGCGTTCTATGAGCGAGTCGAGTACGACGCTGACGGCAACCCGCGCAACGCCAACTTCATGGATTTCCTGATGCCCTATGCGACCGAGGTGCCCTCGGTCGAGATGCACCATATGGAGACGCCCTCGCCCTTGAACCCCCTCGGCGTGAAGGGCGTGGGCGAGGCCGGGTGCATCGCGGTCGGTCAGGTGCTGGCCTCGGCGCTCGATGACGCGCTGAAGCCTTTTGGCGTTGCACCCTTCCGCGCCGTACCGCTCTCGCCCAACGTGATCTTCGAGGCGCTCGAGGCGGCGAAGAAAAACTAGGCCCTCGATCTGCCAGGCTTGTGCGCCTGGGTGGAGAGGCAGGCAAGCGTCCAGTGAATTACCGCCACGCCTTCCATGCCGGCAATTTCGCCGACGTCGTCAAGCACGCCGTGCTGGCGCTGATCATCGCGTACCTCAAACAGAAACCGACTCCCTTTGCGGTGATCGATACCCATGCGGGCGCGGGGTGCTACGACCTGCAGGCCTCGGAGGCGGCGCGAACTGGCGAGTGGCGCCTCGGCATCGCGCGGGTGTTGGCGCTGAAATCCCCGCCCACGGCTCTCGAGCCCTATCTCAGGGTGGTGCGCGGGCTGAACGAAGGCGAGGCTGGGACCTTGCGCTGGTATCCGGGCTCGCCTCGGCTTGCCCACGCGCTGATGCGCCGGGGCGACCGGCTATTCGCGACCGAGCTGCACCCCGTCGACCACGACGCGCTCTCGGCGTTGTTCGCCGGCGCTCGGGGCGTGAAGGTGGTCAAGCTGGATGGTTACCAGGCGCTCGCCGCCTTTGTGCCGCCGCGTGAGCGGCGCGCGCTGGTGTTGGTCGATCCACCATTCGAGAAGACCGACGAGTTCGAGCGCATGGCGGAAGGGCTGTTGGCGGCATATCGGCGCTTCTCAACCGGCATCTACCTGCTCTGGTACCCGATCAAGGAGCGCGCACCAATCCGGCGGTTTTACCAGGCGCTGGCGGAGAGCGGCATTCGCCGCATCCTCCGCGCCGAGATGCTGGTGGCCCGTGAACAGGACGGCGAGAGGCTCTCGGGCTGCGGCCTGATCATCGTCAATGCGCCATTCACGCTGCCCGAGTCCCTGGCGGAATTGCTGCCAGCGCTGGCGGCAGCGATGAGTCAGGACAGCAAGAATGCACACGCGCGCGTCGACTGGCTCGTCGCCGAATGAGTGTGTCGTCGGAGTCACGCGGATTCCGCGCGTCGTCGCGCCTTAACTGAATTTTTTCGAGTAGCGGGTATTAAGCCCTTGACGCGCCGCGAGGAATACATATTTTTCGCCGCGTTGCCCGCCGCAAGGCAGGCGACGTAAATCAAGGGTTCACCCCCTTTGGGTTCAACGCAGGTTTGAGGGAGGTGCCAAGATGGCGCTCGCTCGTCAAATCGCGGTGAATACTGAAGCGGAGGCGGTCCGCGCCCGAGCAGAGGTACGAGCCGTACCCCTTCCGCTACCGAAAGGGAGCGGGAGTGAAGAACAGAAAGACCATTTCATCGTTCGGAATGGTCTGTGCTACGCCGGCAGCCACTTGATCGTCGACATGTGGGATGCCTCGAACCTCGACGATGTCGAGGCCATCGAGCGTGCCCTCAAGGCGGCGGTTGAAGCGGCTGGCGCGACGCTGCTGCATCTCCACCTTCATCGGTTCACCCCGAACGGCGTGTCGGGCGTGGCGGTGCTGGCGGAATCGCACATCAGTATCCATACGTGGCCGGAACGCGGCTATGCCGCGCTCGACATCTTCATGTGCGGAGATGCCGAACCGACCAAGGCGATAGCGGTGCTGCGGGCGGCCTTCCAGCCGGGCAGCATCAAC
>VGET01000275.1 GCA_016869195.1 Alphaproteobacteria bacterium | reverse complement strand
GGACGGCTCCCTCATCATGCGGTCATTACCCACGACCACATTGGCACATTGCGATGCCGTAGAGCCGGGGCCGTCCACACCATCAAGTCGGGCCATGACTCCTTGAGGGGTGTCCTTTCCGTCATTCTCCGGCGTGCCGAAGGCGCGACCGGAGAATCCATGGTTCAGCACGCGCGGCACGATGGATCCCACGGTCCGCGTGGACGCCGCCGTGGAATGACGGGAAGGTGGGGAGAGGGAGAGGTCGAAGGGGCGCTCGACGCCGTTCAGGATTTCAACTGAATAAACCGCCCCGGAATCCCCTGCGGCTTTGGCTGTTCGTGCGTGATGCAGTGAATGCCGCCGCCGCCGAGCACCAGCTCGCGCGCCGGCACCTGCACGATTCGGCGCGTCAGGTGCAGGCGGGCATAGAGCGCGCGCGCGGGCTCGTCCGCCGGGTCGTCAAAGGTGGGGACGACCACCACGCCATTGCCGACATAGGCGTTGATGTAGGAGGCACAGACGGGATCGCCCGCGCGCCGCGCCTTGGCGTCCGTCGAGATCGTGAGCGTCGAGGCTTCCGCGCTGGTCATCGCGGTCGGGCGCGGCAGAGGGAGCTTGTGGATTTCGAACGCGCGGCCGCGCGCATCGCGCGCGCGCGAAAGAATCGCCTGGGCTTCGCGCACGCGCTCATAGGAAGGGTCGGCCCGATCATCGCTCCAGGCGAGCAGCAAGACGCCCGGTCCCACGAAGCTCACGATGTTGTCGACATGACCGCCGGTCTCGTCGTGCATCAGGCCGTGCGGCAGCCAGACAATCGTCTCAGCGGCAAGGTAGTCGCGCAGGATCGCCTCGATCGCCGCGCGCGACCGGCCGGGGTTGCGGTTGTCATTGATCACGCAGTCGAGGGTCGTGATCAGCGTGCCTGTGCCGTCGGAGGTGATCGCGCCGCCTTCGAGCACAAGCGGCGCGACATAGCGATCCAGCCGCTCGAGCTCGAGCACCTTGGTCGCGACCAGCCGGTCATTCTCCCACGGCGCGTAGAGCCCATGTTCGCGCCCGCCATAGGCGTTGACGTCAAACTGCACGCCGCGCACCAGGCCTGCGTCATTGATCACGAAGCTTGGGCCGGTGTCGCGCATCCAGGAATCATCGGCCTGAAGCTCGACCACGCGCACCGCGGGCGGCAGCATCGCGCGCGCATTGCGATATTGCGCGGGCGAGGCGCCGACGGTGACCGGCTCGAAGCCGGCGATCGCGCTTGCGACGGCGGCGAAGGCCGCCTGCGCCGGCCGGGCTCCGTCGCGCCAGGTGTCAGGGCGTTCCGGCCAGAGCAGCCAGCACCCGGCGTGCGGCTCGAACTCTCCCGGCAGGCGAAAGCCGTCGGCGCGTGGTGATCCCTCGATCGTTCGGCTCATGTCGGCAAGCCCGCTCGGCAATTGACCGCCCCCGTGATAGGCTGCCCTGATCCATCCTACAAGGCGGGGGCGATGAGCACGATCACGGTGGCGGTGACCCAGATGGCCTGCAGCTGGGACCGCGCCGCCAATCTGGCACGCGCGGAGCGTCTGGTGCGCGAGGCGGCCGCCAGGGGTGCAAAGATCATCCTGCTGCAGGAGCTGTTCGAAACACCCTATTTCTGCAAAGACATCGATCTGGCCCATCTTGACCTCGCGCTGCCTGTGGTCGAGAACCCGGCGGTTCGCCGCTTCCAGGCGCTCGCGACCGAGCTCGGCGTGGTGCTGCCGGTGAGTGTGTTCGAGCGCGCCAACAACGCGCTGTTCAACTCGCTCGCGATCATCGATGCCGATGGCAGCCACCTCGGCACCTATCGCAAATCGCACATCCCCGATGGCCCGGGCTATCTGGAGAAGTTCTACTTTTCCCCCGGCGACATGGGCTTTCGGGTCTGGCCGACGCGTTACGGCCGGCTCGGCGCCGCAGTGTGCTGGGACCAGTGGTTCCCCGAGGCCGCGCGCCTGATGGCGCTGCAGGGCGCCGACCTCATCTGCTACCCGACCGCGATCGGTTCCGAGCCGCTCGACCCTGCGCAAGACACGCGCGACCATTGGCAGCGGGTGATGCAGGGCCACGCCGGCGCCAATCTGGTGCCGGTGATCGCCTCCAACCGTATCGGGCGCGAGGAGGGGGCAAGCTGCGCGCTCACCTTCTACGGCTCGTCCTTCATCACCGACCATCTGGGCGCCAAGCTGGCCGAGGCTGGGCGTGCCGAGGAGGCGGTGATCACCGCGACCCTCGATTTCGAGGCCGCGCGGCGCTACAGGATCGGCTGGGGCGTCTTCCGCGATCGCCGGCCCGAGCTCTATGGCGGCCTTACGAGCCTCGACGGCACGTCGGTTCGCGCTTGACCCCTCGCCCGATTCGCCCGATGTAGCAGCCCATGGAATTCGCAGCCGACGTCGGCAATATCGAGTTTTGGGCGAGCCTCCTCACGCTGACCGTGCTGGAGCTGGTCCTTGGCATCGACAACCTCGTCTTTATCGCGCTCGTGGTCTCGCGCATGCCGCGCGAGCACCAGCGCAGGGCGCGCCAGCTCGGCCTCGGCCTTGCGCTCGGCATGCGCGTCGGCTTCCTCATGGGCATTACCTGGCTCGCCAGCCTGAAGGATCCGCTGTTCAGCGTGGGTGATCACACGGTCTCGGCACGCGACCTGGTGCTGTTCCTGGGCGGACTCTTCCTCTTGGTCAAGGGCACGCTCGAAATCCACCATTCAATCGAGCGTGACGATCACGGGCCGGATGAAGGCCTGACCAAGAAGCAGGCCGCGCGCCGCTTTGCCATGGGTGTCGCCCAGATCGTGTTGATCGATTTCGTGTTCTCGTTCGATTCGGTGATCACCGCGGTCGGCATGTCGAATCAGATCATCGTCATGATTCTGGCGGTGGTGATCGCCATGGCGTTCATGCTGTTCGCCTCGGGCCCGACGTCTCGCTTCGTTGGCAAGCACCCGACGGTCAAGATGCTGGCGCTCGCCTTCATCATGCTGGTCGGTGTCGCGCTGGTGGCCGATGGCCTGCACTTCCACATTCCGCGCGAATATCTCTATGTCGCGATCGCGTTCTCGATCGGCGTCGAGGGGCTCAATTTGCTCGCCAAGCGGCGCCATGCCCGCCGTCGTGCGGCGGAGGCGGTCGCCGAGCGGTCAGACGCTGTCTCTCACGAGGTTTCGCGCCACCCCTCTTCGGATTGACCTTCTGTTGGTCACCCCGGCGAAAGCCGGGGTCCATGGTGATGCGCGATCGGTGCGGGTTGCCCTGGATTCCGGGCCATAAGGCTCGCAAGCGACGATCTACGATCGTCGGCTCGCCTAACGCCCGGAATGACAAATGTGAGAAGGGCTCCGCTAGCGTCCGGTATGACGATCCGGGTTGTGTCGCGGCCTGAGGCCGCGCACCGCTTCGGCGAGCGCGCGGATGTGCGCCGGTGTCGTGCCGCAGCAGCCGCCGAGCGCGTCAACCTGGCCAGCGCGCGCAATGGCGGCGAGCGCAGCGGCGGTTTCAGCCGGCGGCTCGTGATAGCGCCCCGCGGCGTCCGGGTAGCCCGCATTCGGATAGAGCCAGACGCGGCACATCGAGCGCCCCGCGAGCGTCGCGGCCGGGCCCGCGAGCGCCCTGCCGTCGAGCGCGCAATTGAGCCCGAGCGCGTAGAGGCCGGACTCATCGAGCGCCGCGACCGCGACCTCAAGCGCCTCGCCCGATTCGAGCCGGCCCTCCCGGTCGACCGTCAGTGACAGCACGATCGGCAAGTCGGCGCCGCATGCGCGTAAGGCGTCTTGCGTGGCGGCGAGCGCAAGGCGCGCATTGGCGAGCGTGGTGACCGTCTCGATCAGCAGCAGGTCGGCCCCGCCCTCGATCATTGCCTCGGCCTGTGCACGGCACGCGGCCTGCAGCCGCGCCTCCTCGACGCCGCTCAGGCCCAGCGGGCTGTCCGCCCCCCGGCGTGCCGGGTTGCGCCGCGTT
>VGET01000274.1 GCA_016869195.1 Alphaproteobacteria bacterium | reverse complement strand
CCCGCCGCGCGCTATGTTCTGTGTCTATGGGGACGAAACTCGCAACGCTCGGGGCCGCCTTCGCGCTGACGGCGTTCTCGGCCTCAATCGAGGCCCGCGCCACCGATGTCGCGCGCATCGGCTGGGAGATGGCCTGGCCGAAAACCGATTTCTCCAAACATGCCGTGCCGTTCGACGAGATCATCTCGGGCGGCCCGCCGAAGGATGGCATCCCGCCGATCGATGCGCCGGTCTTCGCTGCCGCAGGATCCTTGACCGAGCTCGGCGAGATGGAGCCGGTGATCAGCGTCGAGGTCGAGGGCGAGCATCGGGCCTATCCGCTTCGCGTCCTGATCTGGCACGAGATCATCAATGACGAGGTCGAGGGCGTGCCGATCGCGGTGACGTATTGCCCACTCTGCAATTCCGCGCTGGTGTTCGATCGACGCCTTGAGGGGCGCACGCATTCCTTCGGCACGACCGGGAACCTGCGTCACTCCGACCTGTTGATGTATGACCGCGAGACCGAGAGCTGGTGGCAGCAATTCATCGGCGAGGCGATCGTCGGCACGCTCACCGGCGCGCGCCTCAGCGTGCTGCCAAGCCGGACGGAATCCTTCGCGCTCTTCAAGGCCCGGGCCGGCGCGGACGCGCGCGTGCTGATCCCGAACAATCCCGAGGCCCGCGCCTATGGCCGGAACCCCTATGTCCGCTATGACACGAGCGACACGCCGTTTCTCTATCGCGGCGCATTGCCGAGCGGCCATCGCCCCCTGGCGCATGTCGTCGTCGTGGGCGGCGAGGCCTGGAGCCTGGACGCACTGCGGCGCGCTGGCACCATCGCGCATGGCGACCTCATTTTGACCTGGGCGCCCGGCCAGACCTCCGCGCTCGATGCCGCGGCGATCGGCGAGGGTCGCGATATCGGCAATGTCACGGTGCAGCGCGCTTCGGGCGATGGCCCGCGCGACGTGCCGCACATGGTGAGCTTCGCCTTCGCCTTCCGCGCCTTTCACCCTGACGGGCCGATCCACGGCCTCGAGCCTTAGCGCAAGCGCTCGGCATCCGGAAAGTCGCGATAGAGCGCGAAGCGCAGGTTCTCAACCGCGCGGTAGACCGCCGCGTGGGCCACCTCGACCTCGCCGGCGCGCGTCGCCACCTTTCGGAACGCGGCATCGAGCTGCGCAAGATCGTTGGTCTCGACGATGATGTGGAAGTCGCCGAGCCCGTCGGGACCGAGGCCGAGCTTGCGCCGGGTCAGGCGAAAGCCCTGGATCAGCCCGCTCGCCTTGAGACTCCCGAGATAGCGCGCGACATTGTCCGCGAAGGCGAGGTCGCTCTCGCCCGCCTTAAGTTCACACCAGATGTGATAGAGGTCCACCGCCCTGCTCCCTTTTGCCGACTCGAGGGAGCGTAGCGAAGCCGAGACGGTTGGGCAGCTGCCGACCGGTCATGGCAGCCATGACCGGTCGGCGGGCCCGGGGCGAAATTTCAGATGTCAGTTGCGCGCGAGCTGGCCGTTGCCGCGATATTTGGCGATGCGCGTGCTGAGGCCGTTCGCGCCCTGAATGAGCCGGCGACGGCGCGCGCGGCGCTTGCCGACGACGAGCGCGGGCAGCGCCGCCGCATCGCGAATGACCTGGCGCTCGAGCGTGTCGGTGCGCACCAGGCAGCCGGCGCCGATCACGCTCTACCGGCCGATCTTGACCCGCTCGCCGATGGTGGCATTGGCCCCAATGGTCGAGCCCTCGCCCACCTCGGCCGCGCTCGACACCACGGCCTGCGCGCCGATGAACGCGTGATCGCCGACCTTGGCGTTGTGCCCGATCTGACTGCCGCTCCAGAGCACGATGTTGCGCCCAAGCCGGGCGAAGGGCTGGATCGTCACGTTCTCGAGGATGAAGCAATTGTCCTCGAGCTTGAGGCCGGACCAATAGGCCGCCTTCGAGCTCAAATAGCTCGCGACCGCATAGCCCTTGCCGTGCACCTCCTCGACCAGGTCGGCACGCGCGATGTTGAGCCGCCCGTCCGGCAGCGCAACGAACGCTGCGTGCAAACGCGGCGCGAAATGCCGCTCAACCTCATCGAACGGCACGACCGGCAGGCCGAGCATGGTCGTTTCGGTCATGGTCGCGCGATCGGTGGTGAAGCCGACCACGCGGTGCGGGCTGTCCTGGGTGAAGTAGAAGTGCGCGAGCGCGGCCATCGGGCCGGTGCCGTAGATCACGAGCTTAACCATCGGAGTACCTTCCGCTTTCTGCCTACCTGGCAATAAATGGGCCTGCGAGAGATGAGACCAGTTCGCTCATCGGGCACCTCCCGCGTGAGCAATCGACTCCATGACGAAATCCGCGAGCGCCTCGGCACCCGCCGGTTGATCGAAGAGCCGGGGCGCATGCTCGCGGATCGCCTCGACGAGCGCCGCGCGCCGCGCGGGCTCGCCGGCAAGCGCCAGCGCCTGATCGACGTAGCTCGTTGCGTCCCGCGCGACCGGACCGTCTACGCCGAGCGCCCGGTAAAGCGCGCGGCCGCGCCGCGCCCGGCTGACCGGGCCGGCCCAGGTGACGATTGGCACGTGCGATGCGAACGCATCGATCAGCGCGCCGATGCCGCCCGACGGCATGGCATCGAGCACCACGGTCGCGTGCGGCAGCACTGCGTCAAGCCGGCTCGGCACGATGAAGAGCACGCGCGCGGCATCACGCCCGAGCGTCTCTTGGAAGCGCGCGCGCAAGTGCTCGACGTCACACGGCGCGAGCGGATCTTCGAGCAGCACAACATGGCCGTCACGATCCCGCTCGAGGATGCCGGCGAGGCAGCGATCGAAGGCCGGATGGAGCCGCGATGGCCGGACCGGGCAGACATAGAGCGCGCCCGATGGCGGCAGGCCGAGCGCGGCGCGACCGCGCGCCTCGAACACAGCAGCAGGCCTCGACCAGAGGCGCGCGAAGCCATCGAGCCGGATCAACCGCTCGGTGTATTCCTCCTGCGCCGCCTCATCGTCGGTGAAGCGGTCGGAGATGTAGTGATCGATCGTGCGCAAGCCACTGGTCACACCGATACCGCCGAGATTGAGCTGCGCCGGCGCGAGGCGCGAAAAGGCCAGGAAGTACCCCAGCGGGTCGCGCCCGATCTCGCCGTGAATGAGCGCGCCGAGATGCAGATCCGCGATCGCATGACGCGCCGCCGCCAGGTGACGCGGCAGCTTCACGATCCTGGCCGCGCCCAAAATGATCGAAGGCGCCGCACCCGCGCTGTTCGGGTCGAGCGCGATAATCTCGATGCCACGCGCCGCGAGCGCCGGCAGCACACCCGTGAGAGATGCACCACGCTCGGAGATCGCGGCGTGAGGCAGCACGTAGCCGACGCGCCGTGTCTTCCCGCGCGGTGCCTTGGTGCGCGGCGTAACCCACTCCGGCACGGACGGGCGCACCAGGTTAGCGATGCGCTCGAAGCCGACCCGATCATTCTCGCCTTGGCCGGCGAGCGCGAAGGGCAATTGATTGATCTCGGCCAGCGGATCGACGATGCGATCACGCCAGCGCTCGAGCTGCGTCAGTGCCTCGAAGAAGCGCGCGCGCTGCGTGTTCATCTCTTCGAGCGAGGCATAGACCCGCGGCAGCAGGAGCCCGGCCTTGAGCCGCCGCCCGAAGGACGGGCTCACCTCGTCGGCGCGTCGATACATCGAGCGCGCGTCATCGAGTCCGCCGGCACCGTGCAAGGCGTCACCCAGATTGTCGAGCGCGCGCAAGTGATGCGGTTCGGTCTCGATCGCGCGTTGATAGAGTGTGATCGCGGTGCTTGCCTCGCCGCGCGCGCGCAGCAAGGTGGCAAGGCCGTTGTTCGCGTCAGCATGGCCCGGCTTCAAGGCGAGCGCGCGCCGAAAGGCTGACTCCGCCTCGTCCGTGCGCCCGAGCCGCTCGAGCGCGAGGCCGAGGCTCGCATGCGCATCGGCATGGCCCGGCATGAGCGCAATCGCGCGGCGGAACGCCATGAGCGCCGGCTCGGCCGTGC
>VGET01000273.1 GCA_016869195.1 Alphaproteobacteria bacterium | reverse complement strand
GTCACCGGCCTCGGCCACGCGCATCCACATGTCGTGAAGGCGCTGAAGGACCAGGCCGAGAAGCTCTGGCACGTCTCGAACCTCTATCAGATCGAGCCGCAGGTTCGCCTCGCCGAGCGTCTGGTCGCGCACACCTTCGCCGATCAGGTGTTCTTCTGCAATTCGGGCGCCGAAGCCAATGAGGCGATGATCAAGCTCGCGCGCATCTATCACGATGTCGCGGGCCAGCCGGAGCGCTTCCGCATCATCACCTTCGAGAACGCGTTTCACGGCCGCACGCTCACCACCATCGCCGCCGGCGGTCAGCCGAAGCATCTGAAGGGCTTCGACCCCGTGGTCGAGGGCTTCGACAAGGTGCCGTTCAACGATCTCGAGGCCACGCGAAACATGATCGGGCCGCAGACCGCGGCGATCCTGGTCGAGCCGGTGCAGGGCGAGGGCGGCATCCGGCCGGCGACTCCAGAGTTTCTCACGGGCCTGCGCAAGCTCTGCGATCAGCACGGCCTGCTCCTGATGCTTGATGAGGTGCAGTGCGGCATGGGCCGCACCGGCAAGCTGTTCGCGCACGAGTGGTACGGCATCGAGCCCGACGTGATGGCGATCGCGAAGGCGCTCGGCAATGGCTTTCCGATCGGCGCGTGCCTCGCCAGGACCAAGGTCGCGGCGGCGCTCACCCCCGGCACCCATGGCTCGACCTTCGGCGGCAATCTGCTCGCCTGCACGGTTGGCAATGCCGTGCTCGACGTGATGCTGGCGGATGGATTCCTGGAGGGCGTGGCACGGCACGGCACCTTGTTGCGCGCCAAGCTCGAGGCCGTGGCCAAGCGCCATCCGAGCGTGATCGAGGGCGTGCGCGGCATGGGGCTGATGCTCGGCCTCGTGTGCAAGGCAGAGGCGAAGGACATGCTGATGAGCCTGCGCAAGCACGGCCTTCTCACCGTGACCGCCGAGGGTAATGCGGTGCGCATTCTGCCGCCGCTGACGATCGACGAGCGGCAGATTGACGAGGGGGTGGGCCTGGTCGAACAGGCCTGTCGTGAGCTGACGCGGTGACCCAGGCCCGGCATTTTCTCGGGCTCGATGAGTTCGAACCGGCCTATCTGAGGCGGCTGCTTGAGGCCGGCTGGGTGCTTAAACGCGCCGGCCGCCCCGCTCGGCCCGCCGAGGGTCCGCTCGCCGGGCGCACACTGATGCTCCTGTTCGAGAAGCCCTCGACTCGCACGCGGGTGTCGTTCGAGGTCGCCATGCGCCAGCTCGGCGGCGACGTGATCGTGCTCAACGCAAGCGACAGCCAGCTCGGCCGCGGTGAGACGCCGGCCGATACCGCGCGCGTGCTCTCGCGCTATGTCGATGCGATCATGCTGCGGGCGACGCGTCACGCCTCGCTCGAAGCGCTCGCACAGCACGCCACCGTGCCGGTGATCAACGGGCTGACGGATGAGACCCATCCGTGCCAGTTGATGGCCGACATCATGACCTTCGAGGAGCACAGGGGGCCGATCTCGGGCAAGACGGTCGCCTGGCTCGGTGATGGCAACAATGTCGCGGCGAGCTGGGTGCAGGCCGCGGCGCAGCTGGGCTTCAGGCTTCGCCTCGGCATGCCCGAGGGCGTCACGATCTCTGAACGCGCGCTCGGCTTCGCGCGGAGAAAAGGTGCCGCGGTCGAGCTGTGCCACACAGCCGAGAAGGCCGTTGCCGGCGCCGACTGCCTCGTCACCGATACCTGGGTCTCGATGGGCGACGAGCCAGGTAAGAACTTGGCCTGCTTCGAGCCCTTTCGCGTGACCGCCGGCCTGATGGCACAAGCGGCGCCCGGCGCGATCTTCATGCATTGCCTGCCGGCCAAGCGCGGACAGGAGGTCACCGATGAGGTGATCGACAGCCCGGCGTCGGTCGTGTGGGACGAGGCGGAGAACCGCGTCCACGCCCAGAAGGCGGTTCTGCTGCACTGCCTCGCGCCGGCGGCGCTGCCATGAACTTTCCCGACCCGGGAATCGACTCACTGCAGCCCTTTCGGCTCGGGCGCCAGCGCCTGCGCGGCCAGCATGTGCGCCTGGGCGAGACGGCACGCACCATTCTCGGGCAGACGGATTATCCCGCGCCGGTCGCGACCCTCCTCGGCGAGCTGCTTGCGCTCACGGTGCTGCTCGGCGGCTCGCTGAAATATCAGGGCGTGTTCACGGCGCAGGCGCGGGGCGAGGGGCCGGTCCATACCTTGGTGGCCGACCTGACGAGCGAAGGTGCGCTGCGTGGCTACGCCTCGTTCGATCGCGCGGCGGTGATGGCGAGCGAGGCCGAGGTCGGGCGCGACCCTGTGCCGCGCCTGCTCGGAGCCGGGCATTTGGCTTTCACGGTCGATCAGGGGCCGGACACCGAGCGCTATCAGGGCATCGTCGAGCTCGAGGGCGCCTCGCTCTCCGAGTGCGCGCATACCTACTTCCGCCAGTCGGAGCAGATCGCGACCGTGATCACGTTGGCGGCTGCGCCGGTCGCCGGCTCGTGGCGTGCGGGCGCGCTCATGCTCCAGCGTGTGCCGGGTGAAGGCGGGCTCGAAGCTGACGCCACGCCAGATGATATGGGCGCCGGCCTCGATTTAACTGATACGGATCCCGAAGAGGATTGGCGTCGCGGCGTGATCCTGATGAGTAGCGTGCGGCCCGATGAGCTGCTCGATCCGGCGCTCGGCTCCGAGCGGCTGTTGTTCCGCCTGTTTCATGCCGAGGGGGTGCGCCTGCACCGGCCACGCACCTTGCATTTCGCCTGCCGCTGCTCGCGCGAGCGCGTCACCAGCGTGCTGCGCTCGCTGCCGCGGGCCGAGGTCGAGTCCATGCGCATCGATGGCTTGGTGGTGGTCACCTGCCAGTTCTGCCACCGTGCCGAAACCTTTGACGACCTGGCGCTCGACCGGCTCTACGCCGCTTGAACGCAGGGCGTTGACGGCTCAATGATGAGGTCGCTCTCGGATCGCAATGGTCGCGCGTCGCGGCCTTGGAACGAAAGTTAATCGGATGCGCGCGCGCCTGAGCTTCTCGCGATGGATGATCGTTCTGGTCGGGCTGGTGGTCGCGGCCTGTTCATCCACCGTCGAACGTGAACCGATTCCGGCGCTGACCTATGGCCATTTGCCGCCGATCGAGGTGCTGGTGGCGCGGGTCGAGGTGATCGACGAGTACCAGTCGCCGCTGCGCGAGCCCAATGTTGAACACACCTTTCCAATGCCGCCGGCTGCCGCGTTCCGGCAATGGGTCGAGGATCGCTTGCGGGGCGTTGGCCAGAACAACACGCTCCGCATCACGATCATCGAGGCGAGCGCACTTCGCGTGCCGCTGCCGCGCACCGAGGGCGTCGAGGGGCTGTTCACCACCGATCAGGTCGAGCGGATCGACGCGACCGTCGACGTGTTGCTTGAGATCGTCGACAATGGCGGCCTCACTGCGGCGTCCATTTCGGCACGGACACAGCGATCGCGCTCGATGGCCGAGGGCCTGTCGCTCGACGAGCGGGACAAGTTTTTTCAGGAGCTGTCCGAAGCGCTGGTCAATGACCTGAACGCCACGATCGAACAGAACATGCGCCAGAACCTTGCCGGTTATCTGGCGTCGTGAACAAAGGGCGAGCAGCCGTCCGGCGCACAGGCGCTCCCAAAGCCATCGCCTCGGAAATTGGTGGAGCGGGTGAAGGGAATCGAACCCTCGTCGTAAGCTTGGGAAGCTTCTGCTCTACCATTGAGCTACACCCGCGTCCCGGGGCGGATTATTGCGTGTCAGCTCAGGGGTCGTAAAGCGCCAAACAGCGGGTCCGTAATGCTTCCTTAGCCATAGTGGCCAAGCGCCGCTTAACCTTGGCGGGACGATACTTCCCCCTGTTCCCAACCGATTCAGGGGCGCGATCCGTGGTGATGCAACACGATGTGGCGTTGGCCGCGCCGCTCCCTAGTGGATAAAATCTGACACAAGAATCCCATAGGGGATTCCGGCCGCACGCGCGATGTGCGAGTCTGTCTGATGCGTCCAGGCATCGCCGTCACCGTATCGCCTGCCGACCGTCGCCGCCTTGAGG
>VGET01000272.1 GCA_016869195.1 Alphaproteobacteria bacterium | reverse complement strand
ATTGTGACGGAGGCGTTCAAGCAGGCCGCGACCGCCCTTTCACCAGCCGATCGTGAGCTGGCGCTCACATGCTGGAAGGAGAACGTCTGCGAGCGGAGCAGCGGCAAGCTGACCGTTGCGCTGGCGGATGGCTTTGGCGAGAACGTGTGGCGCCAAGTCACCAAGATGGAGTTCATCCTCCAGGCGCTCAGCTATCCCGACGTCAAGAAGGTCATCTACACCTCGGCCCGCATGGATCCGACCAAGGCGATCTCGGATGTCAGGAGCATGATCGCCCAAGGCGTTAACATCATCACGATCTTCCCCGATGCCGGCGAGGCGATGTTGCCAGCGGTGAAGGAGGCAACCGAGGCCGGCATCCTGGTCGTGCCCTACATCTCGCCACCCGGCGGCAGCCCAGGTAAGGACTTCCTCGCCCTCGTTGCCGAGAATCTGTGCGAGCTCGGCAACCAGTTCGTTCAGTTCGTGGCTGACAACACCAAGGCCGACCCGGCCAATGTGGTGATGCTCGGGGGCACGCCGGGCAACGGCCTGAGCGCTGCCTGGCAGAAGTGTTCGGAAGAGAAGATGAACGCGGTGGGCAAGATGAAGCTGCTCGGCAAGGCCGATACCAACTGGACCCAGGAGGGGTCGTTCAAGGCCATGTCGGGCTTCATCGCGCAAAACCCGCAGATTGACGCCGTGCTCTATGAGTATGCCGATGGCTTCCGCGGTGGCGTGCGGGCCTACCAGGCGGCCAACAAGCCGCTCGATCTCATCCTTTCGCTTAGGACCGATGAGCAGGGTCTATTCTGCGATTGGGAGAAGGCAAACAACCCGAACTTCAAGATCTTCTTCTCGGCCGGTGGCACGTTCCAGGTGCGCATTGCCTTGACTGCCGCCATGGCGAAGCTCCGTGGCGAGGAGGTGCCGGCGGTGGTCGATGTGCCGTTCAAGATGAAGCAGGTGGCGAAGGGCATGTGCAACTCGGCACTGCCAGAAGAGATGCCGGTCTCGACCCTCGTCGATGCCGACATGCTCGCCCTGATGTTCAAGAAGTAGACCGGGTCGAACGACCCATCTGAGGTCGCGCCGGCCGGGTCCGATCCTGCGAGGGAGTCGGGCCCGGCCGGGCGATGAACACGCTCGGTTTGCACGGGGTCTCCGCAGGCATGACGGCGCCGGCGCTAAAGCTTTCGAATATCTCGAAGCAGTACCCGGGCGTGCTGGCGCTGAATCATGTCAGCCTCGAGTGCCTTGCAGGCGAGGTGCATGCCGTCCTGGGCGAGAACGGCTCGGGCAAAAGCACCCTGCTCGGGATCGCGAGTGGCGCACGCGCGCCCGACACCGGCACCGTCGAAATCCTGGGAAGGCCGCTTACCACCGCCGACCCGCTCATGGCCCGGCGCCTCGGGCTCGCCACCGTCTATCAGGACAATTCGCTGGTTCCCGAGCTCACCGTCGCGCAGAACCTGCTGCTCGGCGTCACGGGCCCCTCGGTTCGTTATTCAGGCATCGTCGCTTGGGCTCAGAGCCAGCTTGATCTCTATGGCCTTTCGATCGATCCGAGGGCCTTTGTCGCCGATCTGTCGCCCGCGCAACGCCAGTTTCTCGAGATCGTCAAGGCACTCGCGGCCGAGCCCAAGGTGCTGCTGCTCGACGAGCCGACCACCTCGCTCGACATTCACGATGTCGAGGTGTTGCACGGCATCGTCCGGCGGATCGTGGGGGAAGGCGGCACCGTCGTCTATGTCAGCCATCGCCTGCCGGAGATTCTTTCGCTCGCCCAGCGTGTCACCGTGCTGCGCGACGGCATGTGGCAGGGCACCTACGAAACCACCAAAGAGCTCTCGGAAAAGGACCTGATCGCGCTCATGGTCGGGCGGCCGATCGAGGCCGAGTTCCCGCCCAAGAAGGGTCGGGCTGCGCGCGAGGGCGGCATTGCCCTCGCTGTCCGGGGACTGTCCGGCGCGGCGTTCGATCAGATCGATCTCGACCTCCATCGTGGCGAGATTCTGGGTCTCGCTGGGGCCGAAGGGAACGGCCAGCGCGACGTGCTGCGCGCGGTTGGTGGCTTTGAAGACGCGAGGGGGCAGGCAAGCTGCGAGGGGCGGCGGTTCATGCTTGGTGCACCTCGCAGCGCGATCGGCGCCGGCGTCATGATGCTCAGCGGGGATCGCGGCACCGAATCGATTTTTCCGGTGCTCGGCGTGCGCGAGAACATGACGATCCAGGTGCTCGAAGGGTTCTCCAAGCTCGGCATTGTCCGTGGTACGCGGGAGCGCGACCGTGCCAACGAGCTGATCAACGAGCTCGACATCGTGACCGCGACGCTCGATCAGCCGATCAGCTCCCTCTCGGGCGGCAACCAGCAGAAGGCCGTATTGGCCCGCAGCTTCCTGCACGGTGCGAAGGTGGTGCTGATTGACGAGCCGACCCAGGGTGTCGATGCCAAGGCACGCTTCGACATCTATCAGGCGCTGAGGGCCAAGGTCGATCAGGGCACCTCGATCATCGTTAAATCGGCCGATGCGATCGAGCTCGCGGGACTGTGCGACCGCGTCCTCGTGTTCTCGCGCGGGCGAATCATCCGCGAGCTGGAGGGCGACGATGTCACCGAGCCGAACATCGTTTCGTCCTTCCTGACCTCGACCGCGGTGCGGGGCGACCGTTCGAGCCCGGCCGAGGAATCAGCCATGGATGGATCGGGCTCGGCATGGCGCGGCTTCTGGCGCGTCGTCGGGCCTGGCACCCAGTGGTGGAAACCATCGTGCTTCCTGCTGTTCCTCATCGTCGTGGTCGGCGCCTATGTCTCGAGCCAATCATCGACCTTCCTGACGCCACTCAATGGCCGCCATTTGCTTACGGCGACCGCGCCGCTCGCCCTGGTCGCAATGGCGCAATTGCACGCTTTGCTGGTTGGCGGATTCGACATGTCGGTCGGCTCGTTGATGACGGTCGTGCTGGTCGCCGCCTCCTTTCTGCTCGGTAGCGGCTCGAGCGTACCCGTCATCCTCGGTGGCACGCTCCTTTGCCTCATCATCGGCCTTCTGGTCGGCTTGGCGAACGGCACCTTGGTCAGGCGCCTCAAGATCAATCCGGTGATCACGACCATCGCGATGCTGAGCGTGCTTCAGGGCATCGCGCTCCATTTACGCCCCGTGCCGGGCGGCGCGATCAACACGGACTTCCTTGACGTGTTGACCGCGCGCGTCTGGTTCATGCCGTTCGCCTTCATCGTCATCGTGGCGCTCGCTGTGCTCGGCGACTATTGGCTCTATCGCACGCGGAGTGGCTTGCGCACCCGGGCGGTCGGATTCCGCGAGGAGGCGGCGCGCCGCAACGGCATCCGAACCGGCCTCATCCACTTGCACGCTTACGTGCTGGCGGGCGGCATGGCGGCCTTGGCGGGGCTCTTCCTCGCGACCGAGGTTGGCGTCGGCCATCCCACGGTCGGCGCCACCTATACACTCACCAGCATTGCCGCGGCGGTGATCGGCGGGGCTGCGCTCACGGGTGGCCGCGGCTCCTTCCTTGGCGCGGTGCTCGGCGCGATCTTCTTCGCCCTCATCGTCAATATCGTGCCGTTCCTTGGCGTCAACACCGCGGTCGGCGTCATCGTCAGCGGCGGGTTGACGCTCCTCGCCGTGATGATCTATTCGGGACGACTTCCGCTCGGCCGGGTGCGGCACATGCTGCGCGCCGCCTCTGGCGGCCGACGCACAAGGGCGATTGAACCTTCGATCTAGAGAGAGGCCATCATGAATGCTCCCGCCGGCATCCCGACGCGCAAATCCGCGAGGCCTGCGTCCCCGCAGGGGCCCTTCGATGGCACCTACGATGTCATCGTGGTCGGCGGCGGCGGCGGTGGGCTGGCGGCATCGCTGTTCGCGCGCTGGCAGGGGCGGAGCGTGCTCCTGCTCGAGAAGGCACCCGAGCTTGGCGGCACCGCGCGGAAGGCAGCCTTCTGGTACTGGGTGCCCAACAACGCCGCGATGACGGCCAAGGACATGGCCGACCCCAAAGCCGATTGCCTGCGCTACATGGCCCGCCTGTCCCGGCCCGAGGCCTATGACCCGAGCCACCCGACCCTCGGTATGG
>VGET01000271.1 GCA_016869195.1 Alphaproteobacteria bacterium | reverse complement strand
TGAGACCCGTGGCGCCAGCGCGCGTTTCGTGCAAACGCAATTGAACAACAAGGGCAAGAAAATCAGCAGCACGCAAGGCAAGCTGTCGTTTGCGCGACCGGGGCGGTTCCGTTGGGAATACGAGAAGCCCTACGAGCAACTGATCGTCGGCGATGGCGATCGGTTGTGGGTCTACGACAAGGACCTCAATCAAGTCACGGTAAAGAAGCTCGACGGCGCCCTCGGCAGCAGCCCCGCCGCCTTGCTGGCGGGCAGCAACGATATGGAAGAGCATTATCAATTGAGTGCCAAGGGCATGAAGGGCGGGCTCGATTGGTTGGAGGCCCTGCCTCGAGAGGAAAGCTTGTTCCAGAAGGTGCGCATGGGTTTCAATGGCAATACGCTGGAGGCCATGGATCTGCACGATCACCTCGGTCAAGTGACTTCGATCAGATTCTCCAAGGTCGAAAAGAATCCCCGCTTTGCCGACGCCCTGTTCACCTTCACTGCGCCCGCCGGGGCGGACGTGATTACGGAGTGACGCAAGTATCACCTCGGAGTCTCCCCTCTCCCACCGGGAGAGGGGTGGGGGGGTGAGGGAGAATTGATGCATCCGTTCTCACGTACTTGTCTTTCGCCCCAACCCCTACCCAGGAATCTCCCCTCTCCCGCCGGGAGAGGGGCGGGGGGTGAGGGAGATTTGGAGCGAATTTCCCATCGTTGCTTTCCCTCACCCCAACCCCTCTCCCGGGGGGAGAGGGGCTTTTCCGCGGCGATGCATAGGCAAACGCTACAGGGGCTCAAGGCGCGGGTTCGGCAATGACCGACCTGTTCGATTCCGCAACACCTCCTCAGCCCGAGGCCCCGCTTGCCGAGGCCATGCGGCCACAGAGCCTGGACGACGTGCTCGGACAACGCCATCTCATCGGTCCGGGCAGGCCGCTGACGCTCGCCATCGAATCGGGCAAGCCCCATTCGCTCATCCTTTGGGGTCCGCCGGGTGTGGGCAAGACCACCATCGCGCGGCTTCTGGCGCGGGCCTTCGAGGCCGACTTTATCGCCCTGTCGGCTGTGCTTTCCGGAGTGAAAGACATCCGCGAAGCGGTGCAGCAAGCGGAGGAGAGTTTACGCACCCGCAATCGCCGCACCATCCTGTTTGTGGATGAAGTGCATCGCTTCAACAAGTCGCAGCAGGATGCCTTTCTGCCCTATGTCGAGCGCGGACTGTTCACCTTCATCGGCGCCACCACGGAGAATCCATCTTTCGAGGTCAATGGTGCGCTGCTGTCCCGTGCCGCCGTGTATGTGCTCGAACCCTTGAGCGCGGAAGATCTAGGCGTACTCACCGAACGCGCCTGTCAGCGGGTATTTCCGGGCCTGCGCTTTGATGATGAAGCCCGTGCAGCGCTCATCGGCACCGCAGACGGAGATGCTCGTCGAGCACTCAACCTGGTGGAACAGGTGGGCCACGCTTCTCGTACTGGCGCCTGCAGTGAAGTGGACCTCGCCTTCATGAGCAGCGTGCTGTCGCTGGCATTGCGGCGTTTCGATAAGGGTGGCGACGCCTTTTACGATCAGATCTCGGCGCTGCACAAGTCGGTGCGCGGTTCCAATCCTGACGCCGCGCTGTACTGGCTGTGCCGGATGCTCGACGGCGGTGCCGACCCGCGCTATGTCGGCCGGCGTATCGTTCGCATGGCGATCGAAGACGTCGGGCTTGCCGATCCACGCGCTCTGCCGCTGGCTACCGCCGCGTGTGACACCTATGAGCGCCTAGGTTCGCCCGAAGGCGAATTGGCTCTGGCACAGGCCTGTATCTATCTGGCCTGCGCGCCAAAGAGCAATGCCGCTTACAGTGCCTATAATGCCGCGCGTGATTTCGTCGGGCAAGATGCTTCGCGGCCCGTGCCGCTGCATCTGCGCAATGCACCCACGCGTTTGATGAAGCAGATGGGACACGGCAAAGCCTATCGCTACGCGCACGATGAACCGGAGGCCTATGCCGCGGGCGAGAACTACTTCCCGGACGGATTGCGGCCTCCGCATTTTTATCAACCCACCGAACGCGGCGTCGAAGGCAAGATCGGCGAGCGTCTGCGTTACCTGCGCGACCTCGATGCCAAGGCGCGCAAGGACAAGACCTGAGAATGCATTGTCATGCTTGATATCCAATTGCTCCGCGGCGATCTCGATGCCGTAGTCACCCGGCTGGCCGCCCGCGGCTATGAATTTCCGGTCGATGAGTTTCAGAGACTCGAAGCCGCACGCAAGGTCACGCAGACCCGCTCGCAAGAGTTGCAGAACAAGCGCAACACCCTTTCCAAGCAGGTAGGCGAGGCCAAGCGCAAAGGCGAGGATGCGAGTGCGCTGATGGCGGAAGTGGGCGGCATCGGCGAGGAGTCCAAGCGCCTGGAGAACGAACTCGCCGACATCCAGACCCGCATGTCGGACCTGCTGTTGACCGTGCCCAACGTCCCCCACGCATCGGTGCCGAGCGGCAACTCCGCCGATGACAACGTCGAAGTGCGCAAGATCGGCACGCCCCCCACGCTTGGTTTCGCGGCCAAGGATCACGTCGACCTCGGCGAAGGGCTCAAGCAGTTGCATTTCGAGACTGCCACCAAGATTTCCGGTGCCCGCTTCAGCCTGATGACCGGTGGCGTGGCGCGGCTTCATCGCGCCATCGCCCAGTTCATGCTCGACGTCCATACCGGAGAACACGGTTACACCGAGGTCTATGTGCCCTATCTGGTCAACGCCGCCAGCATGCGTGGCACCGGCCAGTTGCCCAAGTTCGAGGCCGACCTGTTTGGCGTCCCACGCACCGATGCGGAAAAACTCTACCTCATCCCTACGGCGGAAGTGCCTGTCACCAATATCGTGCGGGACGAAATTCTCGCCGCCGATCGCTTGCCGCTAAAGTACGTCTGCCATTCACCGTGCTTCCGCAGCGAAGCAGGCTCCTATGGCAAAGACACGCGCGGCATGATCCGCCAGCATCAGTTCGACAAAGTGGAGTTGGTGCAGATCGTCCATCCGGACAAGTCTTACGAGGCGCACGAAGAACTCACTGCCCACGCCGAGGCCATTCTCAGGAAACTGGAATTGCCCTACCGCACCGTCGTGCTGTGCACCGGCGACATGGGCTTCTCTGCCGCCAAGACCTACGATCTGGAAGTGTGGCTGCCGGGGCAGGGTGCCTATCGCGAGATATCTTCGTGTAGCAATTTCGAAGCGTTCCAGGCGCGGCGCATGCAGGCGCGCTATCGCAACGACAAGAACAAGCCCGAGATCGTGCACACACTCAATGGCTCAGGTTTGGCGGTGGGCCGTACGCTGGTAGCCATTCTGGAGAACTACCAGCAGGCCGATGGCAGTGTGGCGGTGCCGACGGCGTTACAGCCGTATATGGGCGGAACCACCAGAATCTTTCCCTCCGCCTGAGCGCCTGAGTCAGTCTGCTGCGGCGTACCTCATAGATCCTGCGATGATGCTGCGGTTGGCGCAGTGCGAAGGGAGGAGCGGAACGCATTCCCCATGAACTAAGCGCGTGCGTCAAACCCTTGCTACGCGTCATGCCTCCGATCTACGGTGACACCTCGACGGCCACCGATATTGAGGGCAAGACCATGCAGGAGGTGAGCAAGTCCCTGTCGCTTTCGATCTCGGCGATGAAGAGCCGTGCCAGTTGTGGGCGCGGAATGCTGGAGGAACTCATGATGGACCGCTGCAGCGTGGAGATCACCCAGAGCGGTGATGTTGAGTATGCCCCCGCGGCGATGGGCAGGTGCGGCGAGCGAGGCTGCGGCTGGTTCGAGGACGTGCTGCGAAACCATACAACGAGGAAAGTGGCTTCTCCTGGATGGCGGTCCTCGAACGTGGTGGCCGTAGCTCTTGCTTAGTCGCCTTGCGTCAGACTGACTTCTCCGCCCGCCATATCTATTGAGAATTACCTAACCTAATGACAACTTTCTCCGCCATGTCCTGTCGTACCGATGGCATCATTGCATTGGGACGAAGATATGGCGAAGAAGATGGACGAAGCTGCCAAGCGACGTGTCAGAGCCGGGAGGCTTCTGCAAAGTGGCAAGAAACCAGCCGAAGTA
>VGET01000270.1 GCA_016869195.1 Alphaproteobacteria bacterium | reverse complement strand
GAGGCCGATGAGACGGAGAAGGAGTGATCAGATGTTAGAGGGCTTCGAGCGGCGGGTGGTCGAGGTCAATGGCGTCGCGATCCACTGCCGCGTCGGCGGCAAGGGCCAGCCAGTGCTGCTTCTCCATGGCTATCCGCAGACCCATGCGATGTGGCACAAGGTGGCGCCGGCGCTGGCCGCGCGCTACACGGTGATCGCGAGCGATCTGCGTGGCTATGGCGACAGCGGCAAGCCCCCGGGCGATCCCGAGCACAAGACGTACTCAAAGCGCGAGACGGCGAAGGATCAGGTGGCGCTGATGGCGGCGCTTGGCCATGAGCGCTTTGCGCTGATCGGGCATGACCGGGGCGCGCGGGTGGCGCATCGCTTGACCCTCGATCACCCCGCCAGGGTCACCAGGCTCGGCGTGCTCGACATCGTGCCCACCTTGGATGCCTTCGGCGCCATGGATCAGGAGCGCGCGACCGCCTATGCGCACTGGTTCTTTCTCATTCAGCCGGACGGCCTGCCGGAGCGCATGATTGGCAATGACCCGGCGTTCTGGCTGCGCTGGTGCCTGCAGCGCTGGGGCGGCGCGGAGAAGGGCCTGAGCTATTTCGCGCCCGAAGCGCTGGCCGAGTATGTCCGCTGCTTCTCGACCCCGGCCGCGATCCATGCGAGCTGCGAGGATTATCGCGCCGGCGCCTCGATCGACATGGTCTATGACCGCGAGGACCTGGGCCGCAAGGTCGAATGCCCGACCTTGGCGCTCTGGGGCAATCGCGGCCGCCTCCACAAATGGTGGGACGTGCTCGCCTGCTGGCAGGCGCGCTGCACCAATGTGCGCGGCGTCTCGCTCGAGGCGGGGCATTTTCTGGTCGAGGAGCGGCCCGAGGAAACCGCGCGCGAGCTGCTGAGTTTCCTCGCAGCGTGACTCACCTTCTGTCACCCCGGGGGACGGTTGAGCGAGCGGCTCTTCTACTTAGATCGTCACCCCGGCGAAAGCCGGGGTCCATCGTGACGCAGGCTTGATGCCTGCGTCCTGAGAAATTTTTCGTCATGGCCCGACTTGATCGGACCATCCAGAGTCGAACGCACAGATCTCGGCCGTAGCTCTGGATCCCCCGGTCAAGCCGGGGGATGACGGACGGTAGTGGCGCTGCAAGGCGCGACGGGTCGGGCCCGCCACGCCTTACGCCGTTTGCGCTACTGCTTGTGACCCTCGGCCTCGATCCAGAGCCCGATATTGTCGCCGATCGCGCCGGCGGCGTATTTCATGCCGAAGTCCTGGCGGTTGACCGTGCCCTTTGCCGAGAAGCCGGCGATGAACACGTTCGGGTCCATTGGGAACTTGTCGGCCTTGTTGAAGGTGACGTCGAGCGTCACCGGTTTGGTGACGCCAAGCATCGTCAGATCGCCGGTCATCTTCGCGGTCTTGTCGCCGGTTGCTTCGAACTTCGTGCTGGTGAAGCTCATCTCCGGGAATTCCTGAACGTTGAAGAAATCCGGCGAGGAGAGGTGCTTGTCGCGCGCCTCATGGTCAGTGTCGACGCTCGCGGTCTTGATCGTGAGCTTGACCGACGCACCTTCGACCGACTTGCCGTCGAAGGAGAAGTTGCCTTCGAACGACTGGAACTGCCCGATCATGTTCGAGAAGCCGAGATGATCGACGATGAAGATGATGTTGGTGTGGGTGGCATCGATCTTGTAATTGTCCGCGGCCGAGGCGGTGCCGATGAGCGCGGTCGAGGCCATTAACGCGGCGGCGCCGGCAATGATCGAACGAGTACGCACGAGGTTCCTCCCTTGGATTGGTCGTTGAGCGTCTAGTACCCGGCCTCCTGGCCGGGGGCGGTGAGATAGGCGACGGCGACGGCGGCCAGTGCCGGTATCAGCGCAACCGCGCCGACTGCGACCGGGCGGAACGCCTCGCCGATCTTGCCCGCCGGCAGCTTGATGCGGCGCGCCACCGGCTCCGCGAAGAAGCAGAGCAGCAGCATGGCGAGGGCGTAGGGGCTCGCCTCGGTGTAAAGCGCGAGGGCGTAGGCAATGGTGACAAGCGCGCCAGCGCCGCCGAGCAACAGCGTCGCGCCGAAGGGATAGCGCGCGATCGGCCAGTTCCACAACATGAAGCCGCCAAACGCGGTCGCAAGTGAAAATGCCAGCTGGGAGTACGAGCCGGTGCGGCCGAACAGCGCGACGAGCCCAAGGCCGAGCGCCGCCACCAGCAGCGGTGCGCACGCGTTCACGACGTTCGCGCGGCTCTTCTCCAGCCGATAACCGATCAACCCGGCGGCGATCCAGAGCGCAACCAGCGACAGATAGGTCCAGGCCGTGCCGCCGGCGATCTTCGGCAGTGCCATCCAATAAAGCGCGGCGGCAGCGCCGACGATGTAAACAAGCTCGCGGTAGAAGGGCGGCCTTCGGCTGAAATCCATCAGGAAGCCGATGATGAGGCCGCCGGCCACGACATAAGCGAGCTTCTGCTGGTTGGACACCGGCGGTAGCGGTGGCAGGCCGACGATCAGCACATAGCCGACGAGGAAGCCGAGCGCGACCGCCGCGCCCGCGACCAATGGGCCCTTTGCTCGGCCATTGGCGAAGCGGATGGCGCCGGTGAGAATGAATCCCCCCGCCACCGGGACCAGCACGCTCTGCACCAGCGGGTTCGTGAAGAATTCGGCCATGACGCCATCATTTGGAGAACACGCCGGTGCTTCCAAGTGGCCGTTCTGTGGCCGGGTGGCTACTCAAGAAATCGTGAGCGTGAATTAGTGAGTTGGTTACGCGATGGTGCGAGGGCTGCGATGCTCACACGCCCCAGAGCCGCGGCGGCCCGAGATCAATATGCACGAAGTTGGACTCGCGATAGAGCCCGGTGCCGCCCCAGGCGAGCGCGGCGGCGGCGGTGAATAGCTGATCTGTCGGCACGCCCTCGACGCGCACGTCCATCGCGAGCCCGAGGCGATGCAGGCTGTTGCGCGCGACGCCCTTCGTCATCTCGCGCAGCTGCTCATTGGTCTCGGGCGAGCGGAAGGCCGAGATCACGCCGATCGGTTCCGTCACGCGAAATGTGTCACGCAGGATGACCAGCAGGTCGTAGAGCCTGGGGTAGACACGCTGCACCTCGCCGGTGCGCCGATCGCGCAGCACCTGGTTGAACGCGCTGAGCGTGTCCTCCAAATACTCGCCGTCGCGCCAATAGACCGCGTCGATGCGTTCCTCGGTCCAAAGGTTATGCAGCGCAAGCCGGCGCTCGTGGCGCTCGAACAGGAAGGCGCCTGCCGAGCGCGAGGTCATGCCGAGCCCAAGACCCGCACCGCCGGCGACAAGGCCACCGACGACCGTGCGGCGCGTCACCCGGCAGGATTCGCTCATGGCGCGATCTTGCTCTGAAGTCGCGGGCGAGGCGAGGGGTTGTCGCTCGTCTTCCTCATTGAAACATGCCCAACCTTACCTTCCTGGCCAACTCTCTACGCGTCATTCCGGGCGTTAGGTGAGCCCGAACACGCCACGTGTTCGGCTGCGAACCTTGCGACCCGGAACCCAGGGCCGCACGCACCGGGCGCCCGGCACGGTGGTTCCGGGGTTGACGGGCTCGCCGTGCTCGACCGTTCCCCGGGATGACGGTCGGTATACGTTTGATGGGTGACGTGCCTTCCTGCCGAGTTCATCGCACCTTCCGGTAATTTTTCGACGCTCGCCACCACGGAAGGGCAGGTAAAGGGGTGCCTTGAGTGGCGGCGTGGTCTGGTCGATACTCCCCGCACGAGCGCGGCCCTCGATGCCAGCGCGCGCCCGCCACCCCATGGGAGACCGACAAATGGCCACCGCGAAAGCGCAGATCGCCGAAGGCGTGTTCCTGAAGGACCCCAAGCTGTTCCGCCAGCAGTGCTATGTCGACGGCCAGTGGATCGAGGCGGAATCCAAGCGCTCGATCCCGGTCAACAACCCGGCCGATGGCAGCGTGATCGGCACGGTGCCCTCGTTGAGCGCGGCCGAGACGCGCCGCGCGGTCCAGGCCGCTGACAAGGCGTTCCCCGCCTGGCGCGCCAAGACCGCCAAGGAGCGCGCCAAGATCCTGAAAACCTGGTTCGACCTGATGCTCGCCAATCAGGACGATCT
>VGET01000269.1 GCA_016869195.1 Alphaproteobacteria bacterium | reverse complement strand
TGAAGAGCCGAACTTCGATCTCAATCGGCGCTTCTCCGATGTTGTGCCCAAGGGGTGCAAGAGCGGTTTCGTTGTGCATGATATCCGAGGCTCTCGCTGGCGGCTTCGGCACGGAAGCGTGCCGTTTCCACGCGAGATTATGTTGTCATCTGCGCGTTCCCCCGCCATCCGCACCAGGGCGGATGCGACGATCTGACACGGCGGTTGGCGGGCGAGGCGGCGCGACCTCGCGTCCGCGTTCGGCGAGCGTCTGCCAGGACAGAGGGCAAGGGAGGCCGACGCGAGCGTGAGCGTGCTTGAGGCGGAGGGAAAACCGTCAGGGTCACACGGCGGAAGGCATCCGCTCTTCCGCCGTGATGTCGCCTCCTATTTGTCGAGGCCGTGTCGCCGCCATAGCGGATCGATCATGGGGTCCTTTGTCACGGCAGCTGCAATCGCCCGCAGACGGGGCGATACAATCGGCTCAGGCGACCACGCCGTCAGCATCGCGAGATAGGTATCGGCGATGGTCGGCGTCGGGCCGCAAAGGAACGGCCCCTGTTCCAAGGCGCCGTCGATGATGGCGAAGCCCTTCTTCAAGTGCGCTGCGGCGGCCGCCTTGACCCCAGGCGCTCCTTCCGGCGCGCTTGTGTAGCGGTCCGAGTAGAAATAGCGCAGATCCGCCTCGTAGAGATTGGCTGCCATGAAGAACATCCAGCGCAGAAAGCGGGCATGAGCCGGCGTCGCCGGCTTGGGTGCCAGCCCCTTGTCAGGGAACGCGTTGCTGACGTGCACGATCATCGCGGCGGATTCGGTCATGACGGTCCCATCGGGAAGGAGCAAGGCGGGGACTTGCCGCATCGGGTTGATGGCAACGAACTCCGGGCGGTTGTGCTCGCCCTTCGACGTATCGACCGCCACGACCTTGTGGGCGGCGCCGGCCTTGACCAGCGCGGCCTCTACGGCAAATCCGCCTGATCCATCGCGGCTGAACAACGTATAGGTCATCGTCTTCTCTCCTGGCCGTCCGCTTGAGTGTGGCGATTTCAGTGAAGCAGGCGATCGCGGCGTGCGACGAAGGTTCCAGCGGGCGATCAGCGAAGAGCGATCGCCGCATCGGCAAAGGCGTCGAGCGTCTGCGCAACGTCGGCCTCGTCATGCGCGGTCGATACGTAGAACTTGGTGTCCCCCTTCAGCACACCGCGCTCGAGCAGAAGCCGATTGAAGCGCTTGAGCTTCTCCATGTCAGCCGTGATCACGTCGCGATAATTGTGGATGGGTCGCTCGGTGAAGAAGACCTCGAACATAGGAGGCTCGCCAACGATCTGGGCGGTGTGCCCGGCCTTGCGCATCGCGGCGCCGAGCCCCTCCATCAGGCGGCGGCCGGTTTCAAACAGGCGAGGATAGGTGCCGGGGGTGCGGAGCACGTTGAGCGTGGCGAGGCCGGCCGCGGCGGCGACGGGATTGCCGGAAAGCGTGCCGATCTGGGGCGTGAACCTGATGTCGCCGGCAACCGACCGATCGAACATCGCCATGAGGTCGCCCCGACCCGCCACGGCGGCAAGCGGGAAGCCGCCGCCAACCGCCTTGCCGAGCGCGCAGAGATCAGGCACCACGCCGTAATACTCCTGCGCGCCGCCATATGCGTGGCGGAAGCCGGTGACGACCTCGTCGAAGATCAAGGGAATCCCGTGCGCCGCGGTGGCCCGCCTGAGTGCCTCGAGGAACCCGGGACGCGGCGGAATCAGCCGCTGCTGCGGCTCGACGATGACGCCGGCCAGATCCGCCTTGTGGGACTCGATCAGCGCGGTGGCGGCTTCCGCGTCGTTGAACGGGGCGATCAGCATCTCGCCGGTCAGAACCTCGGGAATGCCGGCGGAATCCGGCGTCGCCTGGGGAAAATTGCCCGGATGCTTGGGCGCCATGCTCATCAGCGCCCAATCGCCCATGCCGTGAAAGCCCCCCTCGAATTTCATGATCTTGGAGCGCTGCGTGAAAGCGCGCGCGAGACGCATGCAATAGTGCGTGGCCTCGCTGCCGCTTGAGGTGAAGCGAACCTGATCGGCGCAGGGCACGGCCTCAACGACCGCTTCGGCGAGCCGGATGCCGTGCTCATTGTTGGCGAAGAAGGTGGTGCCGCGTGCGAGCTGCGCCTGCACCGCTGCCGTCACATCGGGGTGCGCATGGCCGATCAGCATGGGGCCCGAGCCGAGCAGGAAATCGACATATCGATTTCCCGACATGTCCCACACGCGGCCGCCGCGGCCTTCGCGGATCACGATGTCGTGGGAAAGGTTGCCGAAGCCGCCGCCGGGCATGACGCGGCGCCCGGTATTGGCGACCTCAATTTCAGCTTCAACCCGAGTGATCGACGCCATCTCCGCCTCCGAACCAACGTGGGAGCGTCAGATCAGCACAAGCATGCCGTGTCGGCAATTGAAGACCGCGTCCGGCGCGCGCCAGCCCGCCCGGGATTCCATCGGCGCCACGTGGTGTAGGTGATGGAGGTCCCTTGTTCCGTGCTGACCGATGGAACGAGCGCGGCGCGACACCAGCGCGCCGGAACCCGTTCGATCACTTCTCTGCCACAGGTATTTGCTGAGGGCTGGCCAGTAATCGTTCAAAAGCGGCGTTATTTCGGTAGTTCCCGGAGCTATTTCTAGCTCAGAGGCGGCGGCGCTCTGATGCAAGGAGCCTAAAAAATGAACACCGACATTCTCAAGATTGTTGGGGAGGTCGCCGGAATCGGTGGAATTGCGGTCGGTGTATTGCTGATCATTTTTCGAGAATTGATCAGGCGAAAGATTTTTCCTCAGCTGACCAAGGATCAATCGTTCCGGATGCTTCGCATGATCGTGGCCTCAACCTTCGCCATTGCGCTGCTTGGCATCGGTGCTTGGGTCTGGTCTGGCGTTCAAGGGGGAGGCGAGGTCGCCAAGGTGGACTGTGCGGGCCTCGCCAATACGGGAACGATCGAAGCCAAGAACATAATGATCGAAAGCGGCGATTGCGAAAAGGGAGAGCAGCCCGAGGCCGCTCGGACATCCGACACGCCCCCGCCGAAGGGCAATCCGGAGTCCGCGAGCGCCGGCGCAGGCGTCGCGAACACCGGCGAGGTGAAAATTGAAGGCGACATTCAGATAAAGGAACAATAGGCCGCCTCGTCGGGGACAGAGATGCGTTGCGCGCCATTGGCTGCGCTGGCGGTTGGCCTGATCGCGGCAGCGTATGTGTCGATCGCTCATGCGGATGACGCCAGGACCGAAGTAGGAATCGCCAATACCGGCGAAATCCATGCGCGCGACATCATCGTCAAATATGGGCTGACCGAGCCGGAAGTCAGAGCGCTGTTCCTTGCGCTGCAGAAGGAGGAAGGCGCCCAGGTCAACAAGGTCACCGAGTTGGCGACCCGGCTGGCGGTGACATCAGAGGCGGTCAGGAACTTCTTTCGGATCCTTCAGGAGCAGCAGGTCAAGGAAGAGGATCTGCTGCCGAAATTGGCCGAGATCGCTGGCAGCCACCTCGATCTGCTGGCACGCCCGAAGATTCTTGAGCCGGACGAGGATCCGGCGGTGGCCGCGGCGATCACGGAGGCGCGCTCGGCGGTCGACAGGGGTGACTATGAGGCCGCCGATCGCCTGCTCTCCCAGGCGGAGAACCTCGAATTGGCCGCCGCCAACGTGGCCCTTGAACTCGAGCGGCAAGCGCAGGCCGCCAAGGAACGCCACCTGACCAGGGCGGCGGCGAAACGCGGCGAGCGCGGCGAGCTTGCCCCACCGCACCCCGCAACCTCTTACATCTTGGTCCAATCTCCAATCTTCTCGAACGTGGCGCCGGCCCGAATGATGGTCGGCTCGTCGAAGAAGCGTCCGCACAGGCCAAGCCCGATCGGCAAGCCATCCTCCATGCCACAGGGAATGCTGGCCACCGGATGCCCGCTGACATCGAATTGGACGGTGTTGGCGATCATGTTGAGTGCCGCGGCAAAATACTCGCCGGGCGGACAATCGGGCGCCGGCAGCGGCGTCGCACGGAAGGTGACGGCGGGAAAGGCGATCAGATCATAGGAGGCGAGCACCGCTTCATATTTGGCGCGGAGCACGCGCCTGATGTTCTGCGCCTTGTGATAGTAG
>VGET01000268.1 GCA_016869195.1 Alphaproteobacteria bacterium | reverse complement strand
TGGTCGACTGCCAGAGGGGCCCGGACCCGTGAGCCGTCGCGGCTCGTTCGACGAGAGACAGAAGCAGGGCCATGACTTTCAAGGGGGCTTGCGCACCGATCTCGCGTCGACAACCCTCATGCCACTATGGTTTCCGGAGTTTGAAACAATCAGTCGAGGCGCGAGGGGCGTGAGCACAGCGTTAATCGGCGGCTATGACGCCGTGCGTGACCCCGATTTCGCCCGGCTGCACGGTCAGGGTGCGCGCTTTCGCACCTCGGGCGTGCTCTGGCTGCCTGATCCCGTTGGTGGCTGGAAGAGCTGGCTGACCCGCCTCTTTGTCTGGCCGCGCCGGCAGCGGCTCTACGCCGTGCGCGACGGCCTCAACCTCACCTCCGATTGGGGCCGCAAGCGCAACACCGTGCGCGAGAACCGCAAGGTCGCGCGCGACTGGAACCGGCTGATGCGCGACCGCGCGGGCCAGATTGTGAATCCGAGCGAGATCACCGAATTGGCGCGGCGGGACCTGCCGAAGCCGTCCGCGCTCTGCCTCGGCTTCGTCGGCCGCGCGGTGCACGCGACACTCATCGTGCATGATGGCGAAGTGCCGCTTGCGTCCGCGCGCTGCGTGCTCTGGCCCGAGCGTCGCGCGGCCTGGCTCGAGACCATCCGACGTTTGCAGTATCCGGGCGAAATGAGCCCGCAGAACCCGGGCACCGCGCGCGACGATCTGCCGGTCGGGCAGCCGATCATCCGCAATCTCGTGCGCGTCCTCATGCTGATGGGCATCGAGCGCCTGTCGCTGTTCGCCGGTTGGTCGGCCGGCAGCGCGGTCTGGCCGAAATACGGCTTTCGCCCGCGCCATCAATGGCGCTGGCTCTGGATGCGCTGGCGCATAAGCTGTCGCCAACGCCGGCTCGGCGCGCGCGAGCGCGAGGTGACGCGCGCGGATGTCGATCGGACGATCGACAGTGCGGACCCGAATTTGATCTTCAAGGTCTCGGACCTAAGTTTTAGAAACTACGCGGCGCTCGATGCCAAGGCGCTGCAGGCGGCCTATCCGCACGATCTCAATGGCTATCTGTTACAGCGCCTGCGCTGGAGCGGTACGCTCGACCTGACCGAGCCGCGCGCGCGCGAACGACTGGAGCGCTATCTTGAGCGAAAAGGCTTCCCCCTCTAAGGGTCGCGTCCGGCGCGCGATCGGCGGCAAGGTCAGCCGATTGGTGAAGGCCGTGCCGGTGGTCGGCCGCGCGAAAAAGGCGCCGGACCCCGTGGCCGAGGCGGTGCGCCGCGCCGCCAAGCGCGCCAAGGTGGACAAGACGGGCGCGTTCCTCGTGCGCGAGGACGATCGCCCCGACGTCGAGGAGGAGGATGCGCCGACGCGCCGGCCGCCGAGCTGAGGGACGCCGTGCCACCGCCACCGTCATCCTCTGGCGCGCCAAGGGCGCGACCAGAGGATCCACCGTTCAGCGCACGCGGGCCCATGGATTCCGTGAGCCTGCCCCCGACCCGATCGGGGGCGCAGACGCCGCCCGAGATTGAGGGTTCTTCACTTTCATCATGGCCAACCTGGACGGGGTCATCCAGAGCCGCAGTGACGGCGATTGCTGCTCTTGTTCGCCCGATCGATCTCCCGATCAGATCGGGGGAGGGGGATGACGAGCCGTCGGTGTCAGGCGCCTACAGGTCGCTCGCGTCGAACCAGCTCATCGCCTCGAGGAAGCTCGTGATGCGGCGAACGAGGTCGGCGAAGCCTGCGAGCTTCGCGATCTTCGCCTCGTCGAGATAGAGCGCGCGGTTGATCTCGATCTGGAGCGCATGCACGCCCTCATCCGGCCGCCCATGGCGAATGAGCGTGTGCGCACCGGCATAGGGATCGTTGCGCGCGACGCGAAAGCCGAGTCCCTTCAGCGTGCGCTCGGCGGTATCGGTCAGCGCGGGAGCGCAGCTCGTGCCATAGCGATCGCCGAGCACAATATCGGTGCGCTGCCGCCCGGCATCCTTGTCGCTCGGCCCGCCGATCGAGGGCATCGAGTGGCAATCGATCACGATGGCCGCGCCGAATTTGCTGCGCGTCGCCTCAACCAGCGCGTCCAGCGTGTTGTGGTAGGGCTCGTAGAGCGTGCGCACGCGCGCCTCGGCCTCGGCGAAGCGCAAGCGTTCGCGGTAGATCTCGGCGCCGGTCGAGACCATGCGCGCGATCGTGCCGAAGCCTGCGCGCACCCTCTCCGAGCGCGTCTTCACAAATGGCGGCAGTGGCTCGGCGAACATCTGCGCGTCGAGCTCATAGGGCTCGCGATTGGGGTCGAGATAGGCGCGCGGAAAGAGCGCGAGCAAAAGCGGTGCACCGAGCGTGGGCGCGGCCGCGAACACCTCGTCGATGAAGCTGTCCTCGGAGCGGCGGAGCGTCACCGGGTCGAGCCGCGAGGCCGCGAGGAAGCTCGGGTGATAGAACGCGCCGCTATGGGGCGAGGCAAAGACGAAGGGAATACGCTGGGTCGGGGGCGCCTGCACGCGCACCGGCTCGGCCTCATAGGGCCTGAGGCTGACTTTCCGGGCAGAAACCGCGCTGTCCATGCTGCTCGTCACGGAACCGGTTTAGACCAAAGTGGCGCGCCTGTCACGGCCGGGTCATGGCGATGTCTGTGTGCAACGGCCGTCAATCTCTTGGCAAGGGTTGGCTTCAGCCGATATTAAACGCTCGAAGGCAAGGTCGACGTCCAGCCGATTCCGGGAGCGGCTAACCGCATGGCCAAAATCCTGCTCGCAGAAGACGACAGCTCCATGCGGACGTTCCTCGCGCGCGCGCTCGAGCGCGTGGGCCACGACGTGATCTCGGTGGCGGATGGCTTCGAGGCGCTGCCGCATATCGCCAATTCGAAGTTCGACCTGCTACTTACCGACATCGTCATGCCCGGCATGGACGGGCTTGAGCTCGCCCGCCGCGCCTCGATCGAGATGCCGGGAATCCAGGTGATCTTCATCACCGGCTTCGCCGCGGTCGCGCTCAACAACAACACGCCGCGCCACCCGAATGCGCGCGTGCTCTCGAAGCCGTTTCATTTGCGCTCGCTGGTCGACGAGATCGACCGGGTGCTGGCCACGGCCTAGCGGCGCGAGGGTCGCGCGCCCGCCGGGCTTGCCAAGGCGCGCCGGCCGATGTTATCGAACCCACCAACGGGCGGTTAGCTCAGCGGGAGAGCACTACGTTGACATCGTAGGGGTCACTGGTTCAATCCCAGTACCGCCCACCATCTCCTTCTTCCCGCATCATAATCATTCAATTCGCCGGAGCTGACGGGCCACGGCCCGCGGGCATGGTTTTGTCTGTGGGCCGGGCTTCGGGCATGCTCGGTCACAGAGATCTCGCGGAGCTGGAAATACCCTCATAAGTTGTATACACTGAATCTATTCTCGCGCGTCTGGGTGCGCAAGGGCAGGGGCGGACGTCGTGATGGCGGGGCAGGGCGGACGGGAATCTAGAATCGGGTCGTGGTGGCGCGTCCGGCGCGGGCCATGGCGCACCGGGTGCGCCGCTGCTTTGCTGGCGCTCGCGCTTGGCGCTTCGGTCCCCTCCGCGGCGCGCGCGCAAGAGGGTCTGCCGGACGATGCCGTGCTCGAGATGATGGAAGGCGTCCGGGACCTCCTGCCCTTCGCGATCTTGCGCGACGGGTCGCACCCGGCGCCGGAGACCGAGGCCGAACGCGCGATGCCGCTCGTGCCGCTCAAGGACGGTCGCAAGATCATCCTCACCGGTTTCAACTCGGGCATTGCGGAATGGTGCGGGCTTGATTGGGAGGCGCACTATCTCGGCTTCATGCAGGCCGAGCGCGCGCGCAAGCAGTGGAGCGACAAGCAGCTCGCCTATATCGGCATTCTGCATGGGAGCGCGATGCAGACCTACATCGACGCGATGGCCGAGCGTGGTCGAGCCTGCTCGGACGAGGAGCGCGCGCAGATGCGGGGATATCTGGAGATGCGGCAATGACGTGGTCGCTTCACCGCTGGGCCGCGCGTGCGGTTGCCACCTTGGCGCTGCTCGTGCTCATCGTCATCGGAGCGTCGGCGCACACGGCGAGCGCCGCGGACAAGCGCAACTACACGGCCGAGATCGCGCACAATAAGGGCCTCGCCGATGCCGATGATGTCTTTTGGCAGGAGCA
>VGET01000267.1 GCA_016869195.1 Alphaproteobacteria bacterium | reverse complement strand
TCACCGAACATCAGTGGCCGCTGGTTCGCACCGTCGCGCAGGTGCGCCGCGTGGTTGCCGATGTCGAGGCGCATCCGGGCGTGGTGTTCTACACGCTGGTCGAGCCCGAGGTTCGCCGTGAGCTTGCGACCGCCTGCCGGCTCTTTGGCGTACCTTGTCTTTCGCTTTTGGATCCGGTGATCGAGACGCTTCAGGGCTTCCTCGGCCTCGAAAGCCGCAACCTGCCGGGTCGGCAACACGTCATGGACGCGCAATATTTCCAACGCATCGAAGCGATGAACTTCGCGCTTACCCATGATGACGGCCAAGCGCTCGGCACCCTGAATGAGGCCGATATCGTAATTGTCGGCGTGTCCCGCACGTCGAAGACGCCAACCTGCTTCTATCTTGCCAATCGTGGTCTCAAGGCCGCGAACGTGCCGATCGTTCCGGATTGCCCGCCACCCGATGGGCTGCTGCAACTCACCAACCCGCTCGTTGTCGGCTTGACGCGCGGGGCCGACCAGCTGGTCGAGATCCGTCGCTCACGTCTGCGCTCGCTCGGGCGCGGCGAGGATACGGATTATGTCGACCCCGACTCGGTGAGCAGTGAGGTCAAGGAAGCGCGTCGGCTGTTCTCGCGTGCCGGCTGGCCGGTGATCGATGTGAGCCGTCGCTCGATCGAGGAAACCGCGGCCGCCATTCTTCAGCTGCACGCACGCCGGGTGGGCGAGGCCTGATCAGCGCGGCCGGACGATGAGCGGCCAGGGAAGTGCAGGCACCGTCCGGCCCGGGAGCGGCACCAAATCCTCCGAGCTGGGCTCGATCCAGGGACGGGTCAGCGCGAAATCCGCATCCGCCCGCCTCGGCTTCGCCGGCATGCCGGATGGCAGGGCTGCCGAGGTGCGGCGTAAGCCAAGCCGATAGATAACGACGACACAACCGTTTTGGCCAAGGTCCAATCCGATGACGTAGTCGTCGATGGTGCGCCCGCCCAGGCGCTGCTTCAGCGCGGACCCGTCGACACTGGTGAGGAGATAATGCTCGAGCTGATCGCCGGCATCGATCACGGTCAGGCGGCAATCCTCCTGGCAGGCCGCGAAAATCAGATAGTCAAGCCGCTTCGAGCCGAACAGCTGCGCTGCCATCGCGGCCGCGCTCTTGCGGCCCGAGGCATTGGGTGGGAAGCCGTAATACTCATAGAACTTGGCCTCGATCGCCTCGACATAGCGCTCGCCGCGCTCAAACAGGCGTCGTTCGATATAGCCGAGCGATTGCGCGAGCTCTCGGATCGCATTGTCGGTCAGGCGCTCGACCTTGACGTGAACATGGCTGAGCGAGAGCTGATTCCGCGCGTCGCGCTGCACGACGAGCGCATAGTCGAGCCTCAGGAGCGCATCAAGCAGGCCGGCGAACGCCGGATTATCGATCTCTGCGGCGGCCGGATCGTTCAGGATTGGCGGCAGCTCGGGCGCGATCTGGGCAAGGTTGTCGGCCGAGAGCTGGTTCGGCCCACGCATGCGGATGAACTTGTTGAGGCCGGCCGGAACGGCGCCATCCACGGCGAACAGCAGGGCCGTGCGCTGAAACGGATGCTCGCCACCGCGCACCCCGGCGCCCGGTAGCAAGGCTTCGGGCGCCGTAAACGGGTACGGTTTGCCGTGCGCCAAAAAGCTGTGATAACTCTCGATCAGGCAGGTGCCGATCAGGATTTCGGTCAGCCGGATGCGGGCGAGGCCAAACGACGTTGGCTGCGCGGCGGGACGTGCGGCCAGCGGAGCGTTCGCGTGCGTCATCCCGATCGTGTCTTGTCCTTCCACCGAGCGTTGAGCCGACCTTAGAGGGATCGCGATTTCATGGTCAAGGCGGAAGCACGCGTGTGGCGCGGTTCAGGCGCGGCGCGGCTCGTTCTGGCGTCGGCGAGCGCGACCCGGGCCAAATTGCTGCAGAGCGCCGGTGTCGCGTTCGAGGTCGTGCCCGCGCATGTCGATGAGGCGTCGCTGAAAGTCGCCATGAAGGCAGAGCACGCCAGCAGCCGCGACACGGCCTTGGCACTCGCCGAGCTGAAGGCGCAACGCATTAGCGCAAGCCAGCCGGAGGCGCTGGTGCTGGGCTGCGATCAATTGCTCGATTGCGCGGGCACGTGGTTCGACAAGGCGGTCGATCGCGCCGATGCGGCGGGCCAGTTGCGCGCGCTATCCGGGCGCACGCACGAGCTCGCGACCGCGGCCTGCGTGGTCCAAGGCGGGCAACGGCTTTGGCACGCTTTCGAAGCACCACGGCTCACCATGCGTACCCTGGATGAGGCGCTAATCGTTGGCTATCTCGATCGGGCTGAGGATGAGGCGGTCGGGTGTGTCGGCGCCTATCGGCTCGAGGGCCTGGGTGCCCAGCTCTTTACCCGGGTTGAGGGCGATTATTTCTCGATCCTCGGCCTGCCGCTCCTCGCCTTGCTCGATTTCCTGCGCGGGCAGAAAATCGCGCCATGATCGCGCTCAGCGGCAAGGCCAGGCTCGCTGGCGTCATGGGCTGGCCAGTCGCCCATTCGCGCTCGCCCCGGCTGCACGGCTATTGGCTCGCCCATCACCGGATCGATGGCGCGTACGTACCCATGGCGGTGCGGCCGGAGCGGATCGGCGAAGCGCTGCGCGCCTTGCCGGTGCTCGGCTTCAAGGGCGCGAATCTGACCTTGCCGCACAAGGAAAGCGCGCTCAGCCACGTCGATACGCCCTCGCCCACCGCGCGACGCATCGGGGCCGTGAACACCATCATGGTCGGCCCGCATGGCGAGCTTCTGGGCGACAACACCGATGCGTTCGGTTTCATCGAGCACATGAATGCGTCTGCCCCGAACTGGCGCCAGGCCGGTCGGCCGGCCGTCGTCATCGGCGCCGGCGGTGCCGCGCGCGCGGTCAGCGTCGCGCTGCTCGATGCCGGCGTGACCGAGCTTCGCCTGATCAATCGCACGGAGGCGCGCGCGGTCGCATTGGCCGAGGCGCTCGGGCCCGGCCTTTCGGTCGTGCCATGGCACAAGCGTCACACCGCGCTCGAAGGTGCCGGTCTGCTTGTCAACACGACCAGTCTCGGCATGGCAGGTCATGAGCCGCTCGAGCTCGAGTTGAACGCCTTGCCGCGCGATGCGGTGGTCGATGATCTGGTCTACGCACCGCTCGAAACCGCTCTTCTGAAGGCGGCACGCGCACGCGGCCATCGCACGGTCGATGGTCTCGGCATGCTGCTGCATCAGGCGCGGCCGGGGTTCGAGGCCTGGTTCGGGGTCGCGCCGACGGTGACGGCGGAGCTTCGCACTTTCGTGCTGCAGGATCTCGCGGGCTGAGACGGTGATCGTGATCGGCCTCACCGGTTCGATCGGCATGGGCAAGAGCACGGCCGCACGCGCCTTCATCCGCCGCGGCGCGGTCCTGTTTGATGCCGATGCCACCGTGCATCGGCTGCTCGGCCCGGGCGGGCGGGCGGTGCGCACCGTGCTCACGCTGTTTCCGGAAGCAGCGGCCGAGACGCCGAAAGGCCGCCTGGTCAACCGCCGCGTGCTCGGCGGTATCGTTTTCGCTGACAAAGCCGCGCTCCGCCGGCTCGAGGCGATTCTGCACCCGATGGTGCGCACCGAGGAACGCGCGTTCCTCGCGCGCTGCCGGCGGCAACGCGCAAGGCTTGTCGTGCTCGACATCCCGCTTCTGTTCGAGGCGCGCGAGACGCGCAATGTCGATGCGGCGGTCGTCGTCTCGGCACCGACGCCAATCCAGCGCAGCCGCGTGCTCGGGCGCCGGGGCATGACGGCTGCCAAGCTCGATGGCATTCTTCGTCAACAATTAAGTGATCACGAAAAGCGCCGCCGGGCCGATTTCGTGGTGCCAACCGGGCTCGGCCGGCGCGACAGCCTGCGAGCGGTCGAGAGCATCATCCGCCGCCTGCGCCCGCGCCGAAATGTGGAGACACGCTGAGCATGCGCGAGGTGGTGCTCGATACCGAAACCACGGGGCTCGACCCGAATAGCGGCCATCGCATCGTCGAGATCGGCTGTGTCGAGCTGATCAATCATGTGGCGAGCGGCAAGATGCTGCAGCACTATCTCAATCCAGAGCGCGACATGCCGATCGAGGCCGAGCGGATCCACGGCCTATCGAACGCGTTCCTGAAGGATAAGCCTTGCTTCGCCGACATCG
>VGET01000266.1 GCA_016869195.1 Alphaproteobacteria bacterium | reverse complement strand
GGCGCCTCTTCGACGATTTAGCGCCGCTGCAGTCGGCTGGCCCGACGAATATCAGCTTTCTGGACAATGTGCGCTATGTCGACGCATTCGTAGCGAGCGGTGCTGGTGCCTGCATCCTGAGCGCCGCCCACGCGGCTCGGGCGCCGGACGGCATGACGCTTCTCGTCTGCGAGCAGCCCTATCGGGCCTATGCCCTGGTGGCGCAGATGTTCTATCCGCGCGTGGCGCCCGAGCCTGGGGTCGCGCCCAGCGCTGTCATCGGGCAGAACGTTGTGCTCGGCGATGGGTGCCGCATCGAACCGGGCGCGGTGATCGGTGCTCGTGCCGAGATCGGGGCGCGCACGCTGATCGGGCCGAACGCCGTGGTCGGCAAAGGGGTTGTGATCGGGCCGGACAGCGTGGTCGGCGCCAATGCCTCGGTGAGCCACGCGTTGGTCGGTGCTCGGGTCACTATCTACCCGGGCGTTCGCATCGGGCAGGACGGATTCGGCTTTGCGCCCGACCCGAAGGGGTATGTGAAGGTGCCTCAGCTCGGCCGCGTGGTCGTTCATGACGACGTGGAAATCGGCGCCAATACGACGATCGACAGAGGCTCGGGGCCCGACACTGTCATCGGCGCGGGTTCCTTTATCGATAACCTGGTTCAGATCGGGCACAACGTCCAATTGGGTCGGGGCTGCGTGATCGTCGCGCAGGTCGGCATCTCGGGCAGCACGAAGTTGGGAGATTTCGTGGTGCTCGGCGGCAAGGTGGGCGTTGCGGGCCATCTTTCGATTGGCGCGGGCGCGAAGCTGGCTGCCAGGAGCGGGGTGACCAAGGATGTCCCGCCCGGTGCGACCTATGGCGGCTTTCCGGCGATCCCGATCCGGGAGTGGCGCAAGCAGACCGCCATCCTCTCGAGGCTAACAAAGAAATCTGGATGAGCGCCGATGAGCGACAACCCGTCGACCGCGAGCAAGGTCGAAATCGCACGTTATGACATCGAGGGAATCGTTGCGGCGATTCCCCACCGTTACCCCTTCCTGATGGTCGATCGCGTGGTCGACGTGGTGGCCGATCAGAGCGCTACGGGCATCAAGAACGTCTCGGCCAATGAGTGGTATTTCCAGGGCCATTTTCCGAGGCGGCCGGTAATGCCGGGCGTCCTCATCATCGAGACCATGGCGCAGACGGCGGCGGTGCTGGTGGTGAACGCGCTCGGCGCTGACGCGGCAGGCAAGCTCGTTTACTTCATGTCGGTCGAGAATGCCCGCTTCCGGCGCCCCGTGGTGCCGGGCGATCAGCTCAAGGTCTTCATCAAGAAAAAGCAGCGGCGGCTCTCGGTGTGGAAGTTCGATGCCGAGGCCAAAGTCGATGACACGCAGGTGGCCGAGGCGACTTTTGCTGCGATGATCATCGAGGAAGAGTGATAAGCCAAGTCCACCCGACCGCGATCGTCGAGCCGGGTGCGCGGCTGGGCGAGGGAGTCAAGGTCGGGCCCTATTGTGTGGTCGGACCGAATGTCGAGCTGGGCGATGCTGTCGAGCTCATGTCTCACGTCGTGGTTGCGGGCTACACGGCGGTCGGCGCGCGTACCCGCATCTTTCCCTTCGCCGCTGTCGGCCTCCCGCCGCAGCACCTGAAGTACATGGGCGAACCGACGCGGCTCGAGATCGGCAGCGACAACATCATTCGCGAGCACGCGACGCTCCATCCCGGCACCGTGGGCGGCGGCATGCTCACCAAGGTCGGCGATCATTGCCTTTTCATGGTTGCGACCCACGTGGCGCACGACTGCCAGATCGGCAACCATGTGGTGATGGCCAACAACGCGACGCTCGGCGGCCATGTCACGGTTGGCGACTGGGCGATCCTCGGCGGGGTCGCGGCGGTGCATCAGTTCGTGCGCATCGGCAAGCACGCGATCATCGGCGGCCTGTCGGGCGTGGAGAATGACGTGATTCCCTATGGCTCGGTGATGGGTGATCGGGCGCGCCTTGCCGGCCTCAACATCGTTGGGCTCAAGCGTCGGGGTTTCGACCGCGACACGCTGCACGATCTACGCCGCGCCTTCCGCCTTTTGTTTGCCGATGAAGGCACGATGGCGGAGCGCATCGCGGATGCGTCCGATCTTTTTTCCTCCAATGAGCCGGTGATGGACATCGTTCGCTTCATCCTGGCCGAAAGCGAGCGCGCGATCTGCCAGCCCCGCCGCAACGCCCTCTAGGCGCGTCATGGCGGCAAAACTAGGGGTTCTCGCGGGAGGCGGGCCACTGCCGCGGCAGGTGGTTGACCAGTGCATTGCCGATCGGAGGCCTGTGTTTGTGGTCGCGTTCGAGGGCTTCACCGAGCCTTCGACCTGCAAGGACGTGCCCCATGTTTGGCTGAGGCTCGGCCAGGTCGGCGCGCTTCTGAAGGCGCTCAAGGCGGCAAAGTGCGTCGAGCTCGTCATGATCGGCCCGATCCCGCGGCCCTCGATCTCGACCCTGAGGCTCGATTTCCGCGCGATCGGCCTGCTCGGGCGGCTCGGCAAGGCCACGAACCAGGGCGACAATGCACTGCTCAGCATGCTGGTTGCCGAGCTGGAATCCGAGGGTTTCAAGGTGGTGGGCGCGCACGAGGTGATCGACGGCGTGACGTCCCAAGCCGGCGTGCTCGGCAAGGTAAAGCCGGACGAGACCGCCGAACGCGACATCTCCATTGGCTGCCGCGCGGCAAAGCAGCTGGGCTTGGCGGATATCGGCCAGGCCGTCGTGGTGCAGCAGGGCATCGTGCTTGGCGTCGAGGCGATTGAAGGCACGGACGCGCTGATCGAGCGCTGCGGTCGCCTGCAGCAGCCGGGGCCGGGTGGGGTGTTGGTCAAGCTCAAGAAGCCCCACCAGGACGAGCGGGCCGACCTGCCGACCATCGGTCCGCGCACGATCGAGCGTATCGCCGCGGCTGGCTTGCGTGGGGTCGCGGTCGAGGCGGGCGCGTCGCTCATGGTCGATCGCGCGGCGGTGATCGCCGAAGCCGATCGACATGGCCTTTTCGTCATTGGCATCGAGATCACGCGTGACTGATCGGCGGGACGCGCCCCCGCTGGTTTTCGTGGTGGCGGGCGAGGCCTCGGGCGACTTGATTGGTGCCCACTTGATGACCGCCTTGAGCCAGGCGAGCGGTGGAAGGGTAAGGTTTGCCGGTGTCGGCGGCCCGCGCATGATGGCCCTGGGCTTTGATAGCCTGATGCCGTTCTCGGAGCTTGCGTTGGTGGGTTTCGCCGAGGTCGTGCCTCATCTCCCGCGCCTCATTCGGCGCCTTGGCGAGGTGGTTCAGGCGGCCGAAAGATCGAGGCCCGCCATCATTGTCACCATCGATGCACCCGGTTTCACGCTCCGGGTGCAGAAGCGGCTCGGCGCGCTGGGCGTGCCACGTGTCCATATCGTGGCGCCGCAGGTCTGGGCTTACCGTCCGGGTCGGGCCGCCACGCTCTCGCGCTTCCTCGATCATCTGCTTGTTCTGCTGCCGTTTGAGCCACCCTGGTTCGAGCGCCACAATCTCGCCTGCACCTTCATTGGGCATCCGATGCTGGAGGAGGGGGTCGATCGGGGTGACGGTACGGGCTTCCGCGCGCGCCATGGCATTGCGCCGGATGCACCTGTGCTGGTCCTCCTGCCGGGAAGCCGGCGCAGCGAGATTAAGCGTCTCCTCCCCACCTTCCTCGAGACGACGAAGCGCCTGCTGGCCGAGCATCCCTCCCTTCGCGTGGCATTGCCGGCTGTTTCCGACCTCGCCGCGTCAATCCGGGAGACGGTTGAAGCGAGTGGCGTGCCGGTCCAAGTGATCGAGGGCCGGCAGGAGAAGATCGACGCCTTCGCCGCCGGCCGGGTTGCGCTGGCGGCCTCGGGCTCGGTCACGCTCGAGCTGGCGATTGCGGGCCTGCCGATGGTGGTCGGCTATCGCCTGAATCCGCTTACCGCGGCGATTGCGCGACGCATCGTCAAGGTGCCCTCGATCACGCTGCCGAATCTCGTGATTGGGCGGAAGATCGCGCCGGAGTTCGTGTTGAAGGACTGCGTGCCTAAGGCGCTCGCGCCGGCGGTCGGTCAGCTCCTGGTTGACGAAACCGCGCGACGTGCTCAAATCGATGCCTTCCGCTCGGTGGCGAGCGCCCTCCGCTCCGGCGGCAAGCCGGCGAGCGAGCGGGCGG
>VGET01000265.1 GCA_016869195.1 Alphaproteobacteria bacterium | reverse complement strand
CATGACCGCAACCATCTCGGCCTTGGCGCCGACATCGATGCCGCGGGTCGGCTCGTCCATCAGCAGCACGCGCGGCGGCCGATGCAGCCACTTGCCGACGACCAGCTTCTGCTGATTGCCACCAGAAAGCGTGCTCGTGAGCGCGCCAAGGCGCTTCGGATCGAAGGCGAGGGAGCCCGCCACCGCCTCGGCCGCGGCTCGGCGCTGATCGAAGCGCACGAACGGCCCGCGCGCGACTTTGTCGAGGTCTGTCAAAGTCACGTTGACATAACCATTCTGCGAGAGGACGAGCCCCTGCGCCTTGCGATCCTCGGGCGCGAGCGCAATGCCGAGGCCGAGCGCTGCGCGCACGCTGCCGGGAAGCACGCGCGAGGCGCCATCGATGACGAGGCGCCCCGTTGCCCCCGGCTGGCAGCCGGCGAGCGCGCGCAACACTTCTGTGCGGCCCGAACCAACCAACCCTGCCAAGCCCAGGATCTCGCCTCTATGGAGTGCGAACGAGATGTCGTGCACCACGCCTGGCACACTCAAGCCTTCGACGCGCAAGAGCTCCTCGGTCGCGGCGGTTGCCGGCTCGACGGCTGCCTTCTTCAGCGCGACACCCAGCATCGCACCGACCAGCGACTCCTTGGTCCAACTCTTGGCCGCGTCGCAGGCGACGAGGGCGCCGTCGCGCATGACCGAAATGCGATCGCACAGCTTCAGCACCTCATCCAGATCGTGCGCGATGTAGATGATTGCGGTGCCAGCAGCGCGCAGGTGCCTGACCGTGTCATAGAGCGTCTCGCGCTCACTCGGGCCCAGGGAGGCGGTCGGCTCGTCCATGATCAGGATGCGATGATCGGCTTCCAGCGCCCGCATGATCTCGACCATTTGCCGATTGGCGACCGAAAGCGCACCGGCGCGGGCGCCCGGCGCGATGCCGACGCCGAGGGTACGACAGGTCTCGGCGAACTTCCGTTCCATCGCACGCGTGCGCAGGAAGGGCCCGCGCCGAAGCGGCCGACCGAGGAACATGTTGGCTGCCGCCGAGAGCTCGGGCACGATCGTGAGCTCTTGATAGATCGCCGCAATGCCGGCACGCGCCTGCGCGCGCGGGCCGTGGCCGAGCCGGCGGCCGAAGATCTCGACCGTGCCGGCGTCCGGCGCGTAGGCGCCGGTGAGGATCTTGATGAGAGTCGACTTGCCGGCGCCGTTCTGACCGACCAAGCCATGAACCTCTCCGACCCTGAGCTCAAAATCGACCGCCTTCAGCGCGTGAACGCCGGGGAACGACTTGCTGAGGCCGCGCACGCGCACCGCTTCGACGTCACCGGAACCGAGTGGCGGCAGTACGCGCTCGTGAATCGACTCGCTCACCCCTCAACCTCCCGTCACTTCGTGACGGGTCCCTCCCTCTCCCTCAAGGGGAGAGGGCCGCAAGGGCGCGGCCTTCCGACTCACCCTCCCCCCTCGAGGGGGAGGGCAAGAGTGGTGGTTTAGGTTGAGCCGCATCGCACAGCGCAAATTGAAAGGGCGGTCGCCGGGACCGACAAACAAGTCCCGGCTGACCCCACCACAAAGGCTCAATAATTCGGCTGCAGCTTGTCGGCGTTTTCCTTGGTGATCAGGATCGTGCCGGGGCCGCCGGTCACACGCGGCATCTCGGCTTCGCCGACATAGGCATTCACCGCCTGGCCTTCGAGCGCCATGATCAGCGCCACCCCGGCATAGTAGGACTCCTCATAGGGCAGCAGCACGGTCGTGCCGTTGTAGATACCGGCCTTCACTTTCTCGACGCCGTCCTTGGTGCCGCCGATCGAATAGATGCGGATGTCCGTGCCGGGCTTCTTGCCAGCCGCCGTGATTGCCTGTTCGACACCACGCGACATATCGTCCCAGGAAGAAAGCACCAGCTCGATATTCGGGTTGGCGAGCAGCACGTTCTGCGTCTTCTTCAGAGCCTCGCGCGGATCGAAATTGCCCGGCTCGTCCGACACCATCTTGACGTTCGGGTATTTCTCGAGGCCCTGCTTGATCGCGTTCTCCCAGAAGTTGAACAGGTCGGAGCCTACAAAGCCGCCAACCGCGGAGGCCTCGCACGGCTTGGTGCAGGAGGCGAACGCATTGTCGACATGGGCGTTGTAATAGGCCTGGCGCTGCATCGTGACGGTGGCCGCGAGGCCTGCCGTGTAGTCGGCATCGGTGCACATCGGCAGGTCGAGCGAGACCACCGGCTTGCCCGTGCCCTTAAGATGGTCATTCCACATGCTGCAACCCGGAGCCGCGGCGGCCGGCGCGAACAGATAACCGTCGAAGCCCTCGACGATCGCGTTCTGCACGTGCTTGAGCTGGGCGGCGGGATTGAAATTCGCATCGAAGATCTTGAACTCGAAGCCGTACTTGGCCGCCGCGTCCTCAAGCCCCTTCAGCCGGGTCTGGCAATAGGGGTTCTGAATGCATTCGGTGAGATAGGCGACACGATATTTCTTGGATGGCTTGGCGCCAGCGGCGTCAAAGTCCAGCACCTTCTTCACCGCCTCGGAAACGTCCGCCGCCTGGCTCGTCCCGTTCATCGACGCGACCGGCACGGCCATGGCCGCCGCTGCGATCAGCGCCAGACCGGCGCGCCGCTTCCCCTTGATCCACAAACGCATCGCGTATCCTCCCTATGCTTCTAGTTGATGGACCATCGCGCTTGAGCCGTGGCCCGCGTGCGCACGGCGCGGTCCGCGTCACGCGGTCCGGCTAAGTCGTGTGGATGATAGCCCCCGGTCTCCCGCATGGGAAGGCGCATCCGGCTGTGGCGCCAACATCGCGCATGCTGCGCATTGGTGTGACCATCGACCGGCCTGTCGCCCTCTCCATTGGACGGGCTAAGCTCTAGGCACGATTGCAGCGCGAGGTGAGCTCATGATTCGGCGCTTCCTGAACTACGCCGTGAAGGTCGACGACCTGGAGGGAGCGGCCACCTTCCACACCCGTCATCTCGACGCCCGGGAGACCTCGCGCGGCGAGGCCTTCGGCTGCCGCTACATCGCGCTCGAGAGCGGCGGCGTCTCGGTCTATTTCTTTGACCGCGCCGTCTATGAGGAAACGCTCGGTCTAAACCTGCCACATGGCTTCCTGCATGCCGTGTTCGAGGTCGACGATTTCGATGCCCGGGTCGAGGCATTTCGTCGCGCCGGCGTCGAGTTCTTCTTTGGCCCGACCTTGGTCGAGGCCGCCTTCGGCAAGCGCAAGATCGCGTTCTTCATGGCGCCAGGCGAGGTGCGCACCGAGATAGCCCAGGTCATCAGCGGCTGATGGTCATGGCGCCATGCGGCGCGCTTGACTAATATTCGGGCGCGGCCACGCCTCGCGCCAACATCAAAGGGGGACATCATGGCATTCAGGATCGAAGAAACCACGATCGACGACATTCACGCCGGCTATCGCTCCGGTGCGATCAGCGCTGTCGAGCTGGTCTCCCGCTATCTCGCGCGCATCGAGGCGTATGACCGCAAGGGCCCGGCGCTGAACTCGGTCATCACGGTCAACGCCAATGCCGAGGCCGAGGCCGCCAAGCTCGACGCCGCGTTCAAGAGCAAGCGCGACCTGATCGGGCCGCTCCATGGCATTCCCGTCGTGGTCAAGGACCAGGCCGAGACCGCTGGGATTCAGACCACCTTCGGCTCGATCGCCGCCAAGGGCTATGTGCCTTCCAAGGACGCGACCGCGATCAGGAAGCTGCGCGAGGCCGGCGCCATCATCCTTGCCAAGACCGCGATGCCGGATTGGGCGACGTCCTGGTTCGGCTATTGCTCGATGATTGGCGAGACCAAGAACCCCTATGATCTCGGGCGCGATCCAGGCGGCTCGAGCGGCGGCACGGGCTGCGCGGTCGCGGCCAATCTTGGCGCGATCGGGGTCGGCGAAGACACGGGCGGCTCGATTCGGCTCCCCGCCTCGTTCGACAATCTGTTCGGCCTCAAGGTGACGCCCGGCCTGATCAGTCGCACCGGCATGTCCCCGCTCGTCGTGTTCCAGGATTCCGCCGGGCCGATGTGCCGCACGGTGACCGACCTCGCCAAGCTCCTGCAGCTCATGGTCGGCTTCGATCCTGAGGACCCCTACACCGCGACCGCCGTGATCGCCGGTCACACCGATTATGTCTCGCGGCTGGATAAGGGCGCGCTCAAGGGCAAGACGATCGGCGTGGTGCGC
>VGET01000264.1 GCA_016869195.1 Alphaproteobacteria bacterium | reverse complement strand
GCACGCTTCCACTATGTGCCCGAGGGCCATTGAGGCGATGCTCGATCATCTGGATCAGCTCGAGGCCCAGAGCATCTTCATCATCCGCGAGGCCTATGCGCGGCTCGAGCGGCTCGGGCTGCTCTGGTCGCTCGGCAAGGATTCCAACGCGCTGGTCTGGCTCTGCCGCAAGGCGTTCTTAGGCGCCGTGCCGTTTCCGGTCGTCCATGTCGACACCGGCAGGAAATTTCCCGAGATGTACGCCTTCCGCGATCGCTATGCGCGCGAATGGAATTTGAAGCTCATCATTGGCGGCTGCCCGCCGATCGAGGCGGTCGATCCTTCGCTGCCGCCGGCCGCGCGCTCGGCCGCGCGCAAGACCCATGGCCTCAAGGCGCTCCTAGCCGAGCACCGCTTCAACGGCATCTTCGCCGGCATCCGGCGCGATGAGGAATCGACACGCGCCAAGGAGCGCGTGTTCAGCCCGCGTGCCGAATCAGGCCAATGGGATTTCCGCGACCAGCCACCCGAGTTCTGGGATCATTACAAGACCGAGGTGCCGCCCGGCGTCCATGTGCGCATTCATCCGCTGTTGCATTGGACCGAGCTCGACATCTGGCACTACACGAAGCGCGAGAACATTCCGATCGTGCCGCTCTATCTGGCGCGCGACGGCAGGCGCTATCGCTCGCTCGGCGATTCCGACATCACGAACCCGATTGCAAGCTCGGCCTCGACCATCGATGAGATCATCGCCGAGCTCGAGGTGACGCGCACCGCCGAGCGCGCCGGCCGCGCCATGGACCACGAGGCCGAAGACTCCTTCGAGCGCCTGCGCGCCGAGGGCTATATGTGAGCGCACACACCATGGCCGCCGCCGCCACGCTCGCTCCCTTCCGCCTGGTCGTCGTTGGCCACGTCGACCATGGCAAGTCATCGCTGCTCGGCCGGCTGCTGGCCGAGACCGGCGCGCTGCCGGACAGCAAGATCGATGCCATCCGCGCCATGAGCGAACGGCGCGGCATGGCGTTCGAATGGGCCTTCGCGCTCGATGCCTTTCAGGCCGAACGCGACCAGACCATCACGATCGACGCCACCCATGTCTGGTTCAGAAGCGCAAAACGGCGCTATGTCGTCGTCGATGCGCCAGGCCACCGCGAATTCCTGAAGAACATGGTGAGCGGCGCGTCGAGCGCGCACGCGGCGCTGCTCGTGGTCGATGCTCAGGAGGGCGTGCGCGAGCAGACCAGACGGCACGGTTATCTGCTCACCTTGATGGGTATTCGTCAGGTCGTGGTTGCGCTCAACAAAATGGATCTGGTCAGCTACGAGGCGAGCCGCTTCGAGGCGGTGTCAGGCGAGATCACGCAGTATCTGCGCTCGCTCGGTCTCGGCACGGTGACCGTGGTGCCGGTATCGGCGCGTGCCGGCGACAACCTCATCAACCGTTTCGCCAATATGCCCTGGTATCGAGGCCCGGTGCTGCTCGATGCGCTCGATGCGCTTGACCTTGAACCACCGGCGGCCGACGCGCCGCTCCGCCTGCCGATCCAAGACGTCTATCATTTCGACGCGCGGCGTATTCTGGCGGGGCGTATCGAGAGCGGCCGCCTCGCGGTCGGCGAAACCGTGCTGTTCTCGCCCTCGAACAAGACAGCGCGCATCCGATCGATCGAGGTGTGGAACGCGCCGACGCCCGCTAGCGCCGAGGCGGGGCAATCGGTCGGCATCACGCTCGATGACGAGCTGTTCATCGAGCGCGGCGAGCTGCTCAGCCATCTCGACCGTCCGCCGATCGAGAGCAACGTGTTCCGCGCACGGCTGTTCTGGCTGGGCCGTGAGCCGCTCGGTCCCGGACGACGCTACAAGCTGCGCATCGCCACGCGCGAGGTGACGGCGGAGGTGCAGTCGATCGGCCGGCTGATCGATGTCGAAACACTCGACGCGGCGCCCACCAATGGCCCGTCGCCGGCAGCCGTGGCACGCAACGAAATCGCCGATGTCGTTCTGCGCAGCCCGGCGATGCTGGCGCTCGACACGTTTGATCGTCTGCCCCGCACCGGGCGCTTCGTGCTGGTCGATGGCGATGACATCGCGGGCGGCGGCCAGGTCTCGATGGAGGGCTATCCGGACCAGCGCGCGTTGATTACCACGCGCGCGACCAACATCCAGGCCGTGGGCCATCGCGTCGGCCGGGCGGAGCGTGCGTCCCGCAACGGCCATCGCGGCGGCGTCATCTGGCTCACCGGCCTCTCGGGCTCCGGCAAGTCGACGCTCGCGATCGAGGTCGAGGCCGAGCTGTTCCGGCGCGGCTACAGCGTCTATGTGCTCGATGGAGACAATGTGCGCGCCGGGCTCAACGCCAATCTCGGCTTCTCGCCGGAAGAGCGCGCCGAGAACATCCGTCGGGTCGGCGAGGTCGCCGCGCTGTTTGCCGATGCCGGCCAGCTTGTCATCACCGCGTTCATCTCGCCCTATCGCTCAGACCGCGATCGCGCACGCGCGGCGGCCGAGCGTGTGGAGTCGGGCATCTTTCACGAGATTTACGTCGCGGCTTCGCTCAGCGTGTGCGAGGCGCGCGACCCGAAAGGCCTCTACAAGCGCGCCCGCGCGGGCGAGATCAAGGACTTCACCGGCATCAGCGCGCCCTATGAGGCGCCGGACCGGCCTGAGCTCGTGCTTGATACCGGCGCCCAGTCGGTCGCCGTGAGCGTCGCCGCCCTGGTCCAGCACATCGAGCGCCATTTCGGCCTCGGCTCAGGCTGAGAGCGCACCGATACCGGCGATGCCGATCGCCCTGGTCGCGAGCAGGCGAGGCGCGTTGCGTGCCGTGATGCCGCCGAGCGCGTAGACCGGCAGGCGCGCGCGCAGGGCGAGTGCGGCGAAGCCATGAAGGCCGAGCGGCACCCGCTCAGGGTGGCTCGCGGTCGCGAACACGGGCGAGAGCAGCGCCGCATCGATGCCGGCGCGTGCGGCGACTTCAAGCGCCGCCAGCGAATGCGCGGCGCCGGTGATCAGCCCATCATGCTCGCGCCGAATGAACGGTGCCCTGCCGAGCTCCACCTCTGAAAGATGCACGCCGGCCGCGCCGACTCTCTGCGCGAGCGCCGCATCGTTTGCGATCAGGAGCCTGAGATGATGGCGCCGTGCGAGCTCGGCGAGCGCTTCTGCCAGCCGCGTACGCTCGGGGTCGCGATAGGCCCGCAAGATCACGCCGCTGCCGGGTGGCAGGCGCGCCGAGGCGGCCTCCGGGTCGGGCAGGCGCGACGGGTCGGTCATCAGGATCAGCGGCGGCAACGCACGCGCGCCCACATGGCGCCCGTTCAGTCGGGTCGCAACCGCAAAGAGCCCGTGACACGGCCGCTGCATCGGGCGACGCTGCCATTCGCGGGCCGCCGGCGCAAGGCGGGGCTGCGTTGCCGCGCCCTCCGCCGGGCGATAGGATGACCGAAACGGCAAGGACAATCATGAAACCGGAAACGATCATCAATTTCGACCATGACGGCGATATCGCGCCGATCGTGAAGGAATGGGCCAGCCAAGAAGGCTACAAGGAAAGAAACCGCAATGACGGTTTCACCACCTACAAGAAGGGCACGGGTTTTCTCGTAGCACCCATGTTCTTCGCCTATCGCCAGAACGGGCGGAAGGTCGAGGCCAAGGCCTGGATCTACGCCAACATCATCGCGCGGCTCGGCTCGCTGTTCATCTTGCCGAAGTTTATGCACGTTGAGTCCGGCGGCTTTCGTGGGGTGGTGCCGCGCAAGATGGGCCGCGCCGCTGTCAATCGCCTGCTCGAGCGTCTGAAACAAGCGCCGATTCCATGAGCCTCGGAAGCACTATGTCGGACGTCGGCGCGCCTGCGGCGACGGTTGCGGCAAACCTCGATGCCGTCCGCGCGCGCATCGTCGACGCTTGCGAGGAGGTAGGCCGTAAGCCTGGCGCGGTGACGCTGATCGCGGTGTCGAAGACAATCAGCGCCGAACGCATTGAGCCGGCGATCGTGCATGGCCAACGTACCTTCGGCGAGAACCGCGTGCAGGAGCTGATGGTCAAGTGGCCACCGCTCAAGGAGCGTTACGCAGGTCTCGAGTTGCATCTCGTCGGCGCGCTGCAAACCAACAAGGTGCGCGAGGCCGTGGCCCATGCCGATGTGGTTCACTCGCTCGATCGGCCGAAGCTCGCCGAGGCGATCGCAGCCGAACGCGAGCGCACTGGAATTTGCCCGAAGCTGTTCGTT
>VGET01000263.1 GCA_016869195.1 Alphaproteobacteria bacterium | reverse complement strand
GGCGGTCGTCGTCTCGGCACCGACGCCAATCCAGCGCAGCCGCGTGCTCGGGCGCCGGGGCATGACGGCTGCCAAGCTCGATGGCATTCTTCGTCAACAATTAAGTGATCGCGAAAAGCGCCGCCGGGCCGATTTCGTGGTGCCAACCGGGCTCGGCCGGCGCGACAGCCTGCGAGCGGTCGAGGGCATCATCCGCCGCCTGCGCCCGCGCCGAAATGTGGAGACACGCTGAGCATGCGCGAGGTGGTGCTCGATACCGAAACCACGGGGCTCGACCCGAATAGCGGCCATCGCATCGTCGAGATCGGCTGTGTCGAGCTGATCAATCATGTGGCGAGCGGCAAGGTGCTGCAGCACTATCTCAATCCAGAGCGCGACATGCCGATCGAGGCCGAGCGGATCCACGGCCTATCGAACGCGTTCCTGAAGGATAAGCCGTGCTTCGCCGACATCGTCGCCGAGCTGATGGCGTTCATCGAGGACGCACCGCTGGTCATTCACAACGCCGCGTTCGATCTCGGCTTTCTCAACATGGAGCTGACCCGTTGCGGCCAGCCGACGCTCGGCTATGGCCGGGCGATCGATACGGTCGCGCTCGCGCGACGCCACATCCCACCGGGCGCGCCCGCGAGTCTCGATGCGCTGTGCCGGCGCTTCAGCATCGACAATACCGCGCGCGAACTTCACGGCGCGCTGCTCGATGCCACGTTGCTCGCCGAGGTCTATCTCACCTTGCTCGGTGGCCGGCAGGCGACGCTCGCGCTCGATCAGAAGGCCATGCGCTCGAGCGCTGATACGGGCCAGATCACGCGCCCGCGCGCGCCGCGACCGCATGCGCCGAGCGACGACGAGGCGGCGGCGCACGCGGCCTTCATCGCCACGATCCCGAACGCGATCTGGAACGGCTGATGGTCGCGACAGCCGCCGGCCGGCGGCGACGCGCTATTGCTGCTGTTGCTGCTGTTGCTGCGCGGCCGCGCGCTGCTGGCGGAACAGCGCGAGAAAATCGATCGGGTTGAGCAAGAGCGGCGGAAAGCCACCGTCCCTTGTCGCGTCAGCCACCACCCGCCGCGCGAACGGAAACAGCATGCGCGGGCACTCGATCAGAAGTATGGCCGGGAGCAGCTCGCGCGACGCGTTGCTCACCGAGAACTGCCCGGCATAGGTCAGCTCGGTCACGAACGCGACCGTTTGACCCTGTTGCGCCTTGGCGGAAATATGCAGGGTCACCTCATAGGTGCCGTCCTTCAACGCCTCGGCATTGACCTGCACATTGACCGCGATCTCGGGCGAGCTCGCGCCGATCGCGAGGCTCGCTGGGGCATTCGGGTTCTCGAACGATATGTCCTTGACGTATTGCGCGACGACGTTGATGACCGGCCGCGGCTCGTCCCCCGGTTGTGCCGCGGCGCCGGGTGCCGCTCCCTGGGGTGGTGGTGTATCGGCCATCGTCTCGCTTCCTGTTGGATGCGCCAACCGCTAACACGCACCCCAGGCGCAGGCAAGGTTGCCCGTCGCAGATGGCCTAGCGACCTGCCGGGTCGCGCTCGGGCGGTAAGGGCGCAGGCGGCTCCGGCGGCAGTTCGCTGAACGTGGTGTCGATCACCTCGCCCGCCTCCTCGGCGAAGGCCCGGGCGCCGCGTAGCCTGACCGAGATCGCGCCCGCCAGCCGCCGGATCAACCAGCGTCGCACCGGCGGAATCAGCAAAGCGAGCCCCAATACGTCGGAGATCATGCCCGGAACAAGCAAAAGGAGGCCGGCGAACAGCACCGCGACCCCCTCGATCACCACGGGAGCGGGTTGGCGGCCCTCGATCAGCGCCCGGCGCGCCTTGCCGAGCAGCGAAAGCCCCTGAAACCGCAGGATCAGCCCGCCCAAGAGGATTGCGGCGGCGATCACGGCCAGGGTCAGGCCGGCGCCGATCGAGCCGCCGAGCAGCACGTAGAGGTAGATTTCGAGGGCGGGAAACAGCAGAAAGAGCAGGGGCACGGCGTGCCTTACCTTGCGAGGGAAGCGGTTGAGGGCTATCTAAGGACCCTTAGGGCATCTCGCCAGGGCGGCAAAGCCTGAATTCTGGCTTTGCGCCTGGCTTTGCCCCCGGTAAACGTCACAAAGGCACTCTGCGTCGGGTGGCGGCGCGGCTTCAAGGGTAGCGATCATGTCTTCCGAGGGGTTTCCGTTTCTCGACATCCTGTTCTTCGCGCTGATCGCGCTCTTCATCATCCTGCGCCTGCGCGCGGTGCTCGGCCGTCGCACCGGCAATGAGCGCAAGCCGTTCGATCCGTTCAACCGCACGCCGGAGCGGCGCGAAGGCTCGGGCACGGTCATCCGCATGCCGGGCCGCTCCGGCCCGCAGGTAGAGCGCGACGAGGTCGAGACCGATGAGCCGATCCGCGCCGAGCGGGGCCAACCGGTGGAGGAGACGCCCGAGCCGGCATCGCGCGCGCAAACCAGCGCGGCCCGTTCCAATGCAGGGGGCGCGGATGTGCGCGCCGGCTTTACCCAGATCAAGCTGGCTGACCCGAGCTTCGACCCGCGGGGCTTCCTTTCGGGCGCCGAGGCGGCCTATGGCATGATCGTCGAGGCCTTTGCCAGGGGCGATACCGCGACGCTCCGTCCGCTCCTGAGCGATGACGTCTATGACCGCTTCGCCGCCGAGATCAGGACGCGCCTCGCCGCCGGCAAGACGCAGGACACCGAGATCGAAAGCCTGGACAGCGCCGAGATCGTCAGCGCTACCATGCAGGGCCGCACCGCCGTCGTGGCCGTGCGCTACACCAGCAAGCAGAAGGTCGCGACCCGCTCCGCCACCGGCGAGGTCATCGCAGGCGACCCCGACAAGGCGGTGGGCGTCACCGAGGAGTGGCAGTTCACGCGCAACACGCGCTCGCGCGACCCCAACTGGTCGCTCGCCGAGACCAAAACCATCGCCTGATGGCACTCCGCCGGCGCGCCGGGCTCGTCGCCGCGCTGACCCTGATGCTTGCGCTGGTTTCCTGCAACGGGGGCGAGGCGCCGCCCGGCCAGGAGGCGGCGCCGCTTCGGTTGGAGCGCTCGAGCTTCGTTGCCTTTGACGGCTGGAACGAAGACGACCAGAGCGCAGCCCTGGCGGCGTTTCGCCTGAGCTGCAAACGGATCGTCAGACTGCCCGATGACCGGCCGATGGGCCGCACCATCGGCGGCACGGCGGCGGACTGGAAGCCCGCGTGCAAGGCCGCCGCCGGCCCCGCGTCTGACGCCGATGCGCGCACCTTCTTCGAGCGCAACTTCGAAGCCTTCGCGGTGCGCGCGGGCGATGACCCGATCGGCCTCTTCACCGGCTATTACGAGCCCGAGCTCGCGGCCGTGCTCGCGCCCGATGAGCGTCACAGCGTGCCACTCCGCGCCCGGCCGGACGATCTCATCACCGCCGATCTCGGCCAGTTCCGCGATGCCTGGAAGGGCGAGCGCATCATCGGCCGGGTCGAGGACGGGCGCCTCGTGCCCTATCACGAGCGCAAGGTGATCAATGCCGGCGCGCTCGATGGCAAAGCCGAAGCGCTCGCCTGGGTGGCCGATCCCGTCGACGCCTTCTTTCTCGAGATTCAGGGCTCCGGCCGGCTCAGCCTGCCGGATGGCTCGAAGCGCCGGCTCGGCTATGAGGTCGCCAACGGGCATCGTTTTGTCGCGATCGGGCGCGTGCTGCTCGATGAAGGCGCGCTCGAGAAGGGCAAGGTCTCGATGCAGGCGATCCGCGCTTGGCTCGCGGCGAACCCGGCGCGCGCGCAAGCGGTGATGGAGCGCAACCCGTCCTATGTGTTCTTCGCTTGGCGCGACAAGGGTGACGCCAAGCTCGGGCCGATCGGCGCGGAAGGCACGCAACTGAGCGCCGGCCGCTCGCTCGCGGTCGACCGCAAGCTCCTGCCCTTCGGCGCGCCGCTCTGGCTCGAAACCGACGTGCCGCGCGCGGGCAGTGCGGGCACGCAGCCCTTCCGCCGCCTCATGATCGCGCAGGATACCGGCGGCGCCATCACCGGGCCGGTGCGCGGCGACATCTTCTTCGGCACCGGCGATCAGGCGGGCGACGTGGCCGGGCGCATGAGCGCGAAGGGGCGCTATTACGTGCTGCTGCCGAAGGGGATCGGCGCGCCGGGCCCCTAGAGCGTGAAGAGTTCAGGTTTGTGCATAGCCTGAATTCACGAAGTAGTTTGCGCATTCGCGGGCTGTGATGGTGTTTAGGGTTTGGCCGATCGCGGCGCTCAGCGCATCGGGGGA
>VGET01000262.1 GCA_016869195.1 Alphaproteobacteria bacterium | reverse complement strand
CTGCCTGCGGACGTCGTGCCGCGGTCAGACGCGATTGGGCCGATGTCGGGCTGAACCGTTGGTTCGGCTCATCGCCTATGGCGCGTACTAAATCAGCAGGGAACGAAATCTGTCAATTCGTCAGAAGCCCCAACGGCGCGAGCGAATTCTAATCATTCGCGCTTCGTTCGTGCGAGAATGAGCTGTATTTCACGTGGTGAAACCGTGATCACTCGGGGATAGGGCGATGACCGGGCCGGAGAACGTTCGCTGCTATGGCGTGCTGCTGCGCGCGGGACGTGTGTTGGTGAGCGCGGAGCATCTCGCCGGGCGCGACATCCTCAAGTTCCCGGGCGGCGGCATCGAGCCGGACGAGACTCCCGAGCGGGGCCTCGTGCGTGAGTTTCTCGAGGAGTGCTCGATCACCATTCGCCCGGTGCGCCTGCTTCATGTGCCGGGCACGCTGATGAGCCCCTGGACGCACCGGCACTACACGCCGATCTACTATCTCGTCGAAGGCGAGGGCGAGATTCGCACGCCGCCGCATGAGCCGATCGAGATGAAGTTCCTGACGCCCGAGGAAGCGATCGATAGCGGCAGGATGGCCGAGCCCGAGAAGCTCGCCATCCGCCGTGCGCTCGCGCGATGAAGGCGGCACGCCGCTTTGATCTAAGTCCGTCTGACGCGATCCAGCTCCAGAAGGTCCTCTCGCCGCTCATCGAACGCGTCGATCGGCTCGGCCGGAACGGGGTGGCCGGCGTCAGGCACATTGCAGGCCTCGACATCGCCTTTGCAGATCAAGGCCGCACCACCATCGCGGCCGCGGTGTTGATGCGCTTTCCGAGCCTTGAGCTGATTGGCGAGGTCAGAATCGAGCAGCCGACCCGCTTTCCTTATGTCCCGGGCCTGCTCTCTTTCCGTGAGCTGCCGGCCGGGCTGGTCGCAATCGAGCGACTGCCCGTGCGGCCCGATCTCGTGCTCTGCGACGGCCAGGGCTATGCCCATCCACGGCGCTTCGGCCTCGCCTGCCATCTCGGTCTCGCGCTCGATCTGCCGAGCATCGGCGTTGCCAAATCGCGCCTCATCGGTACGGCCACCGAGCCGGGCCCGGAGCGGGGCGATACCGCGTTTCTCCGCCACCACGACGAAATCATTGGCATGGTGCTCAGAACCCGCCGCAAGGTGCGGCCGCTCTACGTTTCGGTCGGACACCGGGTGTCGCTCGAAACCGCCGTTGCGCTGACGCTCCAGGCCACAACGCGCTACCGCCTGCCGGAGCCCCTGCGCCGCGCCGACCAGCTATCGAAAACCTGAGCGTCGCGGCCTTGGAAGCGCAGGCGTTTCGCGGCAGAATGGCCGGATGCGCCCGCGCCGCGGGCGATTGGTCTTATCTTCCGCCGGATACCTCCCGATGAGCCGACCGACCAACGCGCCGACGCCCGCGCCCGCCAGCGATTCCGCCAACCCGATGTGGGGCGGGCGCTTCGAGGCGGCCGCGGCCGATATTTTGCAGGCGATCAACGCCTCGATCGACGTCGATAAGCGGCTCTATGACGAAGACATCGCGGGCTCGAAGGCCCATGCGGCCATGCTGGTTGCGACCGGGATCATCTCGGCGGACGACGGCGCGGCCATCGAACGCGGACTCGAGCAGGTGCGCCAGGAGATGGCGAACGGCCGCTTCGCCTTCGATGTCGGCCTCGAAGATATCCACATGAACGTCGAGGCTCGGCTCGCGGCGCTGATCGGCGCGCCCGCGGGGCGGCTCCACACGGCGCGCTCGCGCAATGACCAGGTGGCGACCGATTTCCGCCTCTGGGTGCGGCGCGCGCTCGAGCGCACCGATCTCGAGCTGAAGGCGCTGCAGGCCGCGCTGATCGAGCGCGCGGAGGAACACGCGGCGACGGTGATGCCGGGTTTCACCCATCTGCAGAGCGCGCAGCCCGTGACCTTCGGCCACCATCTGATGGCCTATGTCGAGATGATCGGGCGCGACCGCGGCCGGTTCAGCGATTGCGCGACACGGCTCAACGAGTGCCCGCTCGGCGCCGGCGCGCTTGCCGGCACGTCCTTTCCACTCGACCGTGTGATGACCGCGCGCACGCTCGGTTTCCGCGAGCCGACCGCGAATTCGCTCGATTCGGTATCGGCGCGCGACTTCGCGCTCGAGGCGCTATCGGCCGCTGCGATCTGCGGCACGCATCTGTCGCGCTTGGCCGAGGAGATCGTGCTCTGGTCGAGCGCGCAGTTCGGCTTCATCCGCCTGTCGGACCGCTTCACCACCGGCTCCTCGATGATGCCGCAGAAGCGCAATCCCGACGCGGCCGAGCTGGTGCGCGGCAAGACGGGCCGGCTGCTCGGCGCCTTCATCGCGCTCACCACCACAATGAAGGGTCTCGCCCTCACCTATTCGAAGGACATGCAGGAGGACAAGCCGCCCGTGTTCGACGCCTTCGATTCACTCTCGCTCTGCGTGCGGGCGAGCGAGGGCATGGTGCGCGATCTTACCGTGAACGCCGAGGCAATGGCGCGCGCCGCCGGCGCCGGCCATGCCACTGCGACCGACCTCGCGGACTGGCTGGTGCGCACGCTTGGCGTGCCGTTCCGCGAGGCCCACCACACCACGGGCAAGATTGTGCGGGTGGCCGAGACCAGCGGCGTGACGCTCGATAAACTGCCGTTGTCGGAAATGCGTGCGATCGAGCCCCGCATCACCGAGGCGGTCTATCAAGTGCTGACGCCCGAGCGGTCGGTGGCGAGCCGGACGAGCTTCGGCGGCACCGCGCCGAGCGAGGTGCGCCGCCAGATTGCCCGCGCGAAGGAGAGGTTTCTGCGATGATCCGCAAGCTCAGCTTCCTGCTCACCGTCGCGGTGGCGCTTGGCCTCGTCATCGCGCTCAGCAATTGCGGCAAGAAGGGCAAGCTCGAAAAGCCGCCCGCCGAAACCTCGGCGCTCACTGACGACCACCACCTCGGCTAGGCACGACCTCATGGATCCGTTTCAGTACCGCGCGCTGCGCGGGGCGCCTGAGCTTGCGGCCGATGGCGTCGCACTCGTCGCCGTCGCCGAAGCGGTCGGCACGCCGACCTATGTCTATTCATCGGCGGCGCTCGAGGCGCGTTATCGCGCGTTCGCGGCGGCGCTCGCGCCGTCACGCGCGCGAATCTGTTACGCCATCAAGGCGAACGACAATCTCGCGGTGATCCGCAGCTTCGGCAAACTCGGCGCCGGCGCCGATGTAGTGTCCGAGGGTGAACTGCGCGCCGCGTTGAAGGCCGGCATCGCGCCGGAGCACATCGTCTTCTCGGGCGTCGGCAAGACCGCGCGCGAGATGGCGGCGGCCCTCGATGCCGACATTGGCCAGTTCAATGTCGAATCCGCGCCCGAGCTCGAAGCGCTCGCGGTCGTCGCCGGCACCAAGGGCCTGCGCGCGAAGATCGCACTCCGCATCAACCCGGATGTCGACGCCGGCACGCACGAAAAGATCGCGACTGGGCGGAAGCAGGATAAGTTCGGCGTCGCCTATGACGAAGCGCCGGCGCTCTTTCGGCGCGCCGCCGAACTGCGCTCGCTCGACGTTGTTGGCGTCGCCATGCACATCGGCTCGCAGCTGACGCGGCTCGACCCGTTCGAGGCCGCGTTCGAGCGCGCCGCTCAATTGGTCGAGCGCCTGCGCGCCGAGGGCCACGCCGTCAGCCGGCTCGACCTCGGCGGCGGCCTCGGCATCCGCTACAGGGACGAGACGCCGCCCGCGCTCGACGCCTATGGCGCGCTGATCGAGCGGTTGGTGCGGCGCCTTAACATCGAGATCACGGTCGAGCCCGGGCGCTATCTGGTGGCGCCGGCCGGGCTCCTCCTCACCCGCGTGATCTATGTGAAACGCAATGGCGAGAAGAATTTCGCCATCGTCGATGCCGCGATGAATGATTTGATTCGCCCGACGCTCTACGGCGCCTATCACCGCGTCGTGCCGGTGCGCGAGGCGCCGGCCGATGCGCCGCGCGAGACGGTCGATGTCGTCGGGCCGGTGTGCGAGAGCGGCGATGTGCTGGCGCTCGGGCGCGATCTGCCGCGCCTTGCGGCCGGTGATCTCGTCGCCATTCTGGACGCCGGCGCCTATGGCGCGAACATGGCGTCCGCCTATAACGGTCGCCCGCCCGCGCCCGAGGTGCTGCTGAAGGACGGTCGCTTCGCGGTGATCCGCCCGCGCCTGAGCCTGGAGGCGCTACTTGCGCGCGACGTGCTGCCAGATTGGCTGGCCTAACGCCTGAGCGCCT
>VGET01000261.1 GCA_016869195.1 Alphaproteobacteria bacterium | reverse complement strand
TCCGCGATGCCGCGGAAGCGCATCGCGCGCTCGAGACCCGGCGCACCCATGGCTCGACCGTACTACTACCTTGAGGGGGGATTGGTTTTCGACGGGCGTGGTGTGAATTAGGATTGACCGTCGTCGCAGCTTGGCTCAGCTTGCATTAACGGTAGGACCGGTTCTGTTAGCGGGGGTAAGCTCCAGTCTGAGTCATGCGCGCCGCCGGCCTGGGAGACGTCGGCCAGGCGTCGCGTGTCAAATTAACGACGTTTCTTTCAGGGAGGAAATCTGAATGCGCTCAATCACTAGACGTAAGTTCCTCGCCACCTCGGCCGCCGGCGCGGCGGTCGCGACGGCGGCGGGGTTCATGGGCAATGTGCGCTTCGCGCGCGCCGATGACGAAATCGTCATCGCCAGCCTGTTCGACCAGTCGGGCGGCCTTGATGTTTACGGCACGCCCATGACCATGTGTGCGACCCTCGCGGTCGAGGAAATCAATGCGGCCGGCGGACTGCTCGGCAAGAAGCTCCGCCTGATCTCCTACGATCCGCAGTCCAACATGGAGCTCTATGCGCAGTACGCCCAGGAAGCCGCGCTGAAGGAGAAGGTCGCGGTCGTACAGGGCGCCATCACCAGCGCGTCGCGCGAGGTGATTCGCCCGATCCTTGGCGAGAACAAGACCATGCTCTGGTACTCGGTGATCTATGAGGGTGGCGTATGCGACATGAACAATGTCGTGTCCGGCGCGACGCCGCTCCAGATGGGCGACCCGGTCGTCGAGTATGGCATGAAGAACTACGGCAAGAAGGTCTACTACATCGGCGCCGACTACAACGCGCCCCAGATCATCGGCGATTGGGGCAAGAAGTATGTCACCGAGAACGGTGGCGAGTGGCTGGCGAAGAACCTGTTCCCGCTTGATGTCACCGAGTTCGGGCCGGAAATCTCCAAGATCCAGGCGGCGAAGCCCGACTTCCTCTACACCTGCCTGGTCGGCGGCGCGCATATAAGCTTCTATCGCCAGTGGGCGGCGGCCGGCATGTTGAAGAAGATCCCGATGGTCTCGTTCACCTTCGGCGTCGGCAATGAGCACAAGTCGCTGAAGCCCGAAGAGTGCGACGGCATCGTTTCGGCCCAGCCCTACTTCCAGGAGCTCGAGACCGACGCCAACAAGGCGTTCGTCCAGCGCTTCCAGGATCGCTTCGGCGGCCCCGATAAGGCGCCCTACCTCAACTCGGTCGGCTCAGGCAGCTACATCGGCACCTGGTTCTGGGCCGAAGCCGTGAAGAAGGCGGGCACCATCGAGCGCGAAGCGGTGCTCAAGGCGCTGGCCACCGGCATGTCGTGGGACGGGCCGTCCGGCAAGCTCACGGTCGATCCGGCCTCGATGCATTGCATTCAGGACGTGCACCTCGCCAAGGTCGAGGGCGGAAGCTGGAAGGTGTTCCAGACCATTCCGCAGATGCGGCCCGACGACGTGAAGGACCGCTGCGACCTGACGAAGAATCCGGAAACGGCGGAACAGTTCACGCCGCAAATCTGAGCCGGGAATTCGATCGATCCGAGGGGCGGGCCGCGGCCCGCCCCTTTTTCGAGCAGGGCCCATGGATCTCGTCGGCATTCAAATTATTCAGGTGCTGAGCGGCATCGCGACGCTTGCGTTGATGGGCGCGGGCCTCGCGGTCATCTTCGGCATGATGCGCGTGATCAATTTCGCGCACGGCGAGTTCATGATGCTCGGCGGCTATGTCGTGATCGTTTGCACCGAGCAGTTGGGCATCAATCTTTGGGTCGCGATGCTCATTATCGCACCCATATTCGTCGGGCTGGTCGGCCTCGTCTTTGAACGAATTCTTATCAGGTTTCTCTACGGGCGCATGATCGACACGTTGATCGCGACCTGGGGATTAAGCCTGTTCCTGATCGGCGTCATCACCTGGATCTTCGGCAATGTGACGAAGGGCGTGCAGACGCCGCTCGGCTCCTATTCCTTCGGCGACTATAGCGAGAAGACCTACACGCTCGTGATGATCGCCTTCACGATCATCATCTATATCGCCATCTTCGCCGTGCTGCGCCGCACCAAGCTCGGCCTGATTGCGCGCGGCACGATGCAGAATCCGAACCAGGCCTCGTGCCTCGGCATCAGCCCGCCCCGCGTCTACATGATCACCTTTGCGATCGGTGCGGCGCTGACTGGCCTTGCGGGCGCCATCCTCGCGCCGCTCAACACGGTGATCCCGACCATTGGCGTGTCCTACGTCGCGCAGGCGTTCATCACGGTAATCACCGGTGGCGCCGCGGCTTTCACCGGCACGGTTCTGGCATCGGGTGTGTTCGGCACCGTGCGCCAGATCATCTCGTTCGAGTGGACGCCGATCCTCGGCCAGGTCTTCCTGCTCATCACGGCCGTCATTCTGCTCCGCATCTTCCCGACCGGTATCACCGGGCGCTTCTTCCGGAGGTCGACATGACCGGCCTCCTCGCCTCCGGCTGGAAGTTTGATCCCAACCGCCACGGCACCTGGGCGGTCGCCGGCACGATGATCGTGCTGCTGTTCGTGTTGCCGGTTCTGGAAGACCCGTTGCTGCTGCTTCAGGTGCGCTATTACGTCAGCATGATCATTCTGGCCCTCAGCATGGCGTTCATTTGGGGCTTCGGCGGGATCATGTGCTTCGGCCAGTCCATGTTCTTCGGGCTTGGCGGTTACGCCTATGCGATTGCCGTCGGAAACATCGGAGAAAGCACCGCGCCGTTCTTCCTGTCGATGATCATTCCGGCCATCTTTGCCGCGATCCTCGGCTATTTCATGTTCTTTGGCCGATTGAACGACGTCTATGTCGCCGTGATCACGCTCGCGGTGACGCTCGCGCTCTATTACTTCATCAACTCGACGTCGGGCGACGAGTACAAGATCGGCAAGGCCCGCCTCATGGGCTTCAACGGCATCTCCTCGATCCGCAAGTTCAACTGGCCAGGGGACCCGAAATCCTTCCTCACCGCGAACGAACTCTTCTACTTCTCGATGGGGCTGTTGCTCGCCACCTATCTCGGCCTCAAGGTTCTCCTGGGCTCGAAGTTCGGCCGTGTCGTGGTGGCGGTGAAGGAAAATGAGCTTCGCGCTGAGCTCCTTGGCTATGACGTGCGCGCGTATAAGCTCGCCGTGTTCGTGATCGGCGCCGCAATAGCCGGCCTCGCCGGCTGCCTGTCGATCAACTACAAGAACTTCATCAGCCCGAACGCGTTCCATTTGGCGCTTGCTGCCCAGATCATCATGTGGGTGCTGGTCGGCGGTGTCGGCACGCTGTTCGGTCCGATCGTCGGCTGCGTCGTGCTGCTCTATGTCTCCTTCATCCTGGGCACGGGTGCGGCGTCCGGCGGCGGCATGAACACCTATTTTATCTTCGGCCTGATCGTGATGATCTTCGTGCTGGTGATCCCGCAGGGTATCGTGCCGACGATCCGAGACTGGCGAGAACAAATAGGACGGTATCGGCGCATGATCGGGGGCGGGCTGCTCTCCCTGTCGGACCAGTTGCCCGCAGGGCATGGCGAAGGGATGCGGAATCTGGCGGAGCGCTTGATCGGTGTGATGAAGTCTGAGAGCGGCCCGGCGCCCGGCGCCGGCACCAAGGGTTGAGGGCAAACCGTGGCGGCGGATGGCGTCATCCTCGAGACCCGCGGGCTCACCATGCGCTTCGGCGGCGTGGTCGCGGTCAACAATGTCGATTTCTCGATGAAGGAAGGCGAGCTGCGCTGCTTGATCGGCCCCAACGGCGCCGGCAAGAGCACGTTCTTCAAATGCCTGACCCGGCAGTACAAGCCGACCTCGGGTCAGGTGCTGTTCCGCGGCACCGACATCACGGGTGACATCACCTTCCAGATTGCGCGGCGCGGCATTGGCATCAAGACCCAGGTGCCGAGCGTGTTCGACGGCCTCTCGGTACATGAGAACATCTGGCTTTCGGCCCGGCGCCACCACAAGGCACGCGAGGCCAACAAGATCACGGATGCGATCATCGAGCGAATCGGCCTTGGTCACGCCACGAAGAAACTGGTCGGACGGCTGGCGCATGGCGAGCGGCAGTGGGTGGAGCTCGGCATCGTTCTCACCGGCGAGCCCAAGCTCATTCTCCTGGATGAGCCGACCGCCGGCATGACCGGTGAAGAAGTGGGCCGCACCACCGAGCTGATCCGCGAGATCAACCGCGATGCGGCGCTCATCGTGGTCGAGCACGACATGCAGTTCATCAAGGCGATCGCGGCGCAGGTGACCGTGTTTCACCAG
>VGET01000260.1 GCA_016869195.1 Alphaproteobacteria bacterium | reverse complement strand
GGAGCAAAGCCTCGCGGCGGGTGATCTGGTCGTCGCGCGTCGCGCGGCCCATACGTTGAAATCGAGCAGCGCCTGCCTCGGTCTCGTCGAGGTCTCCGCGCTGGCGAAGTCGATCGAGGAGCTGTGCCGCACCGGCGAGCTTGCCGGCACCGCGCCGCTCGTGCCGCGAATCCGGTCGGAGATCACCGCGGGCACCGACGCACTCATTCAAGCGCTCGAGGCCCCGCCCGAACAGTCAAAAGGTGCAGCGTGACGCCATGAGTGACGCAGCAGCTAATTCGCGCCCACGCAGATCGCTGGTGGCGCGGCCGGGCGCCAAGACCCCGGCCATGCCACCGGCACCGAAACCGAAGGCGCTGATCGCTGAAGACGACATGACTCAGCGCCTGATCCTGCACGAGTGCGTGGCGGGCGCTGGGTTCGAGGTGTTCGATGCGGCTGATGGCGCCGAGGCGGTCGAGCTCGCTCGCGCGGTCAAGCCCGACATCGTTCTGCTCGATGTCATCATGCCCAACCTGTCCGGCTTCGATGCCTGCCGTCAGATCCGCCTCATTCCCGAGCTCTCGGGCGTTCCCATTCTGATCGTGACGGGGAGTGACGATGATGCCTCGATCGACGAGGCCTTCGCCGCCGGCGCCAGCGACTTTCTGGCCAAGCCGCTGAACTGGCGGCTCGTGCCGCACCGTCTGAAGTTCATCGCGCGCATCAGCCAGATGGACGGCGATCTGCGCGCATCGAAAGCACGCGCCGAGGCCGGCAATGTCGCCAAGACCAACTTCATCGCCAATATGAGCCACGAGCTCAGAACGCCGCTCAACGCGATCATCGGCTTTGCCGATGTCATCCAAGGCGAGGTGCTCGGGCCGCTCGGTACCCCCGAGTACAAAGAGTACATCGGCGACATCAAGCGCAGCGGCAAGCATCTGCTCGAGCTGATCACCGACATTCTCGAATGGTCGAAGCTCGAGGCCGGCCAGATTCGCCTGAACCCAGAGACCACGGCGCTTGCAACGCTGATCGATTCGTGCGTCCGCATGGTCGCGCCCATCGCTGAATCGAAGGGCATCCATTTGTCGGCCGACGTGGACAGGATCGATCTGACCACCGATCAGCGCTCCGCGCGGCAGATCCTGATCAACCTGCTGTCGAACGCGATCAAGTTCTCGCCCTCGGGCACCACGGTGAAAGTCGTCGGTCGTGCGACCGACGCGGATCAGGTGAGGATCGAGGTGATCGACCAGGGAATTGGCATTCCGGGCGACAAGCTGAACGACGTGCTGCGCCCGTTCTTCCAGGTCGATGACAGCCTCGCGCGCCAGCACGAGGGTGTCGGCCTGGGCTTGACCATCGCGACGTCCCTGACCAGCGCGCTTGGCGGTAAGCTCGATATTTCAAGCGAGCTTGGGAACGGAACCACGGTCGGCTTGACCTTGCCACTGACCCTCGCCCCGCCACGCTAGCGCGGCTCCAGCCTTTTCCTTCAGCGAGGGGTCAGGGGCCGAGTTCCCTGTTGCCCTGAGGGCCGGATCGCGGCAGAACACGGCCATGAGCAGGCTTGTGGCCATCTATCACGTCCGCTGTGCGGCGCGCGAGATCGAGTCGCGGGCGGACGCCATCGCTCTCGAGCAGAGCGTGGAGTTGCCGCGCAGTGCGATCGATGACCCGGCGGTGCTTGCGGATATCGTCGGTCGGGTCGAGCACATCGTGCCGGACGGCGAGGGTGCGTTTCTGGTGCGGATCGCACTTGCCGCCTCGACCACGGGCCATGAGCCCGGCCAGCTCATGAACATGTTGTTCGGCAACACCTCGATCCATGAGGACGTCGCGCTGATCGGGGTTGAGTTGCCACCCGAGTACGTGGCCTCGTTCGGCGGGCCGCGTCATGGCTTGGCCGGTCTACGGCGTTTGGTCGGCGCCGATGACCGTGCGCTCACCTGCTCGGCCCTGAAGCCCCAGGGCCTGCCGCCGGATGCGCTGGCGAAGCTGGCCACCGCCATGGCGGCCGGTGGCATCGACCTGATCAAGGACGATCACGGTCTCGCGGATCAGGCCTATAGCCCGTTCCAATCTCGCGTGGCGGCCTGCGCCGCGGCGGTCGAGGCGGTGCGCCGCGCCGGCCGCGGACATGCCTGTTATCTTCCGAGCCTTTCGGGCCACCTCGATGCGCTGCGCCAGCAGGTTCGCTTCGCCCGCGACCATGGCCTCGCCGGCGCGCTGGTCGCGCCCATGGTGGTCGGCCTGCCGTCGTTTCACGCGCTGGTGCGCGAATTCCCCGACATGGTGTTCATGACCCACCCGGCGATGGCAGGAGCGGCGCGCATCGCCCCGCCGCTCCTGATCGGCACGTTGTTTCGCCTGTTTGGCGCGGACGCGACGATCTTCCCGAATCATGGCGGACGCTTCGGCTATTCGCCGGCGATCTGCCGCGCAGTCGCCGAGGCGGCGCGCAAGCCCTGGCACGGTCTGGCGGCGGCCGCGCCGGTTCCGGCCGGCGGCATGCCGGTCGATCGGGTCGGCGAAATGCTCGATTTCTACGGCAATGACGTGATCTTCCTGATCGGGGGCAGCCTGCTCGCGGCGCGCGAGCGCCTGACCGAGGAGACCGCGCGCTTCGTGCGCCTCGCGCGCGGGCGCGCGGCGGCCTAGGAGGCGCGACGATGGAGACGTTGGCCCGCATCCGCACCTTTCTCCAGGGCTTCCGCTGGCAGGGCGTCGAGCTGATGCCCTACAAGGAGGAGGGCGTCGCGCCCTTCAAGGCGATCAGCCGGCAGGTGCTGTTTGCCGATCCCTCGCTTGGCTGCGAGCTGCGCTATTTCGAGATGGCGGCCGGCGGCTATTCCACGCTCGAGCGGCATGAGCATGTCCATGCCGTCATGATCTTTCGCGGGCGCGGCCACTGCCTGCTTGGCCACGAGGTGCGCGCCGTCGCTGAGCGCGACCTGGTCACCGTGCCAGCGCTGACCTGGCACCAGTTTCGCGCGACACGCGGCGAGCCCTTCGGCTTTCTCTGCATGGTCAATGCGCTGCGCGACAAGCCCATGCTGCCGAGTGCGAGCGAGCTTGAGGAATTGCGGCGCAACCCGGCGGTCAGCCGGTTCCTCGACGGCAAGCCGGCCGATTGAGCCCCACAGAAACGTGATGCGCCTTGTCCGCCATTCGTTACCTTTGGGGGGCTTGGCGGCGGCCCTGGGCTGCGCCACATAGGGCGGGCCATTCGTCGACAAGGCGCGGATGGCAGCGCCACAATCCAAGCGGGCCGCCCCGGCCCGCCCCCTCATCCGAGACGGACCAAAGGAAAGACCATGAAACTCTATTATACGCCCGGCGTTTGCTCGCTCTCGCCCCACATCGTGCTGCGCGAAACCGGCAGCACGTTCGACATGGAGAAGGTCGATCTCGCGACCAAGAAGACCGAGAAGGGGGCCGATTACACCAAGGTCAACCCGAACGGCTACGTGCCAGCGCTGCAACTCGATGACGGCACGGTGCTGACCGAGGGTCCGGCGATCGTGCAATACGTCGCCGATTCCAAGAACGCGACCAGCATCCTGCCCAAGGCCGGCTCGCCCGAGCGCTACAAGGTGCTGTCGTGGCTCAATTTCATCTCGACCGAGATCCACAAGGGCTTCAGCCCCCTGTTCTGGCCGAGCACGCCCGAGGACTTCAAGGAAGGCACCGTTCGGGCGCGACTGCTGCAGCGCTTCGGCTTCCTCGACAAGCATTTCGCCAGCAACCAATACCTGATGGGCAATCAGTTCACCGTGGCTGACGCCTATCTCTACACCACTTTGACCTGGTCTGGCGGCGCCAAGGTCGACATCAGCGGCCTCAAGAACCTGGTCGCCTATCGCGACCGTGTGGCCGCGCGCCCCTCGGTGCAGGCCGCGCGCAAGGCCGAAGGTCTGCCGGGCTAAATTTCCGGAGAACTCAGCGCTCGGGACCGAACCTCAAGGTCCCGAGCAGCTTGAGCAGCCGCGCCATCTCGCGCTCGCTCTGGGCGTGGACCCAAAGGTGCACGACAAGCGGTGGTTGATTATCGGAGGCCGGCAGCGTGAACAGCGTCTGGCGCGCCAGCTGATAGTCCGAACGATCGGGCTTGGCCTCATACCAGAAGACCGCGTGCTGCCCTACGGTCCCTGATTCAATAGGGGCACCCTCCATCGGATCGAAGTTCGGGTGATAGCCCAGATAGAGGCCGAAGAAGCCTTGATCGTCCCGGCCCGGCATGGCGTAGCACAGGTCGAAGTCCGGCCCCTGCTGATAGATCCAGTTATA
>VGET01000259.1 GCA_016869195.1 Alphaproteobacteria bacterium | reverse complement strand
GGCGCGGTTCTATGGCGAAAACGCCGAGGCCGTGATCGGCAAGACGCCGGAGCACGTCCATGGCGTTGAAAGCGCAGCCCCGGTGCGCGCGCAGGAGGCCGAGGTTTTGCGTGGGCGCGACCAGTCGCCGAATGAGATTCAGGTCATGGCCGGCGGCGCCGAACACTCGGTGCTGATTCTTAAGTTCGCGGTCCGCGATGAGAACGGTGCTCCGCTCATGCTCTGCGGCATGGGCGTCGACATCACGGAGCGCAAACGGGTCGAGCAGGAGCTGAAGCGCGTCAACGCCGAGCTCAAGAGCCTGCTCGACAACGCGCCGATCAGCATCGTGTTGAAGGACCTCGAGGGCCGATACCTGGCGGTCAATCGCAAGTGGGAGGAATATTTCGACCGGAAGGCCGAGGATGTGGTCGGCAAGGAGCCCGAAGCGATACACGGTCCCGCACAGGCGCAAGCGCTTCGCGTGCAGGAAGCGGCACTTCTCGAATCCGACAAACCCTCCGCGCGCGAGCTGGACTTTGAGATCAACGGCGAGACGCGCTCGGCTCTGCTCAACAAGTTCGTGGTGCGCGACAATGCCGGCACGCCGATCATGCTCTGCGGCATGGACGTCGACTTCACGGCGCAGAAGCGCCTGGAGCGCGAACTGCGCGCCGGCGAGCAGCGCCTCCGCACGATTCTCGACACAACTCCCAATGCAGTCCTGCTATTCGACCGAGTGGGTTCGATCGTCTACATCAACCCGGCGGCGCGCGCCTTCGCCGAGATCGCGCCCGACCAAAGCCTGGCGGATGTGCCTCGAATAAGCTTCGTAGCGGCGGAACATCGCGAAGCCGCGATTGCAGCGTTCAACGCCGCGCTCGAAGGTTCCCGTCAGGACGTGACGTTCGATTTGATTGGCCTCAAGGGCACGCGTCGGACAATCGACATTACCTATGTGCCGTATTCAGTGGCACCCGATGGCAGTGTTTCGCTGATCCTCTCGATCGGCCGGGACATTACCGAGCGGCGCCGGTTGGAGGCGCAGGTCCGGCATTTGCAGCGGCTCGAGTCTGTGGGCACCCTGGCCGGCGGCGTGGCGCACGAGTTTAATAATCTTCTCGGCGTCGTGCTCGGCAATCTTGATCTGCTGAGCCTTCAGCTCAAGGGCGATGATTCGAAGCAGAAGCTGCTGGAGCGCATCGTGGCTTCTGCCACGCGCGGCGCGGAGCTCGCGCACTCGATGCTGTCCTTCGGCCGGCGTGCCATGTTGGCGCCGGTGCCGACCGATGTGGCCGAGCTGGTTTCGCGTACCCTGAAGTCGATGAAGGACGCGATCGGCGAGCGCATTACGGTTGAACTCGTCGCGGCGCCGGAACTGACACATTGCGCCGTCGATCCGGTCATGCTTGACAGTGCGATCCACCAATTGGTCGCTAACGCCGTGGATGCCTTGCCGAACGGTGGTCGCCTTCACATTGGTGTGGAGGATCGCTGGGTCAGCGCCGATGAGGGAATTCTCGGCATCGAAGGCCGCGAAGGGCATTACGTCGTCATCTCGGTCGCCGATTACGGGCGCGGCATGACGTCGGAGGAGCGCGCCCGCGCCACCGAGCCGTTTTTCACGACCAAGAAGGCCGGAGAAGGCAGCGGGCTCGGCCTCAGCATGGTGCACGGCTTCGTGCACCAGTCCGGTGGTCACCTTGCGATCGAACCCAATCCTGCCGGAGGAACGATTGTGTGGATGTATCTGCCTGCCGAGGGCAGAATGGGGCTTGACGGGAGCAAAGAGAATCAGGCGTTACCGATGTCGTCATACAAGGTCCTCGTGGTCGAGGACGAGGATGAATTGCGGGTCGTGACCGCGGCTGGGTTGCGCCGGCACGGCTATGTCGTGGTCGAAGCGCGCAATGCGAGTAAGGCGATTGAAGTGCTCGAGCGGCACCGCGATATCGCGCTTCTGTTCAGCGACATCATGCTGGGAGGCGGGATGGATGGATTCCAGCTCGCCAAGTGGGTTGCCGCCCGTCGCCCAACGATTCAGCTGATGTTGATCTCGGGCTATGCCGGCGCCGAGCTTCTGCCGGCTGATCTCGCCGCGCGCGGCGTACCCTTCCTCAACAAGCCCTATCGGCTCGAGGAGCTGGTCAACCAGGTCGCCGCGATGATCGGCCGACCCAAGGTGCCGCTCCGCGTGGTCTCCTGACCGAGCGGCGCGAGCGCCCCCCGTACCACCGAGCCGCCATTCCGCTCTCGCCTGATTGACCCAGGGCGTCGCCGCTTGACGCGCGCGCAATCGTCGCGATCATCGAACCCGGCAATGAACCGGGGGAGATCGCGCCATGGAGATTGGGCTCTACGCCAACACGCACGGCTATGGCTATCGCGACGAGGTCAGCGTCTTTCTCTCGCACGTGCCGCCGGACGAGATGCAGCCCGTGGAAGCCGCGCGGATCGCGGAGAAGGCCGGCTTCCACTCGATGTGGTTCCCCGACCATGTGAGCATGCCGGGAGCCTCCGACAGCCACCACACCGCCAATATCTCGGGCGTGCGCGCCTATCAGGCCCGCCACAACATGATGGATGCCGCGGTGACCATGGGGGCCGTCGCGGTCTCGACCACGCGGATCAAGCTCGGCACGTCGTGCCTGATCGCGCCCTATCGGCACCCCCTGTCGGATGCGCGCCAGTTCGCGACCGTCGACATCCTCTCGCGCGGCCGGCTGATGCTCGGAGTCGCGGCCGGCTGGATGGCCGAGGAGTTCGAATCGGTCGGCTATGACTACGCCAATCGCAACAAGATGGTCGAGGAGTGCATCGAGACCTATAAGCGCTGCTGGACCGAGGAGATCGTCGGCTTCCAGGGCGAGTTCTACCGCTACGCCAATCTTTCGATGGACCCGAAGCCGTTCCAGAAGCCGCGACCGAGAATCTATTTTGGCGGCGCGACGCCCGCGGGCGTCAGGCGCGCAACGCGGCTGTGCGATGGGCTTTACCCCCTCTTCCTAGATCCGCACGCCGAGCCCGATCGCTATGCCGGCTTGCAGGACGAGATTCGGCGGGAGTCGGAGCGCCTCGGCAAGGATGCCTCGCGCTTCTCGATGCTGTGCGCCACGACCGGGCGGCTGACCGAGCCGTCGCACAAGCTGGCGCAGGCGAAGCCGCGGCGCATCTGCACCGGCACGCCGGATCAGGTGCTGGGTGACCTCGAGCGCTTCGCCAAGGCCGGCTATTCGCTGGTCGTGATCATGATCGCCGACTGCGCCGAGGGCCGCTTCAATGCCTTCAAGGAGCAGCTCGACTGGTTCGGCCGCGAGGTGATTCCGGCGGCCAAGTCGATCAAACCCGCCGGCGAGTGGCTGAACGTGACCTAGCCGCCCGAGCTACGCCGTCACCTTCTGCGCGCGCCCATAGGATAGCAGCATGGCGATGATCACGCAGCCATAGATGATCTGCTTGTAGCCTTCGGCGAGCTGGAGCACGGAGAGCACGCTCGAGAGCAGCGTCAGCAGCAGCACGCCCATGACCGTGCCGGAATACTTGCCCGTGCCGCCGAGGATATGGGTGCCGCCGACCACGACCGCAGCGATCGTCGGCAGAAGATACGGATCGCCCATCGCCTGATAGGCCTGGTCGGCATAGCCCGCCAGCAACACGCCGCCGAGCGCGCTACAGAACCCGGCCCACATGAAGCAGGCGATGATCACGCCCCTGGTGCGCATGCCCGAGAGGTAGGTCGCGGCCTCCTTGTTGCCGATCGCATAGACATAGCGGCCAAGCGGCGTGCGCCGGAGAATGAACACCATGACGACGGAAATGAGCAGCCAGACGAACAGCGCGTTTGGGATCGGCCCGATCAGGTGGCCGGTCGCGATCGCCTTCATGAAGCCCGAAGCCGATCCTTGCGGGGCGAAGCCGCCCGTGTAGAACACCTGAAGGCCGAGCAGCACCGCGTTTATGCCGAGCGTCCAGATCATGGAGGGCACACGCAGGATCGCGACTCCGAGCCCGTTCACCAGCCCGACGACACAACCGAAGAGCAGCGCCGCCGGCACCGAGAGCGCAGCAATAGAGTTCTCGCCGCCCGGGCCGGCGATCGCGGTCGACATGATGGCCGCGACCGACATGGTCCACGGAATCGACAAATCGATGTGGCCGAGCAGGATCACCATCATGGCGCCGGCCGCCAGCACGCCGAAATAAGACGCGATCTGGAGCTGCTGGAGCAGGTATTTGTCGGTCAGCGTCTGCGGGAACATCGATGCGCCAACAAAATAGATGATGAGGATCAGAATCCCGGTG
>VGET01000258.1 GCA_016869195.1 Alphaproteobacteria bacterium | reverse complement strand
GCGGCCACCGCACGGGCCGTCGTGCGCAAGATTCGCGACGACTCGGTGTGGGCGGTGAATCTGCAGGATGTTAAAGCGCGAATCGCCGAGCTCGGCAACGAGATCGTGGGCTCCACACCCGAGGAGTTCGATCGGTTGATCGCGCCTGATATTCAGAAGTGGGCGCAGGTGATTCGCGAAGTAAAATTCCGTTCGAGTGAATCTCGCCGTACGGCGGGCGCGTCTCGCCTAACCCGCCCCGCAGCCCGCCCGTACGCTCTCGGGATAAAGCACCCGGCGCTTACCGTCCGGGCACCACTGGGTCACGTAGACCGGCGGATTGGCTTGGCCGTTACGATCGAACTTGATCTTGCCGATCACGCCGTCGTGGTCGATCTTCGCGAGCGCCGCTCGGATCGCCTTGCGATCGGTCGCCGAGCCGGCCGCGCGAATCGCGGCGGCCGCGACCATTAGGCCGTCGTAGGACTGCGCGGCGAAACCGTGCGCCTCTTCGCCGAACTTCGCTTTGTAGCGATCGCTGAAGTTCTTGATACGCGGCGTCGCGAGGTTCGGCGGGAAGGAGTTGTACTGCACCATGCCGTTCAGCTTCTCGGTATCCAGACGCTTCAAGAAGCGATCGGAACCCATCGCAAGTGTGCCGATGAGATGGACCTTGAGACCCGCATCGCGAATCTGCTTGATTGCGAGTGCGCCGGGCTCCTCATCCATGAAGAGCATGACCGCTTGCGCTTTCTGAGCACGCAAATTAGAGATATGCGCAGAGAAGTCGACCTCGCCCACGTTGAAGAAGCCCGCATAGCCTTTTTCCGCGGTCGAGAGCATTTTTTTCATGCCCGCGACACCGCTGCGGCCGGCGTCGTTGTTCCACGCGATGAAGCCTATCGGGTTCCAGCCTTGTTTGGCGAGAAAGTCTGCGAGGGCAACGTTCAACTGATCGGAATGTGCATTCACCCGAAAGAGGTAGCTGTGGCCCTGTTCGGTGAGATTGGGGCCGGTCGGAATGGTGAGGATGAGCGGCAGCTCGTTATCTTCTGCGATCGGGCCAATCGCAGCCGCGACCCCCGAGGAGAGCTCGCCCAACACCATAGGCACGCGATCGACCGAGGCAAGGCGCTGCATCGCGCTCGCCCCCTCGCTCGGATTGCCGCGCGTGTCGTAGACCTTGAGCTCGACCGCGTACCGCTGGTTGCCGATCGTGATGCCGCCTGCTTTGTTGATCTCTTCTTCAGCGAGGCGAAAGCCGTTCATTTGAAACTTGCCCGGCGCGGCAAGCGGTCCGGAGAGCGCGGTTACCACGCCGAGCGTGACTTTCTGTTGAGCCTGCGCGGTGCCCACGAATGGGAGTGCGGCGAGTCCGAGCGCGGCGAGGGCAGCCAGTATGCGTTTCATTGTCGATTCTCTCTATCTCTATTTGAGTTTGTAGATGCGTAGCGCGTTGTCGCGAAAGAGTTTGCGCTTCGCTTCGGGCCGCAGGCCGAGCGCCTCGATCTCGTCGCGCGTGCGCTTGAAATCGAGCACCGGATAGTCGGTACCGAAGACCACTTTATTCTGCCCGAAAGTATTGATGTAATGCACGAAGGATTGCGGCCAGTATTTCGGGCTGTGCGCGTCGCAGCCGATGTAGATGTTCGGATGCTTCCAAGCCATCGCGATCATCTCTTCGACCCATGGGATGCCCACGTGAATGCCGATGAGCCTGAGCTCCGGGAAGTCGCAGGCCACCGCATCGAGGGTGATCGGCTGCCCCACGCTGCGCAGGGGCCGATTCGGATCGTAGATGAGCGATTGGCCGATCTGCAACTGCACCGGGATATCGAGCTCGCAGCACTTTGCATAGAAAGGATACCACTTCGCATGATCGGGGGCGAGCTCGAACCAGTGCGGATAATAGTGCGCGCCGATGAACCCGTAGTCGCGCACCGCGCGTTCGAGTGCGCGTACCCCGGCCATGCCTTCGGTGGGATCGAGTCCGGCGAGGCCGTAGAAGCGGCTCGGGAAACGCTCCACCGCTTTGGCCACGATCTCGTAGGGCAGATGCCAGCAGCCCGGTACGTCGCGTTGGCCGGTTTTGGTGGCGATGAGAAACGCGCGCTCGATGCCCGCTGCGTCCATGAGCGCGAGCATCTGCTCGTGCTGCAGGCCGTCGCCGATGCTACTGTCGCGGCCGATTTTGTCTTCCCAGAAACGCCGGCTCCACGCGGGCCGCAGTCGCATGATCTCCGGTGTGATCGGGTTGACGACGCAATCGATGGCAGCGATGTCGTAGGGCATGGAGCCGGGGGGGCGTAGAGTTGAAGGGCGCAGGTAGAATTCCAAGTGACCCCACCATTATAGGGACAAGCGCCATGGCTGGTGAACCGAGCGTGGGCGATGCGTTTCTGCGTGGCTTGGCCGCGCGCGGCGTCGATTTCTTCTTCGCAAATCCCGGCACCGATTTTGCCTCGATCGTCGAGAGCCTCGCACGCGCTGGCCGCGACGGGACGCCGGTCCCGCAGCCGATCGTTGTGCCGCATGAGAATGTCGCGGTAGGGATGGCCTATGGCGTGGCGATGGTGACCGGCCATCCCCAAGCCGTCATGGTGCATGTGAATGTGGGCACCGCGAACGCGCTATGCGGTCTTATCAACGCATCGCGCGAGAACATTCCGATGTTGCTGTGCGCCGGCCGCACACCGATCCTCGAGGCCGGTGCGCTCGGTGCGCGCAACTTGAACATCCATTGGGCGCAGGAGATGTTCGATCAGGGTGCGATCGTGCGTGAGCATGTGAAGTGGGACTACGAGCTGCGCGATCCGCGCAGCCTCGACACCGTGCTCGATCGCGCGCTTGCGATCGCCAAGAGCGAGCCGCGCGGGCCGATCTACTTGAGCCTACCACGCGAGGTGCTCGCGGGCGCCGCGGTGCCCAGCGTCGCCACACAGGTCGCGCCGGCGCTGCTCGGCGCGCCCGATCCGCTTGCGATCCGCGAGCTGGCGGCACTCGTTGCGGCGGCGCGCATGCCGGTGATCGTGACTGCGCGGGCAGGCGGCGAACCCGCCGCCGTGGCTGAGCTTGCGGCCCTCGCCGAACGCTACGCGATCCCGGTGGTCGAGTACCGCCCGCGCTACAACTCGCTACCGATCGAGCACCCGATGCACGGCGGCGCGGAGACCGGACCCTGGCTCGATGCGGCCGATGCGCTCGTCGTGCTAGATTCCGACGTGCCGTGGATCCCGTCGCAAGCGGTGCCGCGAGACGGCGTGAAGGTGGCGCAGATCGGAGCCGACCCGCTTTTTGCGCGTTATCCGGTCCGCGGCTTTCGCTCCGATCTCACGATCACCGCGACTCCGCTCGCGGTGATCCGCTCGCTCGCACAAGCGCTTGCGGCAAATCCGCCTCCGGCCGATCGCGTTACGACCCGCCGCGCTGAGGTAGCCACGCGTGTGCGCACCCGTCGCGCGGCGCTCGAAGAGCAGATCGCGCGCGGTGCTCAAATGCGTCCGATGGGGATGGCCTACGTGAGTCGCGTGCTCGCCGAGCTATTGCCGGCAGATGCGATCGTCATCAACGAGTATTCCTTGGTGCCGATGGCGATGCGCTTCGATCAGCCCGGCACCTTCTTCGGCTCGAGTCCGGTGGGAGGCCTCGGCTGGGGTGTGCCGGCCGCGCTGGGAGCGAAGCTCGCGGCACCCGATCGCCTCGTCGTGGCCGCGGTCGGCGACGGCAGCTACGAGTTCGCGAATCCGCTCGCCTGTCATCACACCGCGGCGCTGCACGGCATCGCAATGCTCACCGTCGTTATGAATAACGAAGCCTACGGCGCGGTCGAGCGCGCGACGCGCTCGCTCTATCCGGAGGGGTCGGCCGCGCGCGAGGGGATGGAACTCGTGTCGCTTGCGCCCACGCCGGCGTTCGAGACGGTGATCTCGAGTTGCGGAGGCCATGGCGAACGCGTCGAAGATCCGGCCGAGTTGCGCGGCGCCTTCGAGCATGCCCTGCGCGTGGTGTGCGAGGAGCGCCGACAAGCGCTCGTCAACGTCATTTGCCGCTGAGTAGGCCCAGCACTTCGCCGGTGGTGCGCACGTCGGCGAAAAATTGCACAACGCTATCGAGCGCGCCGACATGCTCGGAATCCGAGCGTGCAGCATTCGCATCGGCCACCATGATGGTTTTATAGTCAGCCATCATCGCATCGCGAGCCGAGGCTTCGCAGCAGACGTTGGTGAGCGTGCCCACGATGATCACCGTATCGATGCCGCGCTCGCGTAAGCGCTCGGGCAGCGGGCAGGCCCCGGGAAAGAACGCG
>VGET01000257.1 GCA_016869195.1 Alphaproteobacteria bacterium | reverse complement strand
GTTGAGTTGAAGGACACATATTACATGAAAGAATTCCCCTTCCTCCCGGTCCGTGCCGGGTCACGCCCCGAATACAACTGGTCAGGGCTTTCGAGGAGCTTCACGTAGGCAATTCCGTGGTTGGCAGGTCGTCTCGTGGAAGCAAGATAGTAAGTGCTCGCCCGGGCACCTCTGGTCGCGCGATCTGAGATCCGTCACCCTCACCGGCGATGACGCCGGTACGGATGCTACGCCGCGGGCCCGTCGCGCGGCAGGGTGACAGCCGCAGGCGTCGCGATTGCTCGCCGCGTGGCCTCGCGCAGGTACTGCTTGGGGTTCACGCCCGCGAGCTTCGCCGACTCGATCAGCGTGTAGAAGAGCGCCGCGACCTTCGTCCCGCGCTCCGAGCGCGAGCCGTAGTGGTTCTTCCTGCCCACGGCCAGACCTCTGATCCCGCGCTCGGTGGCGTTGTTGTCGATCGGGATGCGCGCGTCGGTGAGGAAAAGCTCGAGCTCCGGCCACAGCTCGAGCGCATAGAGGATGGCCTTACCCAGCGACGACTTCGGGGTGGCCACCGTCGTCGACAGCCAGCGCTTGATCTCCGCCACGATCGGCGCCGACTCCGTCCGGCGCAGCTCGCCCAGGTCGAGATTCTTCTCGCTCGCGCGCGCCTCGACCTCGTAGAGCTTGCCGATCAGCTCGATCACCTCCCGGGCCTTGGGATACGCCGACTCCGCCTCGACGAAGCCGCGTCGTGCGTGCGCCCAGCAGTTCGCGATCGTGAAGCTCGCCCCGTCGCGCGCCAGCCGCTCGCGCACCGCCGGGTACACCGCGTACCCGTCGCACACGACGATGCCGCGGTACCCGGCGAGCAGCTCCGCTCCGGCGTCGGTCGAGCGCTCCGGGAAGATCCGGTACGCGACCGCCTCGGGCGAGCAAACCGACCACGCCCACCACTTCGTCGAGCCCTTCTCGTCCATCAGTCGCCAGCGCGTCTCGTCGGCGCCGATCACCGGGGCATCGAGCACCTGGCGCAGGATCGCGTCGTACGTCGGCACCAGGTGCCCGTAGAGCGCGAAGAGCTGGTCCCACAGCGTCTGCGTGTCGACGACGAGCCCCTCGCGCGCCATCTGCCGCACCTGGCGGGCGAGCGGCATGTGTTCGAGGTACTTCGCCACCGCCACCTCGACCGCGAAGTCGACCGAGTAGCGCCCGCCCGGCACCAGCTTCTGCGCCCCGAGCGCCGTCTCGATGCACTCGCCGCACCCGCACCGGTACTTCTGGCGCTTGTGCCGCACGATGCGAAACGAGCGCTCGATCACGTCGATCTCGTCCGCCTCCTCGAATTGCCCGGCCCACGCCGCGAGATCGCCGCCGCACTTCGGACACGCCTTGTCCGCCTCGTCGAGCTCGTGCACCACCTCGACGATCGGCAGGTCGCGCTGCGCGCGCCGGGGATGGCCCGACTGCGGCGCCTTCGCCTTGCCCCCGTTCCCCGCATCGCCGCGCGCACGCCTCTCCGACGACGTGCCGTAGAGCGCGCGGTTGCGCGCGGCGAGCTGCTCGTTGATGACCGTCAGCTCGAGCTGCAGCGCGCGCACCACGTCCTCGCCGCGCGCCTCGGCGAGCTGGCGCGTGAGCTCCGCCAGACGCGCCAGCAGGCGGTGGATCTCCGCCTCCTGCAGCAGCGCGACCTGGCGCAGGCGCTCGATGTCGCGCTCGGTCTCGATCTGCAGCATGCGGGCTCTATATCAAGCATATATTATCAAGGCAAGCCCTCTCGGCGCATTTCTTCGTCGCCCGCGGCGACGCGCCTGCGGCTCGAGGCGAGCCGGCCGGGCACGTACGCATCGGGCGACAGCTTCACGCGCTCGACCAGCCGGCAGCCCTCCAGGTAAAGGCTCAGCTCGCTCATCGTGAGCGCGATCCGGCCCGCGCCCGCACGCAGACTCGCAAACCGCCCCTGCTCGAGCCGCTTCTGGTAGATCGCGAGCCCCGTGCCGTCCCACACCAGCACCTTGGCCCTGGTGCGCGCACGATTCGTGAACAGGAAACAATCGCCCGACAGCGGGTCCGAGCCGAGCTTGTTCGCGACCAGGCCCGCAAGCCCGTCGTACCCGAGCCGCAGATCGGCCGCGCCGGGATACGCCCACACGCGCAGGTTGCGCGACGAGCCGATCACCCGAGGCGACCGAGCGCCACGATGGCCTGCTCGAACGTCAGGCCGTCGATGCGGTAGCCCGTCGGCGAACTCACGCTGAGTGCCACCCCGCGGAGATCAGATCGCGGGACTTCCGTGCGGACCTCGACCGGGACGAGCTCGCGCGGCGCCGAGCGCGACGCCGAGCGCTGCGTCCAGCGCCGGATCGACTCCGGCGACACCCCAGTCGCCGCCGCGATCCGGCGCACACCGATCCCGTCATGACGCCGACTACGCGCGAATGCGATCAGCTCGCGGCGCACATCGTCGGGAAGCCGTGCCCCGCGCCCGCGCGGCCCTGCCGCTCGCACCCGTCCGCGAATCCTTGCTGCCTCTCGATCCATGTCCGGCCCCCTCCTCGCGGGCCCGACCCGAGGATCGCTGAGGCGCGGGCGTCAATGCCAGACGGGGCCGGCCGAGCACTTACGATGCACCTGGAGCGCAAGGTGCAGGTGCGGCGCCTGCTCACGCACATCCTGGAGGACCTGCCGCCCGCGCACCCCGTGGTCATCGCGGGCGACTGGAACGAGTGGGGGCGCCGGCTCGTGCAGGGGGCGTTGCACGAGGCCCGTTTCCACCTCGCGCGGCTCGACCACCACCCGGTGCGGGGCGAGGCCACCTGGCCCAGCCAGCGGCCGCTGGTGTGCCTGGACCGCGTGCTCTACCGCGATCCGGTGCGCGTGCACCACGTGCAGTGCGTGCTCGATGCCGCCACGCGCACGGCCAGCGATCACCTGCCGGTGATGGTGCAGCTGGAGGTGCCGGGCCCCGCCGCCTTCGTGCGCCAGGGACGGCCAGGCCCGGACGGGCCCGCCTAGGCCCGGAAGTGGGCAGCGATGCGCCCGGCCGCGGCGCGCGTGGCCTCCAGCGAGGGCACGAGGGCGAAGCGCACGTGCCCGGCGCCGGGATTGGTGCCGTCGGCCACCGGGTCGCTGAGCCACTCGCCGGGCGTGGCGACCACGGCGATCTGCGGCTCCAGCAGGCGGCCCGCGAAGTCGATGCCGCTCATGCCCTGCGGAGCGCGCTGCCAGAGGTAGAGCGTGCTCTCGGGGACGTGCACCTGCAGGCCGGCGCGTCGCAGCCCGTCGCACAGGATGTCGCGCTTGGCGCGGTACTCCTCGCGGAAGGCGGCCACGTGGGCCTCGTCGCCAAGCGCCGCCACGGCTGCGTCCTGGATGAAGGTGGGCGTGCCCGAGTCGATGTTGGTCTTGACCTTGCGGAACATCGACACGAGGCGGGCGTCGCCGCACGCCCAGCCCACGCGCCAGCCGGTCATGGCGCTGCGCTTGGACATCGAGAAGAAGGCCAGGCAGCCCTCCTTGCTGACCTCCAGCGCCGAGGGCGGCGGCTGCGCCGTGAACCACACCTCGCTGTAGGCCTCGTCGCTGAGCACCACCCAGCCGTGGCGGCGTGCGTGCTCGAAGATGCGCGCGTAGACCTCGCGGCTGGCCACCGCCCCGGTGGGCGAGTTGGGGTAGCAGGTCCAGATGGCCTTGGCGCGCCGCGCCACGTCGGCGGGGATGGCGTCGAGGTCAGGCAGGAAGCCGTTGCCGGCGCGCAGGGGGTAGAACCAGGGCGTGCCCTCGGCGAACTGCGTGCCGCGCTTGTAGGGCGGGTAGCCGGGCGAGGGCATGAGCACGATGTCGCCCGGGTCCACGAGCCCCTCGTGCACGTTGAAGACGGCCTCCTTGCTGCCGATGGTGGCGCACACCTCGGTGGCCGGGTCCAGCCGCACGCCGAAGCGCCGCTCCATCCACGCGGCCACCGCGGTGCGGTAGCCCAGGTCGCCGGCGTAGTCGGGGTAGCCCGAGCAGGCGCGCTCGTCCACGGCCACCTTGAGGCGCTCGCGCACCAGCCGGGGCGTGGCCACCGTGGGGTCGCCCACGCCGAAGTCCGTGGGGGTGATGCCCTGCGCCTGCAGGGCCGCGACCCGCTTCTGCACCTCGTCGAAGGCGTAGCCGCCGAGGCGCTGGAGACGCTGGGAGGGGACGAAGGGGCGGGGCTCGCTCATGGCGCCAAGCATGGCCCGGCCCGGCGGCGGCCGCCACCTTGGCGCGGCCCCGCCTGCGGCCGGGCGGCCCGCGCTGCGCGGGTTCGATGCGCCTGATGGCCCACTGCCCTTCCC
>VGET01000256.1 GCA_016869195.1 Alphaproteobacteria bacterium | reverse complement strand
GCCCAATCGTCGAAACTTCCATGGTGGACGGCTCCCTCATCATGCGGTCATTACCCACGACCACATTGGCACATTGCGATGCCGTAGAGCCGGGGCCGTCCACACCATCAAGTCGGGCCATGACGAACAACAAAATAAGGACGGCGCTACCCCTTCATTTGTCGTCCTCCGGCGCGCCGAAGGTGTGACCGGGGGACCCACGATTCAGCAGACGCGGGCCGATGGATTCTCGGGTCGCTGCGGACAGTGCTCGAGAATGACGGAATGAAGAAGGGCTACGCCGCCGCGGCACCGACACGATTGAAAGCAGCGAGCGAGCGCTCGATCAACGCGCCATCCATGTCATCGACGATGAACACGATGTGCGAGCGCCGGTCGGCCTCGGGCCACGCGGCCAGATGAATCGGCGGGTGCACGATGTGCTGCACCCCGTTAACGATCACCGGCGCGTCCACCCCCTTGACGTTCAGGATGCCCTTGACGCGCAGCACGCGCTGGCCGTGACGATGGAGGAGCATCGTCAGCCAGATGCCGAACGCGGTCCAATCGAGCGGCTGATCAATGGTCACGACATGGGCGCGGATATGCGCATCGTGCCGGTTGACGTCGCGCTTCGCGTGCTTGCCGGGCGCGTGATCGTGATCATGCGCCGCGCCATGGGCCGACAGCGCCTCGAGGTCGAGCCAATGCTTGACCTCCGCCACCTTCTTCGACGGATCATAGACGTCGGCGCGCAGCACGCGGCGCACGTCGATCTTGCCGAAGCGCCCGAACATGGTGTCCGCGGTCGGGTTGATGCGCTTCAGCCGCGCCTCGAGCCGCGCGAGCTCAGCCGGTTCGGCAAGGTCGCTCTTGGTGATGACCACGCGGTCCGCGACGGTCGCCTGACGCACGGATTCGACGTGGCGGTCGAGCTGGCGCATGCCGTTCACCGCATCGACCGTGGTGATCACGCCGCCGAGCCGATAATGATGGCGCAGCACCGGGTCTGACATCAGCGTGAACAGTATCGGCGTCGGGTCGGCCAGGCCGGTCGTCTCGACGATCATGCGCCGATAGCGTGGCACCTCGCCCCGCTCGCGCTTGCCATTGAGCTCGAGGATCGCGCTCTTCAGATCGTCGCGTATGGCACAGCACAAACAGCCGGACGCCAGCAGCACGGTGTTCTCATCGACCGGCTTGACCAGAAAATGGTCGAGCCCGACCGCGCCGAACTCGTTGATCAGCACCGCCGCATCCTTGAGCGAGGGATGACGCAGCATGTGGTTCAGGAGCGTCGTCTTGCCACTGCCGAGAAAGCCGGTGACGACGAAAATGGGAATGAGCGTGCTGTAGGCGACCATGGCGCGCGGCTCAGAGCGATACCGGCTCGGCCTTTTCCAGCCGCTTGATCAGGTCCTCATCGAGCGGGTCGGCCGCGACCCCCGCCACCTGCTCGACCGCGCGCCAGAGCTGCGGCAGGCTCATCACCACCTCGGCCGCGCCATTCGGGCTGCGCACGATGTATTGCCCGCCGGTCCAATCCTCCGAGCGGCAGTGATAGCGCTCGAGCACGCGATTGATGAGCCGCACGCGATAGGCGCGCTCGAGATAACGCTGGCGCCCGCTCGCGGGCTCGGCATTGCGCGCGACATCGGTGCCCGTCTCGCTCCAGTGCGGGCCTTCCATCAACGTGCCGCAGAGACCACACATGCTTGATCCACTACCTCAGTCGTCATGGCCCGGCTCGACCGGGGGATCCAGAGCCACCGCAGGGTCAGCGCTCGCGGCTCTGGATCCCCCGGTCAAGCCGGGGGATGACGACCCAAAGAGGCGGTTTCTAACTGGCAACCGCCGCGACATCCGCCCTACTTCTTCTTCGCCTTCACCGGGCCCTTATACGGGTTGCGCTTGGCGTAATCCGCCGCGATCTCCTCGAAGGTGCACCACTTCACGCCCGGGTGGCTCGAGACATAGGAGAAGATGCGCTCGAGCATGAGCAAAACCTGCGGCCGGCCCGAAATGTCCGGGTGGATGGTGAAGGTGAAGACCGCGTAGTCCATCTCGCGATAGACCCAGTCGAACTGGTCGCGCCACCACTCCTCGATATCGCGCGGATTGGTCCAGCCGCCGCTGTTCGGCACCTTCTTCATGAACATCATGGGCGGCAGGTCGTCGAGATACCAGCTGCCCGGGATCTGCACGATCGGCACGGTCGAGCCGAGGTCCATCGGCTCCATCCAGTTCTTCGGGTGCTTCGAATAGTCGATCAGCTTCCACTTCTCACCAACCCTCATCCAATAGGGCGTGAAGTCGTCGTGCATCTGGCTGTGGTCGTACTTGATGCCGCGGTCCATCAGGAGCCGGGGCGTCGCCGCGCTCATTTCCCACCAAGGCGCCACATAGCCGACCGGCGGGCGGCGCCACAGTTTCTCGACCAGCGTGAAGGTCTTGTCGAGGATCGCCTCCTCCTGCTCGGGCGTCATGGCGATCGGGTTCTCATGCGTGTAGCCGTGCATGCCGATCTCGTGGCCGGCGTCCGCCACCATCTTCATCTGCTTCGGGAACGATTCGATGGTGTGGCCGGGGATGAACCAGCTCGTCTTCATGCCGAGCTTGTCGAACAGCTTGACCAGCCTGGGCGAACCGACCTCGGCTGCGAAAATGCCACGCGAAATGTCGCTCGGGCTGTCGCCGCCGGCATAGGAGCCGATCTGTCCCGCCACGGCATCGACGTCGATGCCGACGCCGCAGAAGATTTCTTTCTTGGCCATCGAGGCCTCCCTTGGGTGGAGCGAATGGCCGGACTTTAAGGGGCCGGGCGCGCCGTCGCAACGGTACAGCCTTGGGAAGGTGCCCTCATCCTTCGACAGGCTCAGGATGAGGATAGAAACCCGAGCCCTCATGCTGAGCTTGTCGAAGCATGAGCTTCCTCGCCCTGAGTTTGTCGAAGGGCGAAGCTTGAGGGCAGAGCCGGCTACAACCGCCGCTCTTCACGCGGCCGTGCGCGGGCGCGCACGACATTGCACGAAAGCGTCAGAGGAAATTGCTCGGGTTTCTGCCATCATGGCGGGGTCGCAAGCGCGGGGTGATTCGGTGCAGAAACGCATCCGGCTATGGTCGGGGCTGGTGCTGCTGTTTTACGTGGCAACGCACCTTTTGAACCATTCGCTCGGGCTCGCCTCGCTCGATGTGCTCGAGGGCGGGCGGGACGTGTTCATCGGCTTCTGGCGCAGCTGGGTGGGCATCGTGCTGCTCTATGGCTCGTTGATGGCGCATCTTGGGCTCGCGCTCTGGTCGCTCTATCAGCGCCGGACGCTCCGCGTGAAGCCGCTCGAATACGCACAGGTGCTGTTGGGATTGACAGTGCCGTTCCTGATGATCGAGCACGTCATTGGCACGCGCCTGCTCAACATCCTCTACGGCGTGCAGGACAACTACTACTACATCGTCCTCGTACTCTGGGTGTTCGTGCCCTGGCTCGGCATTCTGCAGAACATCTTCCTGGTCATCGCCTGGGCGCATGGCGTGATCGGCCTGCACTATTGGCTCAAGCTCAAGCCCTGGTTCCCGCGCTTTGCGCCGGTGTTCTACGGGCTCGCGCTTCTTCTGCCGGTGTGCGCGATCGTCGGCTTCGTCGCGGCGGGGCGGGAAATTTCCCTGCTCGCGCAGTCGCAGATGTGGCTCGACGAGATGGCGATGATGATCCGCCTGCCGAACGAGGAGGCGGTCGCGGTTGCCAAGCATTGGACCGTGGTCGGCCGCTACGCCATGGGCGGGCTGATCGCGGCCGTGCTGATCGCGCGCTGGGTGCGCCTGATGATCGAGCGCACCAAACGACGCGTGGTACTGACCTATCCCAATGGCCGCAAGGTCGAGATCGTGCCGGGTATGACCGTGCTCGAGGCGAGCCGCGAGGCCAATATCCCGCACGCCTCGGTCTGCGGCGGGCGCGGGCGCTGCTCGACCTGCCGGGTGCGCTGCGGCCCGGGGGCTGAGCATCTGCCCGAGCCCTCGGCCGAGGAGGCCAAGGTGCTGAGCCGCGTCGGCGCGCCCGAGGGCGTGCGCCTCGCCTGCCAGATCAGGCCGTCGCAGAGCCTCGCGATCACGCCGCTGTTGCCCGCGACCACCGGCCCCAAGGCCGCCTGGAAGCAGCCGCCGCACATGCAGGGCAGCGAGCGCGAAATCTGCGTCATGTTCGCCGACATCCGCTCGTTCACCCGCTTCTCGGAGACCAAGCTGCCCTACGACGTGGTGTTCGTGCTGAACCGCTATTTCCGCGCCATGGGCGATGCGATCCAAGGCTCCGGCGGGCAGATCGACAAGTTCATCGGCGATGGCGTGA
>VGET01000255.1 GCA_016869195.1 Alphaproteobacteria bacterium | reverse complement strand
AGCGTGTGACGTGTCGGGTAGTACCAATAGGCCGGCTCGGTGTAGGGCAGCTTGTCCTGCAGCGCGACCGCCGCTTCGAAATGCGCGATCACGTCGTCGAGCTTGTTCTGCTTGCGCGCGATCTCGCCCTCCAGCAGCTCCGCCGCGATCTCGACGATCTGGCTCGCCGGCACGCCGAAGCCCTCGAGCGCCTGCAGCGCCGGATCGCCCTTCACCGCGACGACGGTCGCCAGGCTCTTGCGCGCCGACTTCATCTTGCCGGCATTGGCGAAGGCGAAGCCGCGGGCGTAGTGCCACATCGCGGTCGCGAAGCGCTGTGACTTGGGCGGCAGAGGTTGCGCCAGCACCTTGTCCCAGCGGCCAAACTGCACCAGCGACTTGATGTGCACCGGCGCAAACAGCTCGGCCAGCGGCAATTTCTCGACGAGCTCGGGCGTGATGCCCTTCGCCAGCCGGCGCGCGGCCTTGATCGCGTCCTTCGAGCGTCCCTCCATCGCCGCCGAGGCCCAGATGAAGTGGATGTTGTGGTTGAAATAGACGACCGGGTAGACGCCGCCCGAGCCGGCCTCCTCAAAGAACGCCTCGTCCGCCTCCACCGCCGCCACGTTGGAGAGCCTCGCGTCTTCATAGCGCCCGACGCGGTAGTAGATATGGCTCGGCATGTGGGTAATGTGCCCGGCACCCGGCATGAGCGGTAGAAGTCGATCGGCCGCATCTTCCGCACGCTCTGGCGTCGCTGAGGCCTCGACCGCGTGAACGTATAGGTGGAGCGCGCCCGCATGATTGGGCCAACGCTGCAAAACGCGCTCGAGCGTGCTGACGATCTCGGCCGCGTTGCCCTTCGGCGTCTTGCTGTCCTCCTGCCAATAATCCCAGGGTTGGAGATTCATCAGGGCCTCGGCGAAAAATACCTGCGCGTCGGGATCGTCGGGATAGGCAACGGCGAGCTTGCGCATCTCGGCTGCAAAGGCCTCATCGAGCGGCCGGCGATCGTCGCCGGCGATGCCGGCATAGCGCACGGCAATCGCGTTCATATAGGCGGCCTCAGCGGGCGGTGCGGTTTTCGCCAGCGCGAGGCCCTTGGTGACCGCGTCCCACGCGGGCCCAGCCGCCTCCGGCATCATCGGCAGGTTGATGTTGGGGCCAAAGGCGAACGCGATGCCCTAGTAACACATCATGCAATCAGGATCGTAGACAAGCGCCGCTTCGCACGAACGGATCGCCGCCTGATGATTGAAATTGAAGAGAAGGCGCACGCCTTGATCGAAGTACTCCTGCGCCTCGGGCACGAAGGTTGAGATCTTGCGATGGTGATTGCCGAGCGTATCGAACAACGGAATTGTCTCTTCATCGAGAGGCTCCGCCTGTTTGGCCATCTTCTGGTGAGATTCTTGATCATGGGCCCCGGCCGAAGTCGCTGCGAGCGCACCAATCGCCAGCGTAAGCGTCAGCGCAACCAACCGCCTCATGACAACTCCTTCGGGCCTGGGGCCACGTCATGCAGAAGTCACCCAGAGAATAGCTTGTTGCGTGCCTTCACTCCATGCTTGGCTCGATTGGGACAATTTTGCGTGAGAACACTGCCAACATTGGAAACGATCGTTGGTCACCTCGCTAAACCATGCCTACGATGTTTGATCATGACGCATCTGCTTCGCGCGTCTCTTCGGGCCTCAACGCACCGCCGATAAGAGGGTACTTCCTGATGATAAGCTTCGCTTCTCGCGCCAAACGCTTCGTCGGCCGATCGCTGTCGACCCTCATTCTATCCGCCGTCGTGATCGCTGGGCTTGCGCTGGGAACACCGAGCAGGGCCGCGGACCCGACGAACAAGGGCTTGGCGGTCGCCTACACGTTCGGCGATTTCGCCGACGTCTCCCAGGTTGTCGATCGCGCCATGAACGGCAAGCCCAATCCGGGCAAGCCGGTGCTCTCGCTCGATCAGCGCGGCAATGAGGGCAAGAAGGTACTGACCTCAAATCAACACAAGTTCGTCGGCGCGATCTTGACCGGCTATGTCAAATTCCCGCAGGCGGGCACCTACCAGCTTTCGATGCGTACCAATGACGGCACGCGCATCGAGATCGACGGCAAGGTCGTGCTGGAGGACGGCGATGCACACCGGATCGCGACCGAGAGCCAGCCGCCGTGACGGTTGCCAAGGCGGGTTGGACGCCGATCAAGATCTATTTCTTCCAGCGCAAGGGCAGCTGGATCCTAAAGGTCAATTGGAGCGGGCCGGGCCTGACCGGCACGGCGCCGATTGCGCCTGAGTACCTCGCCTACTGAAGGATTCTAGCGCGATCAGGTTTCCGGCTTCACATCAGTGTCGAGGTCCTCGGTCTTATCCTTGGGCCGAATGCGCTTGAGCAGCGCCCAGAGCGGCAGTGCGACAAGGCCGCCGATCGCACCACCCAGATAGGGCGGCATGTCGAAGGAGAGCAGCGAGCGCCAGATGATGCTGGCGATGAAGCTCGCGGCAAGCATGGCGAGCACGGTCGCCAGCAGCCTTTGCCAGAACGGCAGCATCCTCATGGCTAGAGCGAGTTGTCGGGCACGGCGAGCCCGAGCGCGGCGCGGCCCCAATTGGACGCGTTGATGTCCCAATTCTGGCTGATGTGCGTGTTGGCGGAGCGCAGATCCCGATAGCCCCGGCTGATCGGGTTTGTGTCGTAGATGCCGCTGCCGCCCGCGAGCTCGAGCACGCGCTCCGCCGCCCGCATGCACAGGCGGCCGGCGAACGCGCCGTCGCGGCGCCAGCGCGTGCGCTCGACCATGGTCGGCACCCGGCCGGCCTCGGCGATCGCCTGCGCCAGATTCGCGGCGTTCACCAGAATCGTGCGGGCGCCATCGAGCGAGGCCGCGGCCTCGCCGAGCTTCAAGTGCGTGTTGCCGTAGTCGGCCACCGACTTACCAGACACCAGGGACGCGCGCTTTTGCGCCTGGGCCAAATAGGCATCGAACACGCTCTGCGCCATGCCGAGCGAGCTCGAGCCCTGCACGATCGAGAACAGCGCATAGGACGGTGCGCGATAGATCGCCGCGCGGTTGACCTTGGTTCCAGGTGATTCGCCACCGCGACTGCCCTCGAGCGGCAGAGCGCGATGATCGGGCACGAAGACGTCATCCACTTTCGCATCATGGCTGCACGTACCGCGCAGGCCGATCGCGCGCCAGGTGTCGATGATCTCGAAGCTGCCCTGCGGCAGGATGAATTGCCAGGTCTCGGGCTCGGCGCCCGGCGCGCCACCCTCGGCATAGGCCGAGAACAGGCACCAGTCGCACACGCTGACGCCGCTGACGAACGGCCAACGGCCTGACAAGCGCCAACCGCCCTGCACCTTCCTCGCTCGGCCGAGGCCGGCGATCAGAATGCCGCTCAGGAACGCCTCGGGCTTCGCGCCCCACACATCGTCCTGCGCCGCCTCGGGCCAGGCCGCGACCATGAAGTTGTGGATCACGTTCTGGCCGTGCACCCAGCCGCTCGATCCGCAGCCCGACGTCATCGCCGATTGGATATCGACGATGGTCGCGAGCGGCGCCTCGGCCCCACCATAGCGCGTCGGTTGCAGTATGCGATGGCATCCGGCCATGGCGAAATCGCGCATGGTTTCGGCCGGCACCGAGCGTATTTCCTCACACGCCTCGGCTCGGCCGCGCAGCACGGGCACAAGCGCCCGGGCGCGGGCGATCAGCTCGTCCGGCGTGCCAATCGGCTGGTAGCGTGTCTGCTTGGCGAGCGTCGCCATCACCGGGCCTCCGAAACCCTCGCATCTCGTGTACCCGAGGAAAGCAGATCGGTCAGCGCAACACAACCTTGAGCGCAACCCGCCAGACAGGCAAAGGCCCGGGGCGATCGCTCACCCCGGGCCTCGTCTTCGGTTCTCCACCCGGCGAAAACCGGGGTCGTAGTGTGGCGGCTTCTGGCGGCCGCTCCTTAGACGACGTGCGGCACGACCTGCACGTCGTCGACGATGAGAGCGGAGGCTGCCGATGCCGAGGTGCCGCCGTTCACAACGCCGAAGGCGATGTTCACCACGCCGTCATTGTTGGCGTCGGTGACTGTAAACGTCGTGTCGTTCTGGAAGGCGGTCGCGTTATCGAATTGCTGGCCGTCGACCGTCAGGTTCTGATTGGCCAGCACACTCGCAACTGAAGAGCCGGCATTGTCCGAGTTAGCCAAGAGGAAGAGCTGGCCCTCGATCACCACAAAGGCGAAGTCATTGGGCTGGCCCGACGCGTTGGTTTCGTCAGTCAGGAATTGCCAATCGAACGACACTGTCCGTCGTCAAAATATTTGAGACAGGCGAGGTCGTTGACTAACGGAGGATCCGG
>VGET01000254.1 GCA_016869195.1 Alphaproteobacteria bacterium | reverse complement strand
CCCGATCCGCCTCACGCAGGATCGCCACCATCTGCTCGTCCGTGTATCTCGACTTGCGCATTGCTCCCTCCATCCAGGGAGCCGGTCTCTCACGATTCGCTTGGTCCGAAAACCCAGGGGCAGGTCACAAAGACTTGGTGGCCAATCTTTGAGGTCCGTGTCGCACTTGAGAACTGACCGCTTCTCCGCAATAGTGCGCGCCGCGCAAGGTCCCACGCGATTGGCACGGTTCGATGAGCACTACCGACAGTCAGGTTCGGCGGCGCATTCCCTTGGAAGGCGCGGCGAACTTTCGTGACCTCGGCGGCTACCCCACCGCCGATGGCCGGCGTTTGCGCTGGGGTAAAGTGTTTCGTTCTGACGTGCTGTCGGCGCTCACGATGTCGGATCAGGAGACCATCCGATCGCTCGGGGTGCGGCTGGTGTGTGACCTCAGACACGGGGGCGAGCGCAAGCGCGCCCCGAATGCGCTGCCGGAGGATGCCGGCATCGAGCGCTTCGAGCCCGGTTTTATCCCGCGTGGCGTGGCCGACATGCTGGCGCTGATCAGGGCGGGCGCGCTGCACGGCGAGGGCATCGTCGCGCACGTCACAGAGCACTATTGGAACATGCCGCGCGAACATGCGGATTGCTTCGGCGCCGCGCTTCGGCGTGTCGCTGAGGCGCAGCCGGCGGTGATCCACTGCACCAGCGGCAAGGACCGCACCGGCATCACGGTCGCGCTGCTGCTCCACGCGCTCGGCGTGCCCAAGGAAACGATCTTCGAGGACTATCTGCTCACCAACGACTATCGGCGCGATGTGACCGGGCTGCTCAAGCTCTCGGCCACCGAGGAGGACATGCACATCCTCACCTCGGCACGGCCTGAATATCTCGAGACCGCATGGCGCTCGATGATCGAGCTTGCCGGCTCTGTCGAGGATTACCTACGCGACGCGCTTGGTGTCGATGACATGGTGCGCACACGGCTTCGCGCAACGCTGGTGGAGTAGGGACGGGCCCCTTCGCCATTCAAGATGAAGTGGACCGTCGCCCCATGTTCAAACCGTCATCCTCTGGCGCGCCCTCGGCGCGACCAGAGGATCCAGCGTTCAGCGCATGGGGCACCGTGGGTCCTCTGATCGTGCCTTCGGCACACCAGAGGACGACGAGTAGGATGGAGCGGTCAATGCTCTCTTCGGCGCTCGACGCCGTTACTCCACCGCCGCGATCGCCTCGATCTCGACCAGCATCTCGGGCTCGGCCATCGGCGCCTGAACCGTGGTGCGCGCCGGCGGGTTGTTGGGGAACGCCTTGGCGAACTCCTCGTTCATCTGCTGGAAATAGCGGATGTCGGCGAGGTAGACATTGCACTTCAGCACGTCGTCCATGGTGGCGCCGCCTTCAGCCAGGATCGAGCGGATGTTGCTCAGCACCTGGCGCGTCTGCGCGCGCACATCGCCGATGCCGACAAGCTCGCCCTTCTCATTCCATGCCACTTGCCCCGCCGTATAGATGAGGCCGGCGCCCTTGGTGCCGGGCGAATAGGGGTAGGTCGGGCGCGGCTGGAACATCAGGTTCTTCGGCGTCAGAACTTGCTTTGGCATGGTGCGTTCTCCTACAGGTCCATCCCGCCATCGACATTATAGGCTTGGCCGGTGACGTGCGGCGCGGTCGCGAGGAATACCGCCATATCGGCCATGTCAGCCACGGTCTGCTCGACGCCCTGCGGGATGTAGCGATCGATCGCACGGGCGTAGACTTGCTCGGGCGTCTCGCCCGGATTGGCGAAGGACGTGTTCAGCAGCACCCACATCTGGGTGGCGACGATGCCGGGGCAGATGCAGTTCACCGTGATGGCCTCGCGCGCCACCTCCTTGGCGAGCGCGTTGGTGAAGCCGACCACCGCGAACTTCGAGGCGCAATAATGCGTGAGCGTCGCGGTGCCGAACTTGCCGGCGACGGAGGCGATGTTGATGATCCGCCCGCCATCGCCTTGCTTGCGCATCTGCGCCACCGTCGCCTGATTGGTCAGGAAGGTGCCCTTGGCGTTGACATCCATGATGCTGTCCCATTCGTCCTCGGTCATCTCGGCGATGGGACGTGCGGTAATCACGCCGGCGCAATTGACCATGACGTCGACGCGGCCCAAGCGCTTCGCGGTCTCGGCGACCATCGCCTGGACATCGGCGCTGTTGGTGACATCGGCCTCGAGCGCGATCGCGCCGTTCCCGATCGCGGCGGCGACCTGCTTGGCCGCGGTGTAGCCGCCGAGATTGCGACCGTAATATTGGGTGGCGGAGTTCTTGGCCTGGTCGAGCCCGGCAACCGCGAGCGTCATGCCCTCGCGCGCGAATCGTTCCGCGATGCCCTTGCCGATGCCTGTGCCGCCGCCGGTGATCAGCGCGACCTTGCCCGTGAGTGCTCCCATCGTGCTCTCCCTCGACTCAGTAGATGTGCAGCTTGGCGATGCTGGAAGCGAGGCCCTCGCGCCAGCCATGGTGGGTGAGATCGAGCTGCAAGGGCGTCACCGAGATCGCGTTGCGATCGATCGCCTCGAGATCGGTCTCGGCCAGCTCGCCACCCTTGTTGTAGCTGATCTTGACCCAGTAATAGGGCACGTTGCGCGCATCGATCCGTCCATCCAAGGTGAACGAGCCCGGCGGCCGTTGGCCCTGGCGCGTGAGCCTGATGCCGGTGACCTCGGCCGGCTCGCAGTCCGGGAAGTTCACGTTGATGAAGGCGTTTTGGCGCCACTCGACGGTCAGAAGGTGCTCGATCACGCGCTTGGCATAGCGCTCGGCGGTCGCCCAATAAGGCTTGCCGCCGATCGTGAACACGAGGCTCAACGCGACCGAGCGCATGCCGAGCTGCGTGCCTTCCATGGCCGCGGCGCAGGTGCCGGAATAGGTGACGTCCTCGGCCAGATTGGCGCCGCGGTTGATGCCGGAGAGCAGAATGGTCGGCTTCTTCTCGCGCATCAGCTCGTAATGCGCCATCAGCGCGCAATCGGTCGGCGTGCCGCGAATGGCGAAGCGCTTTTCGTCGACTTGCCGCACCCGGATGGGGTTGGCGATCGAGAGCGAGTGCGAGGCGCCGCTCTGCTCGAACTCGGGCGCCACGACCCAGACGTCGTCGCACAGCTCGCGCGCGATGCGCTCCAGGATCTCCATGCCGGGAGCGTGGATGCCGTCGTCATTGACGAGCAATAGGCGCTGGTTTTTGAGGTTGGGGCTCGGGCTCATCGTCGGGGGTCCGTCGCTTTCACCATCGTTCCGTCCGACAAGGTCGTACTACAATCATCCCCCGGAACCGAGTGTTTTGTGAAATCGAACCCGCCATGAACCTCGCGGTCCTGCTCGACACCCCGGCCCGGGTCTGGGCCGATCGCCCGGCGATCTCGATCGGTGATCGGGTGGTCTATGACTATGCGACGCTGGGGCTGCGCGCGGCGCGGCTCGCCGGCGGTTTGCGCGATCGCCTGAGGCTTGCGCCCGGCGGGCGGGTCGCGCTCGTCATGTCCAACGGCTCCGACTATCTGACCATTCTGTTCGCGCTCTGGCGCGCAGGCCTTGCAGCCGCGCCCATGAACGCGCGGCTTCACCCGTGCGAGCACGCGGACATGATCGCGCATTGCGGTGCAGTGCTATGTTTCGTGAGCGCGGATTTGGCGCACGGTCTAGCGCAGGCGCTCAAAGAGGTGCCTGATGCGCCGACGCTAGTCGTCGCGGGCGAGCGCGACTTCGAGGCGCTGATGGCGGCCGATCCCTGGCCGATCGAGCCGGTCGCGCCGCATACGCTCGTCTGGCTGTTCCACACCAGCGGCACGACGGGAAAGCCAAAAGGCGCGATGCTCAGCCATCGCAATCTCCTGGCGATGACGACCGCCTATCACGCCGACGTGGATTGGCTGGACGAGCGCGATTGTCTGATCCATCTCGCCGCGCAATCGCACGCCTCGGGCCTGTTCGCGCTGTCCTTCATTCCGCGCGGTGCCAATCAGGTGTTGCCGACGAGTGGCGGCTTCGACATCGACGAGCTGGCCGACCTGATCGACCGCTACGACCGAGTCACGTTCTTCGTGCCGCCGACCTTGCTGCGCCGCCTGTCCGCGGCCGAGCGCATGGCGCGGCTCAAGCTCGACAATCTGAAGACCATCCTCTGCGGCGCGGCGCCGATCTATGCGCAGGACCTGAAGGACGCGCTCGCGCGCTTCGGCCCGCGCATCTGGAACGGCTATGGCCAGGGCGAGAGCCCGTGCACGATCACGGCCATGCCGAAGGCGATGGTAGCCGCGGCCGCCTCTGTGGGCGACGACGAGCGCCTCGTCTCGGTCGGCGTTGCGCGCACCGGCGTCGAGGTGA
>VGET01000253.1 GCA_016869195.1 Alphaproteobacteria bacterium | reverse complement strand
TGGCCCGCTTCAAACGCATTCGGGATGCCGACAAAAATTTGCTTCGCCTGTGAAACATTCGCGGCGCCCAGCACATCAGCGTCCACCGCATTGCCGGCAATCACCTCGACGCCACGAGCCTCCAACGTCTCGACAACGGAACTGCTGTCGTCGATCACGAGGAACGGCGCTCCCTGTCGGCCGAGCTCGTCCACGATGATGCGGCCTACGCGGCCACCGCCGACGACCACCGCGTGGTCACGAAGCGCCGTGGGTTTGAGCCCTGGCGCGGCCGTCGACTCTTCCATCGATGTCGAGGAAGCAGCGGCCTTGCGCCGCTCAAGCCATACACCGAGCTTGCCTGCGCCAAGATAGAGGAGCGGGTTGAACAGAATCGAGAGGATCGCCCCCGCGAGAACATAGTCCCGCCCGTCGATCGGCAGCACGCCAAGCGCCACGGCGAGCCCAACAAAGATGAACGAGAACTCGCCAATCTGTCCCAGGCTCGCAGCGAGCTTTAGAGCCATGGCAGGCGGGTGCTTGAACCATCGCGCAACTAGGTATGCCGCGAGCGGCTTGCCAAACAGGATGATCAGAACCGTGGCCACGACCGGCCCCGGCTCGCGCACGATGATGGCCGGGTCGATCAACATGCCGACGGAGACGAAGAACAGCACGGCGAAGGCGTCGCGGAGCGGCAGAGTCTCCTCCGCCGCGCGCTGGCTCAATTCCGATTCGCTCAGGATCATGCCGGCGAGAAAGGCACCGAGCGCAAAGGAAACGTCAAACAACGCCGCCGCACCAAAGGCCATGCCCAGCGCAATGGTCAGCACCGCCAGGCGAAACAGCTCGCGCGAGCCGGACTGTGCGATGTGGTGGAGCGCCCAAGGCACGATGCGTCGGCCAATGACGAGCATGGCGACGATCAGTCCAACGACCTTGCCTATCGTAATGCCGAGTGCCGCGAGAACGCTGCCAGTGCCGCTCGATCCAGGAGTGGGATCAGCGATCGAGGCGTCAGGACTGCCGCCAATCGCCGCCAATGCCGGCATCAGGACAAGCGCGAGGATCATGACGAGATCTTCGACCACCAGCCAGCCGACCGCGATCCGGCCGCGCTCGCTGGTCAGCTCGCGGCGTTCCTGTAGGCCGCGCGTGAGGACGACCGTGCTGGCGACGGACAGAGACACGCCAAACACCACGCCGGCGCCAATGGACCAGCCGATCAACTGAGACACCACCAAACCGAGCACGATGCCAACGGAGATGCCGGCAAGCGCGCCCGGCACCGCGATACGGCGCACGGAGAGCAAGTCCTTGAACGAGAAGTGCAGGCCGACGCCGAACATCAGGAGGATGACGCCGATCTCGGCCAGCTCGCGCGCCAGCGCCTGATCGGCGACAAACCCGGGCGTATGAGGGCCGACGACGACACCGGCGAGCACATAGCCGACGATCGGCGACACGCGCAGCCGGTTGGCGATCGCGCCCAGCACGAAGGCCAGCACGATGCCGCCTATAATCGTTGCGATGAGCGGCGTCTGATGCGGCATGAGCTCAGTCTGACCGTTTTCGCGCCGCTCCCCTCGATCGGCGCTCGGTTACTGAGTTATGCGCAAGGAAGGTGCGCGCGTGAAGAGAATTCAGTCAGTCTCGCGCGAGCGAACCGCCAAATACGCTGACTAGCCGTAGGGTCAGAGCCACTCGATGTAGAAATCACGCTCCTCGGTCGTCACCGTGCGCCGCCAATTGTCATATTCGTAGCGCTTGATCGCGAGGTAGTTCTTGATGAACGCCGGCCCGAGCGCCTGCCTGGCCCAGGCGGAACCCTCGAGCATGTCGAGCGCCCTGCCCCAATCGTCCGGCAGGCGCTCGACCTTGCCGTCCGCGTCGAGATCGCCGCTTGCCAACTTGTGTGGTTCGATCCGGTTCTTGATGCCGTCGAGCCCCGCCGCCAGATAGGCCGCGAAGGCGAGGTGAACATGCGCATCGCCGCCACAGACGCGTAGCTCCACCCGGGTCGCCGCCTCGCTCTCGTTGATAACACGAAGCGCGGCCGTGCGATTGTCGACCCCCCAGGCGAGCGAGATCGGCGCGAACAACCCCGGCACCAGCCTGCGGTAGGAGTTGGCATTGGGAAAGAAGATCGCGGTCAGCTCCTTCATGTGGGCGAGTGCGCCGCCGATGAAATGCCGGCAGGTTTCGCTCAGGCCCAGGGGATCGCCGCGATCGGCGAATGCATTGCGTCCGCCTTTCTCAAGCGACAGGTGAACGTGGCAGGAGTTTCCCGTCTTCTTGTCGAATGGCTTGGCCATGAAGGTGACCCGCCGATCAATCGCGATCGCCGCTTCCTTCATGGTGGTGCGGAACAGGTGGCTGTCATCGGCCGCGCCGATGATGTCGCGATAGCGGATGTTGATCTCGTACTGCCCGGGCCCGTATTCATAGTGGCCGGCTTCGATGTCGGCATGGGCAGTCACCGCATCGAACAGGGCATGCTCCTCCGCTAGCCACATCGCCCGCTTTTGCGATGAGTAGGCCTGAGTGCCTGAATCGATCAGGCGATGCTCACGATCGAGCATATAGAACTCGAACTCAGCGGCCGCCATCGGCTCGAAGCCGAGCCCCCGCGCGTCCTCCGTCACTTTCTTTAGCACGTAGCGCGGGTCGCCCCCCACGGGGCGATGATCCGGCCACACCAAATCGCCCATCACGAGCGCGACGCCGGGCTCGTGCCGCAGCAGCCGCATGGTCGAGAAATCAGGCACGGCGACAAAATCGCCATAGCCGATGGTCTCGGCGAAGTCGGTGCCGGGCACGACGTTCGCCTGGGTATCGAAGGCGAGCGCGGCTGCGCAAAAGGCGTAGCCGTGGTCGAGCGCACGTTCGAACTGCGCGAGCGTGAATGCCTTGCCGCGCGCGATGCCGTTATAGTCCACCCATTCGAGCCGAACCCGCTCGATGCCCTCGTGGCGGAGCCATTTGAGCGCGTGGGCGGGATCCCCGACATAACGGACCGGCCATTGCCTCTCTGTCGTCATGCTCAAGCCCTTCTGCTAGGGTCGGCCGCACGCCGGCGGCTCACCTGTCGGTATGGCAAGATACCGGGGCACAATCTGATGGCAAGCCGACAACCGTCGAAGGGGCGCCTCCCGTGACAGCCCCTGCGACCGAGCCTGGCCGCCCGGCCCAGGCGAGCAAGGCACCCTCCCACGGGCTCCTGCCGCTCTTCCTGGTCGTCATTGCCGGCCTGATCTATCCCCTCGTCTTTTCCTTCGCCAAGCTCGCGGCCGATGCGGGAACCCCGCCCCTCGGCTTCGTCCTTTGGCATTTGGTGTTTGCCGGCATCGGCCTGAGCGCGCTGGCCCTGATGCGGCGCGAATGGCCGCGTTGGAGCTTCGCCCATGTGCGCTCCTATGTGGCGCTGGGGGCGCTCGGCATTGTCGGGCCGATTTCGCTCCTGACCTTCCTGACGAGCAAGCTGCCAGCGGGCCTGGTCAGCCTCGTCGTCGTGCTCTCGCCGCTTCTGACCTATTTGTTCGCCATGATGTTCCGGCTGGATCGGCTGAGATTGCTCTCCTTGGTCGGCATCATGACCGGGCTCGCGGGCGTGCTGCTCGTGACCGTGCCGAAGGTGAGCCTGCCCACGCCCGACATGGTCGGCTGGCTGCTCCTGGCGTTCCTCGCCCCCGTCTTCTTTGGCATGACCAACGTGACCGCGAGCCTCTTGCGCCCGCCGGCGGCGAGCTCGGTCGCCATGGCGACCGGCATGGTGCTGACCACCGTCGTGATGATGGCGATTCTCGCGCTCGCGACCGGCCAGGCCTACGCCCTGCCCGGCCCCTGGCCCGCGCTGCCGACCGCCATTGGCACCGCCGTCATCAACGCGGCCTTCTATGTCGCTTTTTTTGAGATCGTGCGCATGGCGGGACCGGTGTTCTTCGCCCAGTTCAACTATCTCGTGGTGCTGGCGGGCTTCGGCTGGGGCGCGCTTTTCTTCGGCGAATCGCACAGCGCCTATGTCTGGGGCGCGGCCGCGCTCATGCTGATCGGCTTGGCACTCCACACGATCGGGCTCAACCGGGCGGCGCGCGACGAACGCTAAGGGCGATGGCCCTGCGCCTAAAATTGCTGCAATAGGCGTGGGCGAAAACCCCTACTCGGCTGGGGCATTCCGCCATCCATCTTGAATTCGTAGCTTTCCGGTGGAGTGAGTAGATTCGGATCAAACTTGCGCTCTTCGACGGTAAGAAGACCACTGGTGAAGTTCTCGGTGAAGTAACTCCATTTCGCGATGACCGGAAACCCTTCGACGGCCGCAATGGCCTCAACCGGTAGCGGCAATCGTGAGCGCTCGAAATGCGG
>VGET01000252.1 GCA_016869195.1 Alphaproteobacteria bacterium | reverse complement strand
CTTGATGCTGAGTTCCTTGGCCACGGCCTTTGCGGTTCCTGGCATCAGTTGCATCAGGCCGAGCGCGCCGGCGGAGCTCTTCGCGCGAGGGTCGAACTGACTCTCCTGCCGCGTGAGTGCCAGGACCAGCGCACGTTCCACGACTTCGCCCTGGGGATAGGGCAGCTTGGCCAGCGGATAGAGCGTCTCGAGCGAGACATAGCCCTGTTGGGCCGCGAGCTTCGCCGCGCGCACTGCGAGGTCCGGTCGGGCAATGTCGATCGCGAGCTCGGCAACCAGGGCATGATCGGTCGGCCCACGCGCAAGCTCGCCTAGATGAAGAATAAGGGGCGCAACCAACTCGTCCTCGCCGAGCACGGCGAGCAGCCTGGCTGCCGTCACCAGCTCGCTGCCTGGAAGGTTGTTCGGCTGCTTGCCTGCGGCCTTGACCGCGGCTGCAAACAGCGGCGTCGTCTTGGGATTGACGTGGGCCGCGGCAAGCTGGCCGTAGAAAGTCGCCGGCCACAACGCCGCCTTGGCGTACCATTCTTTCGCGGCCTTGCGATTGCCGGCGGCCTCAGCGGCACGGCCGGCCCAATAGGCGCCGCGCGCCAGGCTGATTGGCGCACTCACGCCTCCATGCAATCGTGTGAAATGACGAAGCGCGGTCTTGGCATCATTGCGGTAGCGGAGCGCGATCCATCCGGCAAGAAATTCCGCTTCCGCCATCGGAGCGCCGCCTTCGAGCCCGTGCGAGGCGGCGAGGCGATAGGCGTCGCGGCTCTGCCCCTTCTCGAGCGCATCGCGCGCAAGTCGCCGGCGCTCCTGCCACCAGAGGGATGCGTGGTCCTTTACCGACTTCATGCTGAGCAATAGCGCGCGTGCCTCGTCATCCTGATCCTTCAGCCGGCGCCAGCGCACCCGCTCGTAGATCAACCCAGGGTCACGCCGCAGCTCCTTCGGCACCTTGGCGAGCAGCTTGTTCGCGTTCTTCGCATCTTTGCGCAGGGCGAGGCGCGCTTCGGCCAGCGCCTGCCACTTCTTGCCGGCCAGATCATAGAGGCGCTCGGCGGCATCCTCCTTGGCCTCCCAGAGCAGGCGGTTCAAGCGCGCCCGGTGGTCCTCCGGGCGCAGATAGCGCTCATAGGTCTTCAGGAACTCTACCTCGGCCTCCGCGGCGAAGTCATCGTCGAGCCAGATCGCGCGCGCCAGAGGCTGGGCGCGTTTCTCGTCCTTGGTGGCGACGAAGGTCTTGAGTTGGCGCAACCGGCCCTCGCGGCTGACCGGGTCGCGATAGCGAAACCAATCGAGCACAAATTCGTCAGTCGCGCCGAAGTACATGGCGCGCTCGACGTTGGCCTCGATCCGTGCGTAGTCCGGCCAATCCGGGTTCGCCTTGACGAACGCGACGAGATCGTCGAACGAGGCGGTTGATTCCCCGCGGCGGAAATCGAGCCACTGAACGATCTTGGGGATAACCGGCTCGCGCGCGCGCGCAGCAAGGCGATGGGCGGCGGCGAAATCGTCGCCCTCGGTCGCGGAAAGTGCCTGACGGAGTAACGAAAGATCGTCCTTGCTGGTCGGAGGCGGCAGCGGCTCGTCCGCGCCCGCCCGGGCGCCGAGCGCACAGGCGACGATGACGAAGAGGACGAGCGCGAACCTCCGTATCAGGCCCCAGCCGGCGGCGAGCGAATCGGCATGCATGACTGGCCGATGATACGGCCCGAACGTTAACAGGCAACAACCATGGGGCGCGTGCCTTGTGGCTGGGCGGTTGAGCCTCTATGCTCCGCCTCCAACGCAGAAACGGCCGGATTTCGGAGCGCCCCGCCATGTTCAAAGGCTATTTCACCGCCCTGATCACCCCATTTCGTGACGGCGCAATCGATGAACGCGCCTATCGCGACCTGATCGAGTGGCAGATCGCGGAGGGAATCAACGGCCTCGTGCCTTGTGGGACGACTGGTGAGTCCCCGACTCTCAGCCACGATGAACACCATCGCGCGGTCGCGATCTGCATCGAGCAGGCCAAGGGGCGCGTGCCGGTGATCGCGGGGGCGGGCTCAAACTCGACCGCCGAGGCGATCAGCCTGACCAAACATGCCAAGGCGGCGGGGGCGACCGCCGCGCTCCATGTCATGCCGTACTATAACAAGCCGACCCAGGCGGGCATGTATGAGCACTTCAAGGCGATCAACGACGCGGTCGACATTCCGATCCTGATCTACAACATCCCACCGCGCAGCGTGGTCAACATGACGGTCGACACCATGGCGCGGCTGTCCAAGCTGAAGAACATCAAGGGCGTCAAGGACGCGACGGCGGATTTGACCCGGCCGACGCAGATGCGCATCGCGGCCGGCCCCGGCTTTTGTCAGATGTCGGGCGAGGATGGCACGGCGCTTGCCTTCTTCGCGCAAGGTGGCCATGGCTGCATCTCGGTGTCGTCGAACGTCGCGCCGCGCCAGTGCGTCGAGGTCTACAAGGCATGGGAGTCCGGCAACGCCCAAAAGGCGCTCGAGCTCTTCACCAGGCTCATGCCGCTGCACGATGTGATGTTCGTCGAGACCAATCCCATGCCGGTGAAGTATGCCGCGAGCCTCATGGGCAAATGCGCGGGCGACATGCGGCTGCCACTGGTCCCGCCACTGCCGGCGAGCAAGGAGCGCATCGAGAAGGTGATGCGCGAGCTCGGCCTGGTCCGCTGAGCGGGCCCGTTCACCCGGCGTAGCGATCATGGCGGGCAAGGGCGTGGCGGGCCGCAAGCTGATTGCGCAGAACCGCAAGGCGCGCCACGACTATCACATCGACGAGACCTACGAGGCCGGTATCCAGCTGCTCGGCACCGAGGTCAAGTCGCTGCGCGAGGGGCGGGCCAATCTGGGCGATTCGTTTGCCCAGGAGCGCGACGGTGAGGTCATGCTGATGAACGCGCACATCGCGCCCTATTCGGCGGGCGGGCGCTTCAATCACGAGCCGGTTAGGCCGCGCAAGCTCTTGCTGCACCGGCGCCAGATCGAGAAGCTAAGGGGCGAGTTGAAACGCGGCGGGGTGACGCTCGTGCCGCTCAGCCTATATTTCAACGAGAAGGGACGGGCCAAGGTCGAGCTCGCGCTGGCCCACGGCAAGAAGCAGCACGACAAGCGCGCCGCCGAGGCGGAGCGCGATTGGCAGCGGCAGAAGGGGCGCTTGATGCGGGCGCGCGGCTGAGGGGTAGGGAATGAGCGGCAAGGATGAGGGCGTTGGCCTGATCGGCGAGATCAAGCGTAAGCTGATCGAGAAAAAGCAGGCTTGGGCGAAAGAGGGGCGGCTGCTCACCGGTCGCACCGCCGAGCCTGAGCGCGCCAAACTGCCGCCGGGTCAGCGGGTGACCCGCGACTGGCCGGTGCTCGATCTCGGGCTGCAGCCGACCATCGATCCGGCGCAGTGGAAGCTGAAGGTCGACGGGCTGGTCGAGGCGCCGCTCGAATGGAGCATGGCCGACTTCAAGGCGCAGCCGCAGATCGACGATGTCTCCGACATGCACTGTGTCACCGCTTGGTCGCGCTACGACAATCTCTGGCAGGGCGTCGCGGCGAAGCATGTCGTCGCACTGGTGCGACCGAAGCCCGAGGCGCGGTTCATCGTGTTTCACAGCTATGACGGCTACACGACGAACGTGCCGCGCGCGGCCTTCGAGGATGACGACGTGCTGCTCGCCCATTCCTGGGAGGGCAAGCCGATTCCGCGCGAGCATGGCGGCCCGGTGCGCATCATCCTGCCCAAGCTATATCTTTGGAAGAGCGCGAAATGGGTGCGGCGCATCGAATATGTCGCGGCCGATCGCCCCGGCTTCTGGGAGGTGCGCGGCTATCACAACCATGGCGATCCGTGGAAGGAGGAGCGCTACGGTTGATTTGGGTCAAGTTGGCCACGCGTGCCCCTCTGCTATCGATGTCGGGAAACACGATGAACAGATCGGCAGACCTCAGGAGCTTGGCGCATGGTCAAACATGAGACGACGTGGCTGGTGGTGGCGGACGGGCGGCGCGCCCGAATCTTTTCGGCCCGTGCGGGCGACACCGGCCTGACCGAGCTGCACGATCTCATCGGCGATGATCGCATGACCCGCGACATCGGCACCGACAAGCCGGGCCGTGGGCAGGAGCGGGCGCAAAGTGTGCGCCACGGCATCGAGCCACACATCGATTGGCACCGCCAGGCCAAGCAGCAATTCGCGAAGCAGGTGTCAGAGCTGATCAACGAGGCCGGGCTCAAGGGCGGTTTCGACCATCTGGTCGTGGTCGCGCCGGCCGAGGCGCTGGGCGACATCCGAAAAGGTCTCTCCCGCCACGCGACCGAGCGCCTAAAGGGTGAGATCGAGAAGGATCTCACCCATTTCGCGCCGCACGAGCTGGTCAATCATTTGGGCGAGCAACTGCCGAAGCTGAAAGCCCCGCCGTGCAAGCACGCGCCCGCTG
>VGET01000251.1 GCA_016869195.1 Alphaproteobacteria bacterium | reverse complement strand
CGGCATGCAGGGCATGCGCTCCGGGCGCGACGAATTCATCTTCGCGCCGCGAGGACTCGGCATCAATCAGCAGCAGGCGATGCGCTGGAAGCCGAAAGAGGAGGACCTCCTCGTTTATCGCATGGCCGGGATCGAGCGCAGCGATCTCGCCGGGCTCTATACCTACGACGCTTTCTCTCCCCTCGTGCTTTTCACGCTCGAGCGCTTCGGTTTCTGCGGCGCGGGCGAAGCGGCGCGCTGGGTGCAGGACGGACGGATCGAACTCGGCGGCGAGTTGCCGATGAACACCTCCGGCGGGCTCCTCTCGGAGGCGCACGTCGGCGGCTGGAACTCGATCCTCGAAATGGTGCGGCAGTTGCGCGGCGAAGCGGGGCCGAGGCAGATTCCGAACGCGAACTATCTGCAGTGGGGTACGTGCTGGGGCGACTCCGTGGTGCTGCGCAGATGAAAAAGCCACTGCCGCGCATCACCCCCGACAGCGAGCCTTTCTACTCGGGGTTGAGGGAAGGACGATTCGTTCTTCCATATTGCTCCGATTGTGAACGGCCTCATCTGCCGCCCGGCCCGGTCTGTCCTCATTGTCTATCGGAAAAAATTCAATGGCGAAACGCCAGCGGACGCGGGCGCGTGTCGAGCTGGACGGTGGTGCACAAGGCCTGGTTTCCGGCGTTCCAGGACGACATTCCGTACAACGTCGTCCAGGTGGAGCTCGCGGAAGGCCCGCGCCTGACGGCGAACGTGGTCGAGGTCGAGAATGAGCAGCTCCGGATCGGCATGCCGGTCGAGATCGTCTACGACGAGGTGACGCCGGAGATCACCATGCCGCGCTTCAGGCCGTCATGAACTGAAGCTCGGGCAGCAGGAAGGGCCGGAAGCTGGGGTAGTTCTCGATCATCGGGAAGTGCCCCATGCCCTTCATGATGGTGAGGCGCGCGCCCGGAATCGCTTTCGCCACCGCCTCGCTCATCGCCGGTGTGCAGGAGTAGTCGTACTCGCCGGTGAGGAGCGAAACCTTGCACTTCTTGGTATCGATGCGCTTGAGATCCTCACGCGCGTCCCAGTCGAAGCTGTAGTAGTGCACGTCACCGGCGTAGACGCCCGGGCCGCCCTGGCTGTAGTACCACCAGTTCTCGCGCTTCGAGGCCTCAGGGCTCGCGGGCGCGCACAGGCCCAACGTGTAGCTCGCGCAGAGCTCCCCGCCATACACATAGTTAAATCAATGACTTACAGATGTTTTTCTGTGGGCATACCAGAACGCATACCAAATAGCAGCGCGTTTGTAATCCGCACAGTGTCCATCGAATAGCAGCCCTACCTAGCCTTCGCACCGCGATGTGGCCGGCGCTACAAGTGCACGACTAGCAGGCCGCAGTTTCAAGCTCGAAGTCACCCAGCAGACCCCACCCCGGGGGGGCACCGCCTTAAACGGCCGGGTGCTTCTGCAGCTGGGTGAGGGTCAGGGTTCCGCGAACTCTTGCCAAACGCCGCGAGGAGGAGTCCAATTTTTGACATGCGGCGAAGTGCCAGCTTTCCTGCTATCCGGGTCCCTACCCTGGGGGCACCCCTCCGCTTTTCAATCTGGTTGCATTCGCGCACCCCTTACACTTGGATTTGCACGGACGAAGGCGTAATTTCCGGGGCCATGGACTTTGAGCGAGCTCCCCTTGACCTCGATCTCCCGCAGCTTGGCCACAACCTGCACGGGCTTTAGACCCACTCCGTTGGGCATTTCTTGATCCTTTCCGGCGTCAGAAAATCGGCATTTTCTTTCACTCGAACTGGATCAGTTTTTTCACGCCGGTCACTCGAAGCCGTGTATCTGAAAGCGGACGGCTGAACAGCAGTTTAGGCGCTGATCGGCTCGGCGGTCACCTCCTCGGAGTTCTGTTTGGTGTCGGTGGAAGGCGATGCGCTCACATCGAATCCCAGGCTCGGAAGCGTGTCGATGCCGAGCGCCTCGCGCAAGGCCTGCGCGGGCGTTCGACCGCCGAGGCGATAGCCCTGATGGCTGCGCTCGGGGTTGTAGTGCGTCATGAAGGCCTCCAGATCGCGCTGGATCTCGGCGATCTCGAGGTACCAGTTCTCGCGGCCCTTCACGCGGAAACACTCGTCGAGGAGGGTCCGGTTCACGCGTTCCACGAAGCCGTTGGTGCGTGGCGTGCGAGCCCGGCCGGCGCAGCGATGGCCGCGCAGGTGCTCGTTCCGCTGAGGTTTCGTCGTGGGAGAGCATGCTAAGCTCGCCCGCGATGTCGTCATTCGAACTTCTCTTTCGCGAGCGCGCTGAGATCGAACGCGTGCAGGTGGCGCATCTCGCCGAGCAACTTGCGCTCGTGGCCGCGCGTCATCCGTACTATCGCGAGCTGTTTCGTGCGCGCGCAATGACGCCGCGCACCTACGAAGACTTGGCGGCGCTTCCGCTCACGACCAAAGACGACTATATGCGCTCGTCCGGGTGCTTCGTGTTGGAGGGCGACGGACTGCCCGAAGAGATGCGCACGGTCTGGGACACGATGTACACGACCGGCTCGACGAGCGGCCAGCCCACGCCGTTCGTCTCGACGACATTCGACTTCTATCGGATTCTCGAACTGCAAGCGAGCATGTTGCGCATCCGCGGGATCGGCGCGGGCGATGTCATCGCGAACGTGTTCCCGGTAACCCGGCAGCCGCACGGCGCCTGGATCCGACCGTTTCAAGCGGCGGCGGCGATCAATGTGCCGATCGTTGCGGCGATGCCGGGGGCGCCCTCGGAGTTCTTCGCGAGCGGCCGGTCGACCGATGAGGTCGTGCGCATCATCGAGCGATCGGGCGCGACGGTGCTCTGGGGCGTGCCGAGCTATCTCGCTCGCATGACCGAACGCGCTGCCGAGCTCGGAGCCGATCTGCGACGCGTGCGGCTCGTGCTCGTGACCGGCGAGAGCGTCACCGAAGCGGCGCGCGCGGCGCTGACCGCTGGTGTCGCGCGCTGTGGTGCGAGCGCGCTCGTGAGCGTGTCCTACGGCTCGACCGAGACTCAAGGAGGGTTTCCCGAGTGCGTGCCGGGCTCCGGTTATCACAATCCAGCGCCCGATCAGTTCTTAGTTGAAATGGTCGATCCGCAAACGCATGAGCGCGTTGCGGACGGCGAACCCGGACTCGTCGTGCTCACGCATCTGCGGCGGCGCGGGACCGTGCTCGTTCGCTATACGCTCGGCGATGTTTCGGTGCGCACGCGCGAACGCTGTGGGCATTGCAGAGCGTGGACCGATCGGCTCACCGCGATGCCCAAGCGTGTCGATGCGCTAGTGAAGATAAAGGGTATGCTCGTGAATCCGGGCGTGCTCGTCGAGGCGCTCGACGCGGTGCTCGGTGCGACGCCGTTTCAAGCGAGCGTCGAATCGCGCGGGGAGGGGCAACTGGCGGGCGACGTGCTGCGCGTGCGAGTCGTCGGTGTGATGCCCGCGTCACTGGCCGAGCGCGTGCGTGTGGCGATCGGCGTGAGCGCCGAGCTCGAATCGGTCTCGCCGGAGTCGCTCGTGGATTTCGCGGCGGGGTGGAAAACGAAGAAGTTCGTCGATCGGCGGCGCTAAGCGTTTAACGTTGTGTATAAGCTCGGCGCGCGAGATAGAGCTGGGCGACGCGTGGATCGTCGATAAGCTTCGGGCCAGCGTCCTCGAGCCGGATGCGGCCGAGCTCTATGACGTAGCCGCGATCGGACGCGGCGAGCGCCGCCCGCACATTTTGCTCGACCATAAGGACAGCCTTGCCCTCGCGCTTCAGGAGCTTGACCGTGTCAAAGATGAGCGCGACGACGCGCGGCGCAAGGCCGATCGAGGGCTCGTCGAGCATCACCAGCTGCGGATCGACCAGCAGCGCCCGCGCCATCTCGAGCATGCGCTGCTCGCCACCGGAGAGAGTGCCGGCGAGCTGCGCGCGACGCTCGGGGAGCACCGGAAAGAGCGTATTCACATGATCGATGCGGCGGGCGAGCAGACGCTCGTCGCGGATCGTATAGCCGCCCATGCGCAGGTTCTCGGCGATCGTGAGTTTCGGGAAGATGCTGCGGCCCTGCGGCACGTAGGCAACGCCGCTTGACAACAAGCGATCGGGGGAGAGCGGGAAGAGGTCGGTGCTACCCAGGCGGATCGTCCCGGCGCGATCGGGGACGAGATTGAAAATCGCGCGCAGCAAGGTTGATTTGCCCGCGCCGTTGTGCCCGACGATCGTGACGATCTCACCGGCGGCTACCGCGATCGAGACCTCCTCGATGACCGCGCGCTCGCCGTAGCCGGCGCGCAGTTTAGAGACTTCGAGCAGCGCCTCAGCCAAGATAGGCCTCGACGACGCGCGGGCTCGCTTGGATCTGCTCAGGCGTGCCGCGTTCGAGCACCACACCCTGATGCATCACGATGATCTCGTGCGCCAAGGCGAAGATGAACGTCATGTTGTGCTCGACGATCAGAAAAACCCCCGTGCGCTCGGCGCT
>VGET01000250.1 GCA_016869195.1 Alphaproteobacteria bacterium | reverse complement strand
CCCGCCAAGCGGCCTCGATACCCGCGCCGCGCCACCGCAAATTGCGGTGATCGGTTGCGGTTCCTGGGGGCGGAATCTGGTGCGCAACTTCGCCGCGCTGGGCTCTCTCGCCGCCATTTGCGACCCCAATGTTGACACAGCAAACAAACTTGCCCAGACCTTCGATCGGCCGCCGCGTGCCTGGCGTGACCTCCTAAGCGATCCGCGGATCGAGGCCTGTGCCATCGCGGCACCGGCTGCCAACCATCATGAGCTCGCGCGCGAGGCCCTCATGGCCGGCAAGCATGTCTTCGTAGAGAAGCCCATCGCGCTCGACGTCGTGCACGCCGAGGAACTGATCGGACTCGCCGACCGACATAACCTGCGGCTGATGGTCGGACACCTGCTGCAATATCATCCGGCCTATCTCAAGCTGAAGGAGCTGGTTCGCGAAGGCATGCTCGGCAAGCTGCGCTATGTCTATTCCAACCGGCTCAACCTTGGAAAAATCCGGCGCGAGGAAGATGCGTTGTGGTCGTTCGCACCGCACGACATCTCGATGATCCTCGGGCTGCTCGGCGGTGAGCCGACCCACGTGTCTGCCGATGGCGGCGCCTATTTGCAGACGACTATCGCCGATGTCACCAACACCCATCTCACCTTTCGCGGCGGTGAGCAGGCGCATATCTTCGTGTCATGGCTCCATCCGTTCAAAGAGCAGAAATTGGTCGTCATCGGCGATCGCGCCATGGCCGTGTTCAATGACGGCGAGGCGTGGCAGGGCAAGCTGAAGCTCTACCGCCATCGCATCGAGTGGAAAGACTTGCAGCCGGTGTCCGAGCAGGCGAAGGCCGAGCTGGTTGCGCTTGAGGAGAACGAGCCGCTCAGCTGCGAGTGCGCCCATTTCCTGGAGTGCGTCGCCACAGGTGCGACCCCACGTACCGATGGGCGAGAAGGCCTGCGTGTGCTCAAGGTGCTCGCCGCCGCCTCGGCATCGTTGAAGACCGGCGGGCGCGTGGAATTATCGCCCACGGCGATCAGTCCGCGCTTCCCGGGGGTCCGCATCCACGAGAGCGCCTATGTCGACGACAAGGTCGAGATCGGGGCGGGCTCGTCGATCTGGCATTTCAGCCATCTGCTTCCAAACACAACGCTCGGGCGGAATGTTTCGGTTGGGCAAAACGTGATGATCGGCCCCAACGTGACGATCGGCAATCGTTGCAAGATCCAGAACAATGTCAGCCTCTATAAGGGAGTCGTCCTCGAGGACGGCGTGTTCTGCGGGCCGTCTTGCGTGTTTACCAACGTCAACAATCCGCGTGCCGAGATCGAGCGGAAAAGCGAATTCCGTACCACCTTGGTGAGGCGCGGCGCGACAATTGGGGCCAATGCCACGATCGTGTGTGGCCTGACGCTCGGTCGTTATTCGTTTGTGGCGGCGGGAGCGGTCGTGACCGGTGACGTGCCGGATTTTGCGCTCGTCGCCGGCGTGCCCGCACGACGCATTGGCTGGATGAGCCGAGCGGGTGGTCGGCTTGGACCCGATCTGATTTGCCCCGTCGATGGATCACGCTATCGCGAAACCGCGCCGGACATCCTTGAAGAGGTCGTCGATGCCTGAAGCATCGCTCAAGTCGGTCGCGCTTGATCCCTCGCCCCAGCCGATCGCGTTCATCGATCTCGACGCCCAGCGCCGGCGCATTGGTGCGCGGATGGAAGAGGCGATCCTGCGCGTCGTGCGACACGGCCAGTACATCCTGGGGCCCGAGGTCAAGACGCTCGAGGGGCAGCTTTCGGCCTTCTGTGGCGCACGCCATGTCATTACTTGCGCTAGCGGCACCGACGCGCTCGTTCTCGCGCTGATGGCGAAGGGAGTCGGACGCGGACACGCCGTTCTCTGTCCATCCTTCACCTTCGCGGCGACGGCCGAAGCGGTTGTGCTGGTTGGCGCGACACCGGTGTTCGTGGACGTCCTTGACGAGACCTTCTGCATGGACCCTGCGGGGCTTGAGGCCGGCCTTGCGGCAGCACGAAAGTCGGGCCTGGCCCCGGTTGCCGCTATCGCCGTTGACCTGTTTGGCCAACCTGCCGACTACGAGGCCCTGTCAGCGGCCGCAAAGGCCCACGGCCTCTGGATTCTGGCTGACGCAGCCCAGAGCTTCGGCGCGTCCTACCAGGGCCAATCGGTCGGCACGCTGGGCGAGATCGCGACAACCAGCTTTTTCCCGGCCAAACCGCTCGGCTGCTATGGCGATGGCGGTGCGATATTCACCGCCGATGACGGCTTGGCTGAAGCGATTCGCTCGCTTCGAATGCACGGCCAGGGCACTGACAAGTACGACAATGTTCGGATCGGCACGAACTCGAGGCTCGACACCATTCAGGCTGCGGTCCTGATCGAGAAGCTCTCGGTGTTTGCGAACGAGATCAACATGCGCGATGCGGCGGCGCGGCGCTATGCTGAGCTGCTGGCTGGACATGTGCGGGTGCCGATCGTGCCGCGCGGGCTGACGTCGGTTTGGGCGCAGTACACGATCCGAGTCCCCGCCGGTCAGCGTGCATCCATCGTGTCATCATTGAAGAATGACGGGGTGCCGACCGCCATCTACTACCCGAGGCCGCTGCACCGGCAGACGGCCTATCGAGGTTATCCTGTCGCCGATCACGGCCTGCCGGTTTCCGAGCGACTTGCCGGGGAAGTCCTCAGCCTGCCCATGCACGCGGACCTGTCACCCGATCTGCAGGGGCGGATCGCCGCTTCCCTGCAGCGCGCACTGAAACGATGAGTGCAGCGGGCCGTTGCGCGTTCGTGCTGATTGCCAGGCATATGCCGACGGCCGCGGCCCTGACTGAGGCGGCATGACCTTCCTCGTCTCGACGCTGGCCGCTCCATGGCGGAGTGCCGTTCGTCATCGCGCGCTGCTTCTGGCGACGTCTAAGGTCGAGCTGCGGCGCCGCTATGCCGGATCGGTCCTCGGCCTATTGTGGCTGCTGGCTGGTCCGCTGTTCCTGATCACGATTTACGCGGTGATCTATCTCGTCGTGTTTCGCATTCGCCCCGCGGAGATGAACGAGATCGATTATGTGTTCTACATTCTGAGTGGGCTGGTCGCTTTTCTCGGCTTCAGCGAGGCGCTGCAGGCAGGCACGACCTCGCTGACCGCCAATCGGGAGATCCTGCTCAACACGGTGTTTCCCGCCGAGCTCGTGCCATTGCGCGCGGTGCTGGTGAGCTCGACCACGATGTTGGTCGGTGTCGCGGCCGTCATTGTCGGCTGCGCCGGCTTTGGCAAGCTCGAGCCGATCGCACTCCTGGCGCCGGTGATCCTGTTGGCGCAGACCATGTTTGTTGCCGGCATCGGCTGGATCTTTGCGCTCGCGAACCTCGTGGTGCGCGACGTGCAGCAGATTCTGGTCTACGTCACGATCATCCTGCTGGTGGCAAGCCCGATCGCCTATCTGCCCTCGATGCTGCCGTCTTCGTTGGCGGTGCTGATCTATGCCAATCCCCTCTCCTACTACGTGATTGCGCTACAGCACGTCATCGTTCTCGGCATATGGCCCCCGTTGCCAGTGCTGATCGTCGGCGGCGTGTTGGCCGTCGGCACCTTTTCGCTGGGTTTTCTTGTGTTCACCCGCGCCAAGCAGGCGATCTTCGACTATGCCTGAACTGCCCGCGCGAGACGCAGCACCAGCACCAATCAGCGACGCGCCGGTCGCGATCCGCGTGACCGGTCTCGTCAAAACCTATCGGCTCTATGACAGCCTGAGCGATCAGGCGCTCGACATCATGGGCCTCGGCGGCCTCAAGTTCTGGAAGCGCCGCAGGAAGCGCTTTCACGAGGCCTTGAAGGGGATCAGCTTCGAGCTGCGCAAGGGCGAGCGACTTGCGGTGATCGGCCGAAACGGCGCCGGCAAATCGACTCTGCTCAAGCTGTTCAATGAGAACTTCCAGCCCACGCTTGGCCACATCGAGGTCAACGGCACGGTGCAGGCCTTGCTGCACACCGGCCTCGGCTTCTTCCCCGATTTCACTGGATACGAGAATCTACGGTCTTCGCTTCTCTACAATGGCCTGAGCCCCGGCGAGCTTGAAGGCGCCATCGCCGAAATTGTCGACTTTGTCGAGTTGGGCGAGTTTCTGCATCAGCCGTTCAAAACCTATTCGCTCGGCATGCGCTCCCGTTTGCAGTTCGCCGCCGCGACAGCGATCCACCCGGACATCCTGTTAATCGACGAGGTACTGGGCGCGGGCGACGCCTACTTCACGGCGAAATCCGCGCTGCGCGTCAAGGCCCTCACCGGCTCAGGCTGTACGCTGATCCTGGTCTCCCATAGCATGGAACAGGTCTTACAATTCTGCGAACGCGCGATCTGGCTTGAAGCGGGAGCAATCGTGATGGACGGCTTGGCCTTGCCGGTGGTTCGTGCCTATGAGGAATATGCGCGACGACTCGAACATGAGGCCAAGGAGGCCAAAGCGAGCGCGCGCTCGGGCTCGATCCTTGCCAATGACAAGATTCGCGAGCAGGTGTTGAGCGACGTGCTCGAGCGCTCCCGAAAGGTCGCTTCCGGCGCCCTGGCCGAC
>VGET01000249.1 GCA_016869195.1 Alphaproteobacteria bacterium | reverse complement strand
GCAGGTCGCGCGTCTGTTGGAACCGCGCGAGCGCACGTTCGGCGCCAAGCTGATCGAGGCGGCGCGCGCGCTCCAGCTCGAATGGCGCTACAGCAAGGACGAGATCCTCGACATCTATCTGACGCTAGCTCCGTTCGGCGGCAATCTTGAGGGCGTGCGCGCGGCCAGCCTGATCTATTTCGGCAAGGAGCCGCGGAGCCTGAGCGATGCCGAGGCGGCGCTCCTGGTCGCCCTGCCGCAGGCGCCGACCCGCGCGCGCCCCGACCGCGATGTCGAGAGCGCCAAGGCCGCACGCGAAAAGGTGCTGAAGCGTCTGGTCGAGGCCGGCACGCTCGATGCCCACGCCGCCGACGTGGCAAGTGGCGCGCTGGTTCCGCCGGCGCGCGAGGCGCTGCCATTCCGCGCGCCGCATCTGGCGCAGCGGCTGGTCGCGGCCGAGCCCGCGAAGACCCGGTTTCACACGTTCATCGCAACCGCGATCCAGGCGCCGATCGAGAAGCTCGCGCATGAGCAGCTCGGCGTGGTCGATGCGCGCGCCAATATCGCTGTCTTGGTGATCGAGAACGCGACCGGGCGCGTGGTCGGCCATGTCGGCTCGGCCGATTTTTTCTCGCGCCGCCGCTCGGGCCAGGTCGATCTCACCTTGGCGCTGCGCTCGCCGGGCTCGGCCTTGAAGCCGATTCTCTTTGGCTTGGCGTTCGATGAGCACCGCGCCCACCCAGAGACCATCCTCGCCGATGTGCGCACGCGCTTCGGCAATTACGCGCCGAGCAATTTCAGCGGCGGCTTCGAGGGCGAGGTGACCGCGCGCCACGCCTTGCAGCGCTCACTCAACGTGCCGGCGGTCTCGGTGCTCGAGGCGGTCGGGCCCAGGCGTCTGCTCGCGCGCCTCGCCGAGGTTGGCATCGTGCCCGACTACCGGGTGCGCGACGACGGTCCGGGTCTCTCGCTCGCCCTGGGTGGCGCGTCGATGACCTTGGAAGACCTCGTGCTGCTCTATGCCGGCATTGCGCGGGGCGGCGAGGTGAGGGCGCTGCATGTCGATGCCGATGCACCGCCGCCCGTGGAAGGCGCGCGGCTGATCGGCACCGAGGCGGCGAATGACATCGCGGATGTGCTGCGCGGCGCGCCGCGGCCCTTGCCGCGCGGGCTTGCAGGACGTGACCGGATCGCGTTCAAGACCGGCACGTCCTACGGATTCCGCGATGCCTGGGCAATCGGCTTCGATGCCAAGTACACCGTGGGTGTCTGGGTCGGGCGGCCCGATGGCACGCCGATGCCCGGCGTCACCGGGCTCTCGGCCGCGGCGCCGCTGCTGTTCCGCATCTTCGATGCGTTGCCGGGCGGCGGCCAGCACAGCCTCGCGGTGGTCAAGACCGATTTTTCCAAGGCGCCGCCCAATCTACAGCGCCTCGGCGCGGCCAGCGGGCCGCAGGACGTGCTCGCGCTGCGTTTCCCGGTCGATGGCACGCTGGTGCCGTTTGAGAGCGACGGCAGCGCGCTGCCGCTTCAGGTGGATGGCGGGCGGCGGCCCTATACCTGGCTGATCGATGGCGCCCCCCTTGTGATCGGCGCGCCCACCCGCCGCACCAGCTGGGAGCCGCCGGGCCCCGGCTTCTACACGGTCTCGGTGATCGATGCGACCGGCGCGGCCGCGCGTGCCAGCATCGAGATCCGCGCCATGCGCTGAGCCGCGTCGTCGCCGTGCATCATCCGATGTGGCGAACCCTTCTGTCGCGTGGCCGCCTCATCGATGGCATCGCCGCGATTTTCGTTGTCGTCATCGTCACCGCGGCGACCGTGACCGCGCCGACCCATTGGGCGCCGTTCCTCTCGACCGTCGAAACCTGGCTCGCCGATCTGCGCGCGGCGGTGCTCGCCAAGCCGATGAAGCAGGATGACCGCATTGTCATTCTCGCGATCCGCGATTCGACCTTGGTGAAGCAGGCCTACACCTCGCCGGTCGATCGCGCGCTGCTGGCCGATGCCATCAGCGCGATCGCGGCTAAGGGGCCGAAGGTGATCGGCCTCGATATACTGTTCACGCGACCGACCGAGCCCGACAAGGACGCGCGTCTCAAGGCCGCGCTCGAAAATGCGCCGGCGCCGATCGTGGTCGCCTGGGCCGAGGCGGGTCGGGGCCTCGAAAAGGGCGAGGCGGCGTTTCTCGCCGGGATGGCGGAGAAGGTGGGCAAGGGCTGGCCCAATTTGCTCAAGAACGAGCGCGATGCCATCGTGCGCTGGTTCGCGACCGAGTTCGGGCCGCCGGGCAGTTCGGCACCGCTCTCGTTCCCGGCTGCGATCGCAAGGGCTGCAGGCGTTGAGATCGGCACCGGCACGCGGCTGCTGGATTATCGCCAGCCGCCCGATGCCGAGAAGCCACCCTTTCGCGTGTTTCCGCTCGAGGCCGGCGCGCTCATGCCGCAGGCCTGGCTCGCGGGCAAGATCGTGCTGATCGGGGCGGACCTTGCGGGCACGGATCGTCACCGCGTACCGGGTGTCGCGCGCCTCTCGGTTGGCGCGAGCTCGGTGCCCGGCGTCTATATCCACGCGCACGCGATCTCGCAGCTGCTCGATGGCCGCGAGGCGCCGGAGACCAGCCTCGCGGTACGCATCGGACTCGCGCTCGCTGCCGTGCTCGCGGGCGTCTTGATCGCGACGGTGTTGAGCCCGTGGCCGCTTCAATTGGCTGTGGGTGTGCTCGCGGCTTTCGCCCTCGTCGGCGCCGGGTTCTGGGAAACCGCGGGCGGTGGACCATCACTCCCCATGCTCACGCCCGTGCTCGGGCTTCTGACTGCGACCACCGGCGGCGTCACGCTGGTTGGGCGCAGGCTCAAGCGCGAAAAGCGCTTTATCCGTTCGGCGTTCACACACTATCTCGCGCCCGCGGTCGTGGCCGAGCTCGAAAAGAAGGCGGAGGTGCTCAGGCTCGGCGGTGAGCGGCGCGAGCTGACCGCGCTGTTCACCGATGTCGCCGGCTTCACCAGCCTGTCCGAGGACATGGATCCGCAGGCGCTTGGGCTCCTGCTCAACCGCTACTTCGATGGCATGTGCGATGCGGTGGTGAAGACCGAGGGTACGATCGACAAGTTCGTGGGCGACGCTTTGGTCGCGCTGTTCGGCGCGCCGGCCGTGCGAACCGACCATGCCGAGCGGGCTCTCGCCTGCGCGCTCGCGATCGATCGCTACGCCGAACAGTTCCGACGCGCCGAGGCCGCACGCGGCGTCCAATTCGGCGTGACCCGCATCGGCCTGCACACCGGGCTCGCGACTGTCGGCAATTTTGGCGGCGAGGCGCGCTTCAACTACACCGCGCTTGGCGACACGGTGAACACCGCGGCGCGCCTTGAAGGCGCCAACAAGCTGTTCGGAACACGGCTCTGCGTCAGCGGGATCACGGCCGCGGCGTGCCCAGGCCAGCGCTTTCGCCCGATCGGTGATATTGTGGTGAAGGGTAAGGAGGCGCCGGTGACGGTGTTCGAGCCCGCTGGAATGAACGGTGAGGAAGGACCTGCCTGGTCGGGCTATTGTGAGGCCTATGAGCGGCTTCGCGAGGGCGGCGCTCGCGCGCTCGAGGCTTTCGAGGCGCTGGCCCGGCAATACCCCGACGATGGCCCGACCGCGTTCCACCTCAAACGATTGAAGTCAGGTGCTAACGGAACACTCGTCAAGTTGACAGAAAAGTGAACGCCATGCGTCGATGGCTTCTAACAATCGGATTTGTTCTCACGCTCGCGCCTGCGGCGGAGGCCGGCCAGCTGCTCGTCGTCAGCTCGACCGACCCGGTAATTCCGCCGGGTGCAGTGATCGATGGCGACAAGGCCATCAACGTGGCGGATGGCGCCGAGCTTCGTATGCTGGCGGAGGACGGTACGCCGGTGGCGATCCAGGGGCCGTTCTCGGGGCTGATCCCCCTTCCTGTGCACGATGAGGCGGTGCCCGCGCCCGAGGGTCCGCCGCTGGTCGAGGCGCTGGCAGAGATGGTCGGCGAGGGCAAGATCGATTCGAGCGAGTTTGGTGCGACGCGCTCCGTTCGCCCCAACATGACCGTGAGCGATGCCTGGATGGTCGATCTGTCGAGCCCCGGCATCGTCTGCGTTCAGCCGGGCGGGCGCCCGCAGATCTGGCATAGCGTCGCGGGCGGGGGCTTGTTCCGGGCGCTCGACGGCAAGGGCGAGGCCAAGCTCGCCTTTGCGGGCGACGGCAAGGCGCAAGCTTGGCCCGAGGGGCTGCCGATCAGTGATGGGGGCGGCTACGCCTTTGTCAGCAAGACGGGCAGCCCGATCCTAATGACGCTGAAACGCGCGCCGGCCGGCCTGCCCACGCTCGCGCACGTCATTCGCTGGCTCAGCGACAATGGTTGCGCCCGCCAGGCTAGATTGATTCTGCACACCATGCCGATGCCCGACCCGGTTAAGAAGCTCTCGCTCTCGCTCGGCACGCTGCGCGACACTTTGCCGAGCTATAAAGTGGGCGAGACGCTGACGATCGAGCTTGGGCTGAGCGAGAACGCCTACGTGCGCTGCTTCTACGGTCAGGCCAAAGGTGCGACCGTGCAGCTCTTCCCCAATC
>VGET01000248.1 GCA_016869195.1 Alphaproteobacteria bacterium | reverse complement strand
TGGCATCCATGCTGGCCTCCTCAATCCAGCCAGCATCTTGAATCAGAACAAAGCCGGGTTTGGAACCCCCTTCGATTCAATCAAAGTGGAATTGGCTCTAGGCTCGCTGAGGCTTGCCAAGTCTACGTATCCCTCCCCCCTTTTGAGGGGGAGAGGGTGGGGTGAGGGGGCGAACGGATCTCGACTCAACGCGCACTAGGCAATCGCCGCCCCGGGCGCGCAGGATGGCGTGCCCCGAATCGCAAGGGCGTGCCGCCCAGCCATGACCAGTTTCATCATCGCCGTCTTCATCGTCACCTATCTCGGCATGGCGATCGGCCGGGTGCCGGGCCTGCGCATCGACCGCACCGGCATCGCGCTGCTCGCGCTCGCGGCGCTCCTGGCCGGCGGCGCGCTCGGCATCGGTGATGTCGGCCGCGCGATCGATGCACCCACCCTCCTTCTCCTCTTTGCTCTCATGCTGGTCTCGGCCCAGTTCGGCATCGCGGGGTTCTACGACCTCTGCGCCCGCGCCATCACTCGCTCATCCAGCCGTCCCTCGACGCTCCTGGCGGTAACCGTGGTTGTCGGCGGCGTGCTCTCGGCGGTGCTCGCGAACGATATCGTCGTGTTCGCGATGACGCCCCTCCTCTGCGCCGGCCTGAAGGCGCGGGGCGCGGACCCACGGCCCTATCTGCTCGGCCTCGCCGGCGCCGCCAATGCCGGCTCCGCCGCGACCGTCATCGGCAATCCGCAGAACATTCTGATCGGCCAGGTTGGCCAGCTCGATTTCGGCGCATTCCTGCTCGCCTGCGGCGTGCCCGCAGTGATCGCGCTTCTCATCGTCCATGTCAGCGTGCTCTGGCTCTGGCGCAACGAGCTCGGCACGAGTGATGTTGTGCGCGCGCCGATGGACGACCCGATCGCGGCCGATCGCTGGCAGATCGCCAAGGGCCTGGTCGCGACACTCGCGCTGATCGGCCTGTTCGTCTCGCCGGTGCCGCGCGAGATCGCGGCCTTGGCGGTCGCCGCCGTGCTCCTGATCAGCCGGCGCATGGCGAGCCGCGAGATGCTCTCGCGCGTCGACTGGCAGCTCCTGCTACTCTTCACATGCCTGTTCGCGATCACCGGCGCTTTCGCCTCGACCGGCGTTGCGAAGGACGGTCTAGCCTGGCTCGGCGAGCGTGGTGCGCTGCCCGACAATCTACTCGTGCTCACCCCGCTCGCGCTCGTCGCGAGCAACACGATCGGCAATGTGCCCGCGGTCGTGCTCCTGCTCTCGATCTGGCCCGACCCGCCGACCGGCGCGATGTATGGCCTGGCACTGCTCTCAACGCTCGCCGGCAATTTCCTGCTTACCGGCAGCCTCGCCAACATCATCGTGGCGGAACGGGCGGAAGCCTCGGGCGTGCGCCTGAGCTTCGCCGATTTCGCGCGCGCAGGCGTACCCATGACTGTCGCCTCGATGGCGATCGCCGTGCTCTGGCTCGGCCTGCTCGGCTACATGCCCTGGTGGTGACCTACAAAAATCCTCCGTGGCTGCCGGCGACCGCGCCGAACACCGCGATCAATGAGAGCGCGAGCAGAACCCAATGCAGCCGTGTGATCAGCCGGTGCGCTCGGCTTGGGCTCGCCTTCGCGATCCGCGCCTGGACACGTTCGAACACGAGGGGCTCGAGCACGAACAGGAACAGCGTGAAGATCGCCCAGACGATCACCATCGCGTGCATCCACCAGTAGCTGGCGGAGCCGAAGCGGTCCCACGCGTCGAGTGCCACGATCAGGTAGAAGCCAGAGCCACCCGCGACCAGCACCATGATTCGCGCGATCCAGGCGAAACGCCGCTCGAACGCGGCAAAGCGCGTGAACCAACTTTCCTGCGCCCGGTCGCGCCCGAGCACTGGCAGAAGCGCCAGCGTCACGAACCCGACGCCGCCAATCCAGAGCACGCCCGCGACGACATGGAGCGCGCGGGCCAGCATGAGATCGTCCATACGGAGAGAATCGCGCGGCGCCACGTGTGAGGCAACCGGCTGCGACAATCCGCCCGGGGGCGTCGCTTCCCCGGGCGTCTCGCTATCTCAGGGTGAGGCGCGCGCTCACCAGCCGCGCGCCTGCTCCATCACCTTCACGTTCGCGAGGCCGTCCTGCCCGGTAGCCATGAACCTGCCCTTGCCCGCAACCGCCTGGTTGAACGCCGCGACCTGATTCTTGTAGGTGTTGACTGCCGCCAGCTTCCTGGTGCGCGGCGTCTCCTTGTTGATGCTCGTGGTCGTGGTGCCGGCCGCGCCGAACACCGCACCCTCGAAGATGCACCAGCCCTTGGTGCCGAACAGCTCGAGCCGTGACGGCCCGGCATCGACCCTGCCCATGCCGGCGGTTATGGTGGCCGAGGCGCCGTTCTTGAACGCCATCGAGACCTCAGAGAAGTCGTCGACCTTGAGGCCCCAGGCGTGGCTGCTGAGGTGTCCAGTCGCGTCCGTCACGTCGCCCATGTACATACGCACCAGATCGATCAAATGCGTGCCGATATTGCCGAGCGCCCATCCGCCGCCGCGCTTGGGGAAGCCGCGCCAACCGATCTTGGTGTCGGGCGAGGGATAGACAACATGGGCGCGCGCATAGATCGGGGTGCCGAACTTGCCCTTGACCCAATCCTTCTGCACCGCCTGGAATATCGGGTGGTGCCGGTTGTTGTAGCCGAGGCCGAGAATGCGCCGCGCCTTCTCCGCCGCCTTGACCATCTTGGCGCAGTCGGCTGCGCTCACCGCCATCGGCTTCTCGCATAGCACGTGCTTGCCGGCCTCGAGCGCGGCGATGGTCTGCTCATAGTGCAGATCGGTCGGACCGGCCACCCAGACGACATCGATCGCGGAGTCGGCCAGGAAGTCGTCGAGGTCGGTGTAACCGTTTGGCACCTTGTGCTTCGCGCAGAACGCGCTCGCGCTCGCCCGCTTCGAGCTGAACACCGCGGCAATGTGCCCGCCTTTGGCCGCGCTGATCGCGGGCCCGAAGGTGTGGTCGCTCCAGCTCGTCGAGCCGATCAAACCCCAACCGATCGATGACTTGGCCATGCGGGCCTCCCTCTGATGTGATTGTTTGAAGTCTATGGCAGGGGAGCGCGGCGTGCGCAAGTCGCGGTGATTGCCTGGCTCCGCCGCAGCCGATATACCGGCCCGTCAGGTGGAGGCGAGAATGGCTGATCACAGCGCAGACGTGATCGTAGTGGGTGGCGGCAATGCGGCGCTCGCCGCGGCGCTCGCCGCGCACGAACAGGGCGCTCGCGTCCTTGTGCTCGAAGCGGCACCCGAGGCCGAGCGCGGCGGCAACAGCAGCTACACCGGCGGCGCCGTGCGCATGGTCTACGAGAACGTCGGGCATCTGCGCGAGGTGATGCCGGAGCTGAGCGCCGAGGAGGAGCGCACCAGCGAGTTCGGCACCTATTCCGCCGTCGACTATTTCGACGACATGGCAAGGCTGACCCGCTATCGCGCTTCACCCGAGCTGGTCGAAATCCTGATCGAGCGAAGCCGCCCGACCCTCGCCTGGATGCGCCGCCAGGGCGTGCGCTTCCAGCCGAGCTACCACCGCCAGGCCTTCAAGATGGATGGGCGCTTCAAGTTCTGGGGCGGACTCGCGGTCGAGACCTGGGGCGGCGGTCCGGGCCTCGTCGAGGCCTGGTACAAGGCCGCACAGACCGCGGGCATCACTGTGCACTACGGCACGCGGGCGCAGACGCTTGAGCGCGACGAGAGTGGCGTGCGCAGCGTGGTCGCGCGCGTCGGCGGGCGCACGGTTCGCTTTGTCGGCAAGTGCGTCGTGCTCGCCTGCGGCGGCTTTGAGGCCAATGCCGAATGGCGCGCGCGCTATCTCGGCCCTGGTTGGGACCTCGCCAAGGTGCGCGGCACGCGCCACAACCAGGGCGATGGGATTCGCATGGCGCTCGATATCGGCGCGCTCCCCTTCGGCCACTGGTCCGGCTGTCACGCGGTCGGCTGGGATCGCAACGCGCCCGATTTCGGCGATCTCAATGTCGGCGACGGCTTCCAGAAGCACAGCTATCCGTTCGGCCTCCTGATCAACGCGCGCGGCGAGCGCTTCGTCGATGAGGGCGCCGATTTCCGCAACTACACGTACGCTGCCTATGGCCGCGCGATTCTGGAGCAACCGGGGCAATTCGCCTGGCAGGTGTTCGACGCCAGGGCGCAACCCTTGCTGCGCGGCGAATATCGCATCAAGCAGGTGACGCGCGTGCGCGCCGATACCTTGCAGGAGTTGGCGCTCAAGCTCGAAGATGTCGATGCGGCCGCCTTCCTGAGGACGGTGCGCGCGTTCAACGCGGCGGTTAAGGCCGACGTGCCGTTCAATCCCAATGTCAAGGACGGTCGCGGCACGGTTGGCCTTGCGATCCCGAAATCGAACTGGGCTAATCCGCTCGATACACCACCGTTCGAGGCCTATGCCGTGACCTGCGGCATTACCTTCACCTTCGGCGGCGTGCGCATCGACCGCGCTGCGCGCGTGCTAGACCCGGCGGAACAGCCAATTCCCGGCCTCTACGCGGCGGGTGAGTTGGTCGGTGGCCTCTTCTATTTCAACTA
>VGET01000247.1 GCA_016869195.1 Alphaproteobacteria bacterium | reverse complement strand
CGACTTGGAACAGAGAACCTTGCAACCAACCGACAACCCCTTCGGCCCTGGGCTGTCACCCATGTCTTAGGTACGTTCCGTTACCTATGTCTCCGGACTGGACACAGGCTGTTTCTGGAGCGGGCGATGGGAATTGAACCCACGACCCCAACCTTGGCAAGGTTGTGCTCTACCCCTGAGCTACGCCCGCGTCCACGAAAGAGCGTCGGATATTAGCGAATGCCGACCTAGGCGCAAGCCTAGTGTACCAACCTCACCCGAAGCTTAAGGAGCCTGCGCACCGTGCCCGCCACGCCTGACGAGCTGTTCGCCGCGCTGAGAACCCTCGACATCACGACGACCACCCATCACCACCCGCCCGTGTTCACGGTCGAGGAGGCCCGGGCGCATTGCGCCCACCTGCCGGGCGGGCACTGCAAGAGTTTGTTTCTAAAAGACAAAAAAGACCGTCTCTATCTGCTTGTGGCACTCGATGAGCGTGCGATCGAGCTCAATGCGATCGCCAAGCTGATCGGCGCTGCCCGCCTCTCGTTCGGCAAGCCGGAGCTCCTCATGGAGGTCTTGGGCGTGACCCCGGGCTCGGTGACCCCGTTCGCCCTGGTCAATGACCGGGAGGTACGTGTAACGGTCGTGCTCGACGCCGGCATGATGCGGCTCGACCTGCTCAACTACCACCCGCTCACCAACACGGCGACGACCGCAATTCGGCCGACCGATCTGCGCCGCTTCATCGTCTCGACCGCCCATCAACCGACCGAGCTCGAGCTTCCCTGAGAGCATTCGGCGCTCCGCCGGGCCCGCCCTTGTCAGCGCCCGAGCGACCTGCCATTTGTAACGGACAAAGACACAAAAACGGCTTGGGGCTTAACCGGATGGATTCGCTCATCGGGCAGAGCGGTGGCGCAGGCGCTGCTGCGGCTAACGTGATCAAGGACACGTCCACGCGCGCCTTCGCGGCCGACGTGCTGCAAGGCTCGATGGATACGCCCGTGATCGTGGATTTCTGGGCGCCATGGTGTGGCCCGTGCAAGCAGCTGCAACCGATTCTTGAGAAGGTCGTCAAGGCGGCTAATGGCAAGGTCAAGCTGGTCAAGCTCAACATCGACACCAACCCCGAGGTGGCGCAGGAGCTGCATATTCAATCGATCCCGGCGGTGATCGCGTTTCATCGCGGCCAGCCGGTGGACGGGTTCGTCGGCGCGCTGCCCGAAAGCCAGGTCAAGTCGTTCATCGAGCGGCTGGCCGGCCCAGTTGGGCCGACGCCGGTCGAGCAGGCGCTGACTCAGGCGAAGGCGGCGCTCGATGCCGGCGATTTCCAGGCCGCGGGGAACCTCTATTCGCAGATCCTGAAACACGCGCCGGGCGATGTGCAGGCGATCGGCGGGCTGGCGCGCTGTTTCGTGGCGCTCGGCAAGACCAAGGAAGCCAAGGATCTGCTCGCCACGGTCGACCCGCAGAACGCCGAGAACCCGGCGATCAAGGGCGCCAAGGCGGCGGTCGCGTTGGCCGAGCAGAGCGGCGGCGCGGCCGGCGGCAGCGACAAGCTGGCCGAGCTTGAAGCCAAGGTCAAAGGCGCGCCGACCGATCATCAGGCGCGCCTCGATCTCGCGATGGCGTTCTACGGCGCCGGCCGCAATGACGAGGCGATTGACGCGCTGGTCGAGATCATCCGGCGCGACCGTAAATGGAACGACGATGCGGCGCGCCTGCAGCTGCTCAAGCTGTTCGAGGCGCTCGGGCCCACCAATCCCGCCACGGTGGCGGGGCGTCGCAAGCTCTCTTCGGTGCTCTTCTCCTGATGGGCGCGGCCGGGTCCATGAGCACGTCAGCCAACCCCCGCCGCATCGAGGAGCTGCCCACCACCATTCCGATCTTTCCGTTGCCGAACGTTCTGTTGCTGCCGCGGGGTAAGTTGCCGCTCAATGTCTTCGAGCCGCGCTACCTCGAGATGGTGCAGGACGCCATCGCCTCGCATCGCCTGATCGGCATGGTGCAGCCCAAGAACCCGAAGGCGGCGCCCGATCACCCCGAGGTTTACCAAACCGGTTGCGCCGGGCGCATCACGAGCTTCGCCGAAACCGAAGACGGCCGCTATCTGATCACGCTCTCCGGTGTCAGCCGCTTCGACATCGTGCGCGAGCTGCCGATAGGGGAGAAGCTCCATCGTCGCGTCGAGGTGAGTTACGGGCGCTTCGCCGATGACCTGTCAGAACCAAATGAGCCCGGGCTTGATCGCGCGCGCCTAACACCGGCGCTCAAGGGCTATTTCACATTGCACGGCCTGACCGCCGATTGGGAGACGATCGAGCGCACGCCCGATCATCACCTGATCACCTGCCTCGCGATGATCTGCCCGTTCAAGCCGAACGAGAAGCAGGCGTTGCTCGAGTGCCCGACCACGACCGCGCGCGCCGACACCATGATCACGCTGATTGAGATGGCGCTTCACGAAGGGCGCGGTAGCCGCAAGCCGACGCGGCTGCGCCAATAATCGCGGCGTCCCGATGCCCGATTCCCGGCCAAGTGTCGACCCCCGTTTGCTCGAGATCCTGGTGTGTCCGCTGACCAAGGAGTCGCTGCGCTATGACGCGGCGCGGCAGGAGCTGATCAGCGACAAGGCGCGCCTCGCCTACCCGATTCGCGACGGCATCCCGATTATGCTGGTCGAGGAGGCACGCTCACTCGATGCGCCCGAGGGCGGGCCCGGCTGATGGATAGCGCCGCCTCCTGGCCGACCGAGATACGCTATCGTCGCGCCGAGCGCGTGCTCGAGGTCGACTTCTCCGACGGCAAGTCCTTTGCGCTGCCGGCCGAGCTCCTGCGGGTCGAGAGCCCCTCGGCCGAGGTGATGGGCCACGGCGAAGGCAAGACCATCGTGCCCGGACGGCGCCATGTCGCGATCACCGAGATCGAGCCGGTCGGCAATTATGCCGTGCGGCTCCATTTCGACGACCGGCACAACACCGGTATCTATAGCTGGAACTACCTGCGCTACCTGGGCGAGAACCGCGAGGCGATCTGGGGCGACTATCTCGACGCGCTCGACTCGAAAGGGTTCCGTCGCGATCCTTAGGGGAGGCGAGCATGCACGTCTATCGACCCGGCGGCCGTGAGAAGGGCGTCGTCACCTATGACGAGGCGCTGGAGACGAGCTTTCCCGGTCTCGAAGTGCTGGACGGCAACCCGAAGCAATCCGGCCGCGAGGACTTCGCCTCGCCCGATGGCCGCTTTTCCGCCGGCGTGTGGGAATGCACCAAGGGGCGCTTTCGCATCACCTATCCGATGGATGAGATCGCGACGCTGCTGAAGGGCCGGCTCGTCATCACCGATGAATCGGGGCGCAAATCCTCTCTCGGGCCGGGCGATAGTTTCTTCGTCGCCGCCGGCGAGACGCTGACCTGGGAGATCGTCGAGACCGTGCGCAAGAGCTACTTCCTCTACACGCGCCCGGCAAAGGCCGCGAAGGCGGCCGCGGAATAGCTATTTCTCCGGCGCGTCGGGCACGAGCCGATAGCCCCGGCTCTTCATGCAGAAGTCGCGCAGCTCAGCGGCGCGGAAGAAGCGGTCATGGTCGTAGAACGGGTCGGAATACCAAAAGCGCCGATGCCCGAATCGATGATGGAACGGCGTGAACGGGCCGAACAACGAGAGCGGACGGTAATAGCGCCAGGCCTCGTCATCGGCGAGCCGACGACACTCCTCGCGATCCGCCGCGAGATTCTGCTGGCCGGTCACCGGGTGTTCCCAGTGCAGGCTCCCGGCGCAGGCGGACAGCAACAGCGCCAGCAGCGGCACGGAGATCGCGCACGCAGGGCTGAGCCAACCGATTTGGCTTCGAGTCATCGGTCACATCATCAAGCGACTACACATAAACATGGTGATGCGCAGGCATCGGAGCGAGTCCTATGTGGGAGCGCGGCGCGCAAGGTATGCCGCGGGCGTGAGTATGCGCGTGTTCTCGAATGCGCCGAGGGCAAGCAGATCGCGATCGCCGGTGATGATGAGATCTGCGCCGCCGTTCAGCGCCAGCTCCAGAACCGCATCGTCCTTCGGGTCGCGGCATAGGCGGACACGACGCGTGATCGGCACGTGCTCGACGATGCGCCCGAACAGCAGCATGAAGGCTTGGCGTTCCTCGAGCGTCACATAGGAATCGAATTTGGGGCGCGAGAGCACGTCGGCCAGCTCTTCGAGCGTAGCATCGGAAGCCAGAAGCTGACCTTCGTGCGTCGCCATGCGGACTGCCTGGCCCGGAACGGAGCTTGGAAGCAAAAGTCGACTGATGAGCGCATTGGCGTCGACGACGATCCGCTCACGAATCGCCATCACGCAGCAGCTCGTCGAGCTTCTCTGGCGTCAGGCCGCGTTCGGCCGCGCGTGCGCCAATGCGGTCGGCATAGCGCTGGAACTCTCCGATATTGCGCGCGCGCAACCGCTCATAGTCGGCAGCGGACAGGAGCACCGCGACATCGCGCTTCTGCTTGCGAATGACCACCGGCTCACGCTGAGCGGCATCCAACAGGGCGGAAAAGCGCTGCTTTGCCTCGGTCGCGGAAACATGGCGCATAGCTCACCTCTTCAGATGATAAAATAGACAAAATGATCATTTTGGTC
>VGET01000246.1 GCA_016869195.1 Alphaproteobacteria bacterium | reverse complement strand
TCGGGGCCGCCGCCACCGAGCGTACATGGGTGCCAAGCGAGACCGGGTCGCTGAACGGCTGCAAGGTCATGTCGACCGGATTGCGCGGCGAGGCGAAATCCGGCAAATGCGCCCTGAGCGAGGCCTCGGTCTCAGGCGCGAGGCGCGGCACGAGCAGCCCGAGCGAGCGCGCCTGATCGGCACAGAGCGCGCCGATGCCGCCGGAGTTCGTGATGATACCGACGCGCGAACCCAGCCGTGTTGGGAATCCGCGGCTCAGCACCTCGACCACGTCGTAGAGCGTGTCGAGCGCGCCAACCTCGATCACGCCAATGCGACGAAAGAGCGTTTCGTACGCGCTCCACGAGCCGGTATCGGCGCCGGTATGGGCTTTGGCGGCATCGCTGGCCTCGACATGGCGTCCGATCTTGAGGATCACCACGGGCACGTGGCGCTGCTTCGCGATCTCCAGCGCCGCCTCGAGCCGAACGAGATCCACCCCCTCAAGATAACCCGCCACCACCGTCGTGCGTGGGTCGTTGGCGAGGTAGGCGATCGCGTCGGCGAAGTCGATGCCGGCCTCGTTGCCCGTGCTCAGCATGTAGCCGAGGCCAATGCCGCGCTTCACACAGGTCTCCGCGAGCAGCCCGCCGAACAGGCCGCTTTGCGTTACGAAGCCGACGCCGCCGACCGGCACGTCCTCGCGCCCTAGCCCTGAGGTGAAATAGGCCACCATCTGGTCGTGGAAATTAGCGACGCCCTGACAATTGGGCCCACACATGACGGCGCCGCTGCCGGCGATCGCCGCCTTGAGCCGCGCCTCGCGCGCCTCGCCTGCCTCGCCGGTCTCGCGGAAGCTGCTGGTATAGACGGTGAGCGCCGGAATGCCGGCCGCCACGCAGTCCCTGACGCTCTCGATCGCCGCCTCGGCCGGCAGCGCTATGATCGCCATGTCGGGCCGTTCCGGCAGCGCGGTCAGCGAGCCGAAGCAGCGCAGGCCCTGCACCTCTTCGTATTTCGGATTCACCGGGTAGAGGCGGCCCTGATAGCCATAGCGGCGGAGATAGCGGATCGGCCGGCCCCCGACCTTTTTCGGGTCGGGGGTGGCACCGATGATGGCGATCGACGCCGGCTTCAGCAGGGGCGTCAGATCCGCGAAACGTGGCGGCGCAGTCACCGAGGCTTGTAGGCGACCGCCTCGATTTCGATCAGGCCGTCGACCACAAGATCACACACCACGGTCGAGCGGGCCGGTGGGTTGCTCTTGAAGAACTCGCCATAAGCGAGGTTGTAGCCGGGGACGTTGGCTCGATCGGTGATGAAGGTGGTCACCTTCACCACGTCGGAGAGCGAGGCGCCGGCCTCCTTCAGAATCTTCTCGATGCGCCGGATGCAGGCGCGCGTCTGTTCCTCGATGGTCGGGCCGGCGAGCTTGCCATCGGCATTCCAGCCAAGCTGGCCCGACGTGTAGACGTAGTCGCCCGCCCGCCAGCCGGGCGAATAGGGCCAGCCGGGCCTCGGATCGCCCAGCACCTGCTTCGAGCCCTTCGCCGCCGCCTTCTTGGCCGGCGCGGCCTTCTTGGCGGCCACTTTCTTCGCCGCCTTCTTCTTCGCTGCAGCCATCGATCAGTCCCTCCCCTGTTTCCGAGACTAGAAGCTCACCTTGTCGCCGCCTTTGAGGTCGAGCAGCGCCCGCGCCTCCTTCGGCGTCGCGATCTCGAGCGAAAGGTTCTCGAGGATCGAGCGGATGCGGCGCACCTGATCGGCATTGGATTTGGCGAGCTCGCCCTTGCCGATGAACAGGCTGTCCTCGAGGCCGACACGCACATTGCCACCCATGATCGCGCCCATGGTGACGAAGGGCAGTTGATGCCGCCCGGCCGCCAGGATCGACCATTGATAGGCGTCGCCGAACAGCTTGTCGGCGATCCGGCGCATGTGCATCAGGTTCTCATGGTCGGCGCCGATGCCGCCCAGGATGCCGAAGATCGTCTGCACGAAGAGCGGCGGCTTGACCAGCTTGCGATCCAAAAAGTGCGCCAGCGTATAGAGATGGCCGACGTCGTAGCACTCGAACTCGAAGCGCGTGCCATGCGCCTCGCCCAGCTCTTTGAGAACACGCTCGATATCTTTGAAGGTATTGCGGAAGATGAAGTCCCTGGTCATCTCCAGGTGCTGCCGCTCCCATTCGTGCTTGAACTCCTTGTAGCGCTCCAGCATGGGGTAGATGCCGAAGTTCATCGAGCCCATGTTGAGCGAGCACATCTCGGGGCTCGCCTTCATCGGCGCGGCCAGACGCTCCTCAAGGGTCATGCCATGGCCGCCGCCGGTCGTGATGTTGATGACCGCGTCCGACTGTTGCTTGATGCGCGGCAGGAACTGCATGAAGACGGCCGGGTCCGGGGTCGGGCGGCCGTTCTTGGGGTCGCGCGCGTGCAGATGAATGATCGCGGCGCCGGCCTCGGCCGCAGCGACCGAATCCTTCGCGATCTCGTCCGGCGTGAGCGGCAAATGCGGCGACATGGTCGGCGTGTGCACCGAGCCCGTGACCGCACAGGTGATGATGACCTTTTTCGCAGCAGCCATTCCTCGTTCTCCCTGAAACGCGTGACGTGGCGCTATTCCAAGCGGGTTTGCGCCGTTTCGTAAAGCCTTAGATCGCCTCCAGCGAATCTTCGGCGCACAAGCGATCGATGCGGCGCCGCTTGGCCTGGGCCTCGGTCACGCTGACCGCCTTGAACCGGTAGACCTCGTTCGGCTTCGACTGGCCGAGCTTCCAGAAGGCGGCCGAGATCACCGTATAGGGGTTGATGAAGCCGCCGAGGGTCAATGTGTCGTTCAACAGGATGATCGGGGTCTGCCCGCACAGGTTGATCGCGCCGATCGGGTAGCCATGATCGATGATGTTGGACGGGATCGAGCCGTGCTCGGGCGCCTTGTTGATCGCCTTGTCGGCGAAGGTCCATTCCGGCCCGTCGAGCCGAAAGCCGACCCGGTTGCTGCGCGGCGAGAGCTTCCAATCGCTGGTGAGAAATCGGGTCTGACCGGCCTCGTCGATCCAATCGTCATTGGGGCCGGGAACGACCTCGATGGTCCGGCGCTTCTCTAGGGTGATCGGTGGCCGGCGCTCTGGCAGTACGCGCCAGCCGGCGTGATCGGCCGTGGTGGCCGGACCGAGCGGCACCTGATCGCCCGCCTTGAGGGCGCTGCCGTCAAGCCCGCCGACTCCGGCCATGGAATAGGTCGAGCGCGAGCCCAGGAACGGCTCCGTCGCGATACCGCCATCGAAGGCGATGTAGGTGCGCGCGCCGAGCCGCACCGGGCCAAGTGCAATCGTCTGGTCCGCTCGAACGCGTACGCTTTGCCATAAGGGCAACGGGCCGCCATCCAGCGTCGCGCCCATGTCGGCGCCGGTGAGTGCGATCGTCGCGTCGCGCTCGAGCCGAAGGGTCGGCCCGATGAACTGGCATTCGAGCGCCGCTGCCCCAGCGGAATTGCCGACGAGCAAATTGGCCAGTCGAAATGACCAATGGTCAACCGGGCCGGACGGCGCGAAGCCATATCCAAAGCAGCCCTTCCGCCCGGGATAATCCTGCACGGTCGTCTCCAGGCCTGGCTTGATCACCGTGAACATGCGCCTCACGCCCCCTGCCCGCCCCCGCTCGCGCGCGCCACACGAAAAGATGAGCCGGGTTGATCGGGTTCCGCCCGGTCCGCCTCAGGCTCACCGGCGTACAATACACAGACCGCGACTCGCGAGACCAACCCAAGTTCGGTGGCGGTCGCCGAAAGGAAAGAAAAAGCGATGCGACAGATCGGCACAGACGGACGCTCGCTCGCGGCGGTCCTCGCGGCCGCCGGCGCCCTGATCGCGACGATCGCCCCGGCCCAGGCCGAGAAATTGACGGTCGAGACCGCGACACGCGCCGGAGGCCTGCTGCGCGACATCGGCGCGAGCTTCGAGGTGGTCAGCACGGCAGCATCCGGGATCATCATGGCCATTCCGACCGTGTGGCCTGAAATGATCAAGGCACGCGAGGCCATCTTCGCGCCGATCGAGGGTGCACGCTCCATCGGCGCGACCGGTGCCCTGATCGCGCTCTCCCTCGGCCTCTGCCTCGCGGCCGCCCTCCTGGTCCGCCTCGCGACCACGAGCCTGCGCCGCCACTGGGTATCAGACACGGTCGGCGCGCGCGGCGCCCTCGGCCTTTTCCTGCTCGACGCATTGGCCGCCCTCGCCTTTGCGGTCGCGGGCTTCGTGCTGGCGCGCGTCTGGTTTTCTCACGATGACCTGCACGACCGCTTCGCGCTTGCCTTCATCTGGGCGGCGGTGCGCTGGTGGCTTTCCATGCTGGCGGTCGTGGTGATTCTGCGTCCGCGCCATCCGAACCTTCGGCTGATTCGCGTGACCACGGCGGGCGCGGTTGAGCTGACGATCCTCGCCGGCGTGCTGCTCTTCATCGGGGTCATCGTCATTGAGCTGGCGCCGGTCTATCTTGCCGCCGGCCTGCCCATCCCAGCTGGCCAGTTCGTCGTCTTCGCAACGGGCGTGCTGATCGCTCTCGGTGGTATCATCGGCTTCTCGCGCCTCTACCAGCATCACAAGGTCGCGCGCGCGGCCGAGGATGCGCCACGAAGCACTGGGCC
>VGET01000245.1 GCA_016869195.1 Alphaproteobacteria bacterium | reverse complement strand
ATCATGCGGCGTATCCTGCGCAAGATTGCCGAGAACGAGCACGGCTCCCTCGGCGACACCTCGACACTGGCCGACCCATCGGTGGTTGACGATCTGGTCAAACACCGCCTGAATCGTTGACGTGCCGGCCGTACTGCCCAAATGTCAGGGTCGCGGGCCCTTTTTGCTGTTCAATGACGCGGAACGATCACTTGGGAGGTTGAAATGTCACTGCTTGGCTCGCTACTCGGCGGCGTTCTTGGACAGGTGTTCGGCGGCGGACAAAACAACGCGGCCAACAATCCGCTCATGGGCATCATCGGCAGCCTCCTGCAAGGCGGCGGCGCGGGCGCTGCCGGCGGTGCGGGCGGCGGCCTTCAGAACCTGATCAACGAGCTGACCCAGGGCGGGTTGGGCCGCGAGGTCAATTCCTGGGTCTCGACCGGCCAGAACATGCCGGTCAGCGGAGATTCGCTGCGGAAGGCGTTCGGCCAGGGTCGCTTGCAGCAGATGGCGCAGCAGAGCGGATTGTCGATGGATGAGCTCGTGGGCGGTCTCTCGACCCATTTGCCGAACGTGGTCGACAAGCTGACGCCGGAAGGCCGCCTGCCGGAGCCCGGCTCGCTTGACGAGATGTTGAAGGCGTTTCAGCAGACTCAACGCTGAGCACGGGTGCGCCGAGAGTTCGCCAAACGAAACAACGGGCTGGCGTCATCCGCGCGCGATGGGCGTGGTTGACGCCAGCGCTTGGCAGCTGACCAACGCGCGCTGTACCTGACGCCGTGCTGTCTCGTGCTCGGGCGCGGGCCCCGAACCGCCGAATCAAAGTGGACGATAGATCAGTTGCGTGGCGGGCCCGAACGACGCGGGCGATCGCCGTAGCCGCCACCCCCGCCGCCACCGCCGCCGCCGCCCGGCCCACCCTGCGGACGATCGCGGGCCATATTCACCACCACGTTGCGCCCGCCGATATTGGCCCCGTTCAGGGCCTGCATGGCGGCCGTGGCGGCCTGCTGCGTCTCCATCTCGACGAAGCCGAAGCCACGTGAACGGCCGGTCTCACGGTCACTGATCACGACCGACGAGGTGACGGCCCCGTGCGGCTCGAACAGCCGCGACAAGTCTTCCGCCTTCATCGTGTAGGGGATGTTTCCCACATATAGCTTGCAAGTCATCGAAGCGATCTCCAAGCCGGGCCCCTCCCCGAGTCATTCGTGGTCATTTATCCACCCGGCTTCACTGTCAATCACGGCGCATTTTATCGGGCGCGTCAACAGAGAAGGGACTTGAAGTTCTGGAAGAAAGCGCCGATCGACCGTGATCAAGCGCTCGGCAATATCGGCATATCGGCCGCGGAGAGGAACGCCTGGGCGCTGCGAACGTCGCGCGTCGAAGCGCCGCCCTCGATTGCCCGAAGCGCGGTCATGACAATTCCGACGCCATCCTTCAAGCGGTTGCGTGATCGGAGATGCTCGCCGAGATCGAGCGCGGCACGCAGGCGCCAGCCGAACGCGCCCTGTCGTTCGGCCGCGTCATAAGCTTCGCGGAAACAACGCTCGGCCTCCCCCGCCTCGCCGAGCGCCGCGGCCGAGCGGCAGAAGCTCGTGGTAGGCGGCGACGAAATCGCCGGCATCGAGCGCGGCTTTGGCCGCTAGGGCGTCGGCCTGCGCGGGTGCCGAAAACCCGAGGCACAGGACGGCGCTGCCAAGGAGCGCGGCGCGGCGCGCCAGCCCAACGAGTTTCTTGCGGTCCATCATGGCATCCTCCAACCGGGCCATCCTGGCCCGTGGCCGAACCCGGCGGGCCAAATCGGCCGCTCGGTCGGCACTCAGTTCTGAGGCGCCTAAATCCTAGATTGTCGGGGTTACCAATCCCTTGGCGTGGGCGCGCGGACCGTCGCCTCTCAAGAGCCCAGGGTGGTTTTGTATAAACAACTGAAAATAAATCAAAAATCGACGCAGCGGCCGTTTCGCTCCCAATCCCCGAAACGGGTCGGCTCGGGTCCCTTGGGCCCGCCGGTCTCGCCGGTCGGTTTTCTGGCGCCGTCGGCCGAAGGGTTTTCGGTCGCGGCGGATGACGGCGCGGGCGCGCCTGGTTTGGTCGGCGGCGTTGGGTTGCTCATGGCCATGGACATAGCGTTATTGCGCGCCTCGCGCCAGTGGCCCTCCTTGCTTGAAGGGTCCTAGCCTCGCGGCCATATAGGGGATCGATTGCCCGCCCAGACCGAGGTGAATACCGCCATGCCTTACGCCCGTACAGCCGTCCTGCTTGCTGCGATGACCGGGCTGTTCCTCGCGATCGGATTTTTCGTGGGTGGCCAGTCCGGCATGCTGATCGCGCTCGCGGTCGCGGCGGGCATGAACCTGTTCGCCTATTGGAACTCGGACAAGGTGGTGTTGCGCCTCTACGGCGCGCGCGAGGTGTCGCGGGCCGATGCACCCGACCTTGTCGGCATCGTCGAACAGCTGGCGAGCCGCGCCAACATGCCGATGCCGCGCGTCTATGTCATCGAGAACGAGCAACCCAACGCCTTCGCCACCGGCCGTAACCCGCAGAACGCGGCGGTTGCGGCCACGACCGGCCTGTTGCGCCATTTGACCTCGGAAGAAGTCGCGGGCGTGATGGCGCATGAGCTTGCGCATGTGCGCAATCGCGACACGCTGATCATGACCATCACGGCGACGATCGCCGGCGCGATCTCCATGCTGGCCAATTTCGCCTTCATGTTCCGTGGCAATGACAATCGCTCGCCGGTCGGGCCCATTCTTGGCATTGCCGCCATGGTGATCGGCCCGATCGCCGCCATGCTGGTGCAGATGGCGGTGAGCCGCTCGCGCGAATATGAGGCAGACAAGGTGGGCGCCGAGATCTCCGGCCAGCCGCTCTGGCTCGCCTCCGCGCTCCACAAGCTCGGGCGCCTGAGCGGGCGGATCGACAACCCGCAGGCCGAGGCGGCGCCGGCAACCGCCCACCTCTTCATCGTCAACCCGCTGCACCGCGGCGCGCTCGGTGGCCTGTTCAGCACCCACCCGAGCCTCGAGAAGCGGATCGAGCGGCTGCACGCCTTGGCCGCCACCATGGGGCAGCAGCCCGGCGACCGGTGAGCGGCCGACCGAGCGCGCGGCAGGTCGCACTCGATCTTCTGCTCGATGTGACGGAGCGGCGCCGGCCGCTCGATGAAGCCGTGGCAGCGGCGCACGCCCTCGAAGCCTTGGAGGCGCGCGACCGGGCCTTCGCCCATCACCTCGTCCTGACCGCGCTGCGCCGGCTAGGCGAGCTCGACGGGGTGCTCGCCCGGTTCATGAAGCGGCCGCTGCCGACCAAGCGGCGGGTTGCACGCGCCATCTTGCGCCTCGGTGCCGCCCAGTCGCTGTTTCTGAATACCCCGGCCCATGCCGCAGTCAGCACCGCTGCCGATCTGGCCGCCAAGCACGAGCCCCCGAGTTTCGTGGCCCTGGTCAATGCGGTGCTCCGGCGCGTCGCAACCGAGGGGCGCGGCGCTCTGGCGGCCCTCGATGCCGAACGGGCCAACACGCCATCCTGGCTCTGGCATGCGCTGATCGACGCCTATGACGAGCCGACCACGCGCCTCGTCGCGCGCTGCCAGGCGAGCGCGCCGCCGCTCGATTTGAGCTGCAAGGCCGACCCTGCCTTCTGGGCCGAGCGCCTTGGCGGACGGCTGCTGCCAACCGGCACGATCAGACTCGTCGACCCGCCACGTGTCGATACCCTCTCTGGCTATGACGATGGCGCGTGGTGGGTGCAGGACGCCGCCGCTGCCTTGCCCGCACGGCTGTTGGGACCAATTGACGGCCGCCATGTGATCGAGATTGGCGCGGCGCCCGGTGGGAAAACCGCGCAGCTTGCCGCCGCCGGTGCGCGCGTGACGGCGTTGGACCGCTCGCCCGCGCGCCTCGCCGTGCTGCGCGAGAACCTCGCTCGACTTCGCCTTGAGGCCGAGGTGGTCGACGCCGACGCCCGCACCTATGAGCCAGCGACCCTTGCCGACGCTGTGCTGCTGGATGCGCCGTGCAGCGCGACCGGCACGATCCGCCGGCACCCGGAGGTGCCCTATCAGCGGGATGAAGCCGGTATCGCCAAGCTCGTCGCCCTGCAGGACGAGCTGATCGACGCCGCGATGCGCATGGTGCGGCCGGGTGGCGTCCTCGTGTTCGCGACCTGCTCGCTGTTGCCGGAAGAAGGCGAGCAGCGCATTGACGCGGCGCTCGCGCGCCACCGGAATTTCATGCGCGAAGTGATCGGCTCTGATCTCGTCGGCGGCGTAGCCGAACTGATCAATGCGTGTGGTGAGCTCAGGACCCTGCCCTGCCACCTCGCCGATGTTGGCGGCATGGACGGATTTTTCGCCGCGCGCTTGCGGCGCCAGACCTAAATTGCTACCACCACGCCATGCGGCAGGTTGCCCGAGTCGCACCGTCGATTCTCTCGGCAGATTTCTCATGCCTTGGCGATGAGGTGCGCGCTGTCAGCGCGGCCGGCGCCGATCTCATTCACATCGACGTGATGGATGGCCACTTCGTGCCCAACCTCACGATCGGGCCCGATGTGGTGCGTGCGCTCAGGCCGCACTCCGCCCTGCCCTTCGATGCTCACCTGATGATCGCGCCGGTCGATCCCTATGTCGCGGCCTTCGCCGAAGCGGGCAGCGACATCATCACCGCGCATGTCGAGGCCGGGCCGCACATTCACC
>VGET01000244.1 GCA_016869195.1 Alphaproteobacteria bacterium | reverse complement strand
GCCCGCATCGGGTTCGTTCGCGGGGTCAGGCACGCGGCCATCGATCGGCACGACATCCTGCGGGCTCGTGCCCCAGCTAACCTGCGGCGCGATGGTCGAGGCATCGAGCGTGATCTCGCGGTCATAGCGCGCGCCGGCATCGGAGGGCAGCGTGCGCCAATAGGCCTCGGCTGTTTCCCATTGCGCCCCCTTGGGCGCGCGCGGGCGGCCCTTCAGGAACGCGAACGTTGTCTCGTCCGGCGCGATCAGGCCGGCGCGGGCGCCCGCCTCGATCGTCATGTTGCACACCGTCATGCGCGCCTCCATCGAGAGCGCACGAATGACCGGCCCGGCGTACTCCACGACATGGCCGGTGCCGCCGGCGGTGCCGATCTTGGCGATGATCGCGAGAATGACGTCCTTCGCCGTCACGCCCTTGGGCAAGGTGCCCTCGACCGTGATGCGCATGTTCTTCGGCCGCTTCTGCACCAGCGTCTGGGTCGCGAGCACATGCTCGACCTCGGACGTGCCGATGCCGAAAGCGAGCGCGCCGAACGCACCATGGGTCGCGGTGTGCGAATCGCCGCACACGAGCGTCGTGCCGGGAAGCGTCATGCCCTGCTCAGGGCCAATGATGTGGACGATGCCCTGGCGCACATCCATGAGCGGAATGAGCTCGACGCCGAAGTCCTTGCAGTTCTCGATCAGGGTCTCGACCTGAAGGCGCGCGTCATCCTCCTTGATGCCCTGGGCGCGGTCCTTGGTTGGGATCGCGTGATCGGGCACGGCGAGCGTCGCATCGAGCCGGCGCACGCGCCGGTTCGAGACGCGCAGGCCCTCGAACGCCTGCGGGCTGGTCACCTCATGCACGAGATGACGATCGATGTAGAGGATCGACGTGCCGTCGGCGTTCTCGGCGACGACGTGCCCATCCCAGATCTTGTCAAACAGCGTGCGCGGATGAGTCATGAGATGTTGCCCAAATCCTACCCCCCACCCTGACCCTCCCCCTCAAGGGGGGAGGAACTAGGAGGGGAGCATCCTCAATCTTACCCCCCTCCCCCTTGATGGGGGAGGGAGGGGTGGGGGTGAATGGAGGAGCGGTAAGGCGACTACTCCTTGCTGCCCTGCGCCTCGCCTGTGCCGCTGTCATCGCGGCGCTCCGCGATGCGCGCCGACTTGCCGCGGCGGCCGCGCAGGTAATAGAGCTTGGCGCGCCTGACATCGCCGCGCTTCACCACCTCGATTCCGGCAATCCGCGGCGAATAGAGCGGGAAGACGCGCTCGACGCCCTCGCCATAGGAAATCTTGCGCAGCGTGAAGGCCGAGGCGAGACCGCGATTGCGCCGCGCGATGCACACGCCCTCGAAGGCCTGGATGCGCTCACGCGTGCCTTCGACCACCTTGAGCTTCACCCGCACCGTGTCGCCCGGCTTGAAGGGAGGCATGGGGCGCTCGGCGAGGGCCTTGTCGATGGCTTCTTTCTCGAGCTGTTCGATCATGTTCATGGTTACTTCCCTTCAGGCTCAGGCGCGCGAGGCGCGGGTTTCGGCAAAGCGTGACCAGAGGTCGCTGCGGCGCTCGCGGGTGGTGCGCTCGGCCTCGGCCTGGCGCCACGCGCGAATGCGCTCGTGATTGCCGGAGCGCAGGACCTCCGGCACCGCGCGGCCCTCGAACTCCTGGGGCCGCGTGTAATGGGGATATTCGAGGAGGCCGCTCTCATAGCTCTCCTCGATCAGTGATTCGGTGCGCCCGATCACGCCGGGCAGCAGGCGCACGCAGGCATCCAAGAGCGCGAGCGCCGCGATCTCGCCGCCCGAAAGCACATAGTCGCCGAGCGACACCTCTTCGACCGCACGCGCCTCGAGCACGCGCTGGTCCACGCCCTCGAAGCGCCCACAGATGAGGGTAACGCCGGGGCCGGCGGCCAGCGCGCGCACGCGCGCCTGGGTCAGCAGATGGCCGCGTGCGGACAGATAGATGAGCGGCGTCGGCGCCGGCAGGCGGGCGGCATCGATCGCATCCGCCAGCACGTCGGGGCGCATCACCATGCCGGGGCCGCCGCCAAAGGGGTGATCGTCGACCGAGCCGTGCTTGTCCTTGGCGAAGCGGCGAATATCAAGCGCCTCGAGCGACCACAACTTTTCATTGAGCGCGCGGCCCGCGAGCGCATGGCCGAGCGGCCCGGGGAACATCTCGGGGTAGAGTGTCAGCACGCGCGCCTGCCACGGCGCCGCGTTGCTCGACGGGCTGTTCGCCGGCTCGCTCATGCCTCGACCTCGCCCGGTGGGTCGACCACCAATCGTCGCGCGCGCAGATCGACCGCGGGCACCACGGCGCGCGTGAACGGCAGCATGAGCTCGCCGCCACCTGTCTGCCTGATCTCGAGCACGTCGCCTGCCGGCAGATCGTGCACGGCGGCCACGCGCCCGACCGCGGCACCGTGCGTATCCACCGCCTCGAGCCCGATCAGATCGACATGGTAATAGCTCTCGGGCTCGGGCTCCGGCAGCGCACCACGCCGCACATGTAGCCGCGTACCCTTGAGCGCCTCGGCCGAGTCGCGATCCCGCACGCCATCGATTGTCACGATCAGGGCGCCCCGGGTTTCGCCGATCACGCGGATGTTGAAGCGGCGATCACCACACGCATCAAAGAGCGGTCCGTACGCGGCGATGTCGGCGGGCACCGCGGCGTGGCTCCTGATGCGCACCGCTCCCTTCACGCCATGCGCGCCCGCGACCTCGCCGAGACAGACGAGATCGTTGGCCGCAGGCGACCCGCTATCGGGCCTATGGGAGGCGGCTCGGGCCATCGCCTCAGGCCGCGCCCTCGGCCTTCGGCTGCTCGGCCGCCTTGGCATCCGCGGCGGCCTTCTCGGTGGCGGCCTTCAAGCGCTCCTGCGCCTTGGCCCTGGGGGCGGACTTCTTCGGCGTCTCGCGCCGGGCAGGCGGCGAGGCGAGCGAAACATCGGCCAGGAACTTCTGCACGCGCTCGGAGGGCAGCGCGCCCTTCGAGAGCCAGTGCTTCAGGCGCTCGACATCGAGCTTCACCCGGTTCGGGTTGTCGCGCTGCAGCATCGGGTCATAGGTGCCGACCCGTTCGATGAAGCGGCCATCCCGCGCCATACGCGAGTCGGCAATCACGATGCGATAGAACGGCCGTTTCTTCGCGCCCGCGCGCGACATGCGGATCTTGAGACTCATGCGCTGAAAACCCTTTCTTGAACCGAGTTGTCCCCGTCTGGCGTTGATCGAAAGCCCCGTCGCGCGAAGGCGGCGCTCATGTCATCCCTCCGCGCGGAAATCCTGGCGGCAAGGCGCCGGGCGGCAGACCCCGGAGCAGGCCCTTCGGCCCGAGCTTGCCGATCTTCTTCACCATCTCGCTCATCTGCTGGAACTGCTTCAGCAGGCGGTTGACCTCTTGAATGGTGGTGCCCGAGCCCGACGCAATGCGCCGTCGGCGCGAGGCGTTCAGCACCTTCGGGTTCTTGCGCTCGGCCTTCGTCATCGACTGGATGATCGCAAGCTGACGCGCCAGCATCGAATCGTCGACCTTGGCCTCGGCCAATTGCTTCTTCACCTTGCCGACGCCGGGCAGCAGGCCCATCAGGCCGTCCATGCCGCCCATACGCTTCATCTGCTGGATCTGCTTGGCGAGGTCGTCAAGGTCGAAGGCGCCCTTCTGCACCTTGGCGGCCATGCGCTCGGCTTCCTTCTGGTCGACCGTCGCCTGCGCCTTCTCGACCAGCGAGACGATATCGCCCATGCCGAGGATGCGGGACGCGATGCCTGCCGGGTGAAAGCCTTCGAGCGCTTCCAGCCGCTCGCCGACGCCGATCAGCTTGATCGGGCAGCCGGTGACCGCGCGCATCGAGAGCGCCGCGCCGCCGCGGCCATCGCCATCGACCCGGGTCAGCACGATACCGCTCAAGGGCAACCGCGCCTTGAACTGGCGTGCGACATTGACCGCGTCCTGGCCGGTCAGCGAGTCGACGACCAGCAGCGTCTCCGCCGGCCGGCTGATGTCATGAACCGCGGCCACCTCGTCCATCAGCTCCTGATCGACGTGGAGCCGCCCGGCGGTATCGAGGATCACGACGTCATAGCCCTCGAGCCGCGCGGTCTCGGCCGCGCGCTTGGCGATCGCGACCGCGTTCTGTCCGGCGACGATCGGCAGCACGTCCACCCCAGCCTGTTTGCCGAGCACGGCGAGCTGCTCCATCGCGGCCGGGCGGCGCGTGTCGAGCGAGGCGAGCAAACAGCGCTTCTTGTCGCGTCGGGCGAGTCGCATGGCGAGCTTGGCGCTGGTCGTCGTTTTTCCTGAGCCCTGGAGCCCTGCCATCAGAACCACCGCCGGCGGCTCGACGCTGAGCGACAGCTCGGACTCATCGGCGCCCAGCGTCTCCACCAGATGGTCGTGCACCACCTTGATGAGCTGCTGGCCGGGCGTGATGCTCTTGGTCACCTCCGCGCCGACCGCCTTGTCCTTCACCTGGGCGATGAAGTCCTTGACCACGGGCAGCGCGACGTCCGCCTCGAGAAGCGCGATCCGCACCTCGCGCAGGCCCTCATTGACGTCGGCCTCCGACAGCGCGCCCCGCTTGGTGAGCCGCTCGAAGACCGAGGTGAGCCGAGTGGTGAGGCTGTCGAACACGTCTAATCCATTGACCCAAAACGCAAAAGCGCCAGCGCGCGAGACTCGCGGACTGGCGTGCCCCCTCGGGGACGGTGGCTCTCAGACAGGCAGAGCAAGCGGAA
>VGET01000243.1 GCA_016869195.1 Alphaproteobacteria bacterium | reverse complement strand
CTCGTTGAGCGCGGCCGAGACGCGCCGCGCGGTCCAGGCCGCTGACAAGGCGTTCCCCGCCTGGCGCGCCAAGACCGCCAAGGAGCGCGCCAAGATCCTGAAAACCTGGTTCGACCTGATGCTCGCTAATCAGGACGATCTCGCGCTCCTGATGACCGCCGAGCAGGGCAAGCCGCTCAATGAATCGCGCGGCGAAGTGATCTATGGCGCGTCCTTCATCGAGTGGTTCGCGGAGGAGGGCAAGCGCGCCTATGGCGACGTGATTCCCCAGCCAACCAATGATCGGCGCATCGTCGTTACCAAGCAGCCGGTCGGTGTGGTCGCGGCGATCACGCCGTGGAACTTTCCGAACGCGATGATCACGCGAAAGGCGGGGCCCGCGCTCGCCGCCGGCTGCACCATCGTGATCCGCCCCGCGACCTCGACGCCCTATTCGGCCCTCGCGCTGGCCGAGTTGGCTGAGCGCGCTGGCATTCCGAAGGGCGTGCTCAACATCGTAACGGGGCCGTCGGGCGAGGTGGGCAAGGAGCTCACCGCCAACCCGATTGTGCGCAAGCTCTCGTTCACCGGCTCGACCGAGGTCGGGAAGGTGCTGCTCGAGCAGTGCGCCAAGACGGTGAAAAAAGTGTCGATGGAGCTCGGCGGCAACGCGCCTTTCATCGTGTTCGATGACGCCGACGTGGACGAGGCGGTCAAGGGCGCCATGCTCTCCAAATATCGCAACACCGGGCAGACCTGCGTCTGCGCCAACCGTTTCCTGGTGCAGGACGGCGTCTATGACGCCTTCGCCTCGAAGCTGGCCGAGGCCTCGCGCAAGCTCCGCGTCGGCAATGGCCTCAAGGGTGAGACCGACCAGGGCCCGCTGATCGACATGGCCGCGGTTGCCAAAGTCGAGGAGCACATCAAGGACGCAATCGACAAGGGCGCCAAGGTGCTTTCGGGCGGCAAGCGTCATCAGCTCGGCGGCTCCTATTTCGAGCCGACCGTGCTGACCGAAGTTAACACGCAAATGAAGGTCGCGCGCGAGGAGACCTTCGGACCCTTGGCGCCGCTCTTCCGCTTCCGCACTGATGACGAGGCGATCCAGATCGCCAACGACACCGAGTTCGGCCTCGCCGCCTATTTCTACAGCCGCGACATCGGGCGCGTCTGGCGCGTGGCCGAGGCGCTCGAATACGGCATCGTCGGCATCAATGTCGGGATCATCTCGAACGAGGTCTCGCCCTTCGGCGGCATGAAGGAATCCGGCATCGGCCGCGAGGGCTCGAAATACGGCCTCGATGAGTATCTCGAGACCAAGTACATGTGCATGGGCGGCGTGGACCGGTAGAAACCTCCCTTCAGATCGTCATCCCCGCAAAAGCGGGGATCCATCGTCCCGCGGGCTCGTGCGGTTGATCCGTGGATTCCGGGTCACAAGGCTCGCGGGCGACGATCTGCGATCGTCGGCTCGCCTAGCGCCCGGAATGACATCGATGTGTATGCTGCCCGAGGTGCAACTGCCACTCAGTCGTCATCCCCGCGAAAGCAGGGATCCATGGGTCCGCGGGCTCGTGCGTTGGATAGATGGATGCCGGGTCGCAAGCCTCGCACTCGACCACCTTCGGTGTTCGGCTCGGCTAGCGCCCGGTATGACAGTCAGGTGTGGGCCACGTCATGCAGCGAAACTCGGCTAGAGGTTTGCAACCATGTCCGTCTTCGATCTCATCGTCATCGGCGGCGGCTCGGGCGGGGTCGCGTGCGCCAGGCGCGCGGCGAGCCACGGCGCCAAGGTCGCGCTGATCGAGAACGACCGGCTCGGCGGCACCTGCGTCAACAAAGGCTGCGTGCCGAAGAAGCTGTTCGTCTACGCCGCGCACTTCAAGGACGAGTTCGAGGATGCGGCGGGCTTCGGCTGGACAGTTGGCGAGACGCGCTTCGACTGGGCGACGCTCAAGGCCAACAAGGACAAGGAGATCGAGCGGCTGAACGGCATCTATGCGCGGCTCCTGACCAACTCGGGCGTCACCACGCTGAAGGGTTGGGCCAAGTTGGTCGATACCAAGCATGTCCTGGTCAATGGCGAGACGCACGAGGCCAAAACCATCGTGATCGCGACCGGCGGCCGCCCGGTCAGGCCCAACATTCCGGGTGCCGAGCTTGGCGTCGTCTCGGATCACATGTTCGAGCTCGCCGCTCTGCCGAAGCGCGCCATCGTGGTTGGCGGCGGCTATATCGCGTGTGAGTTCGCCGGCATCCTGCACGGCCTTGGCGTCACGACCACGCAGCTTTATCGCGGTGACGCATTGCTCCGCGGCTTCGACAATGACGTGCGCGAGGTTCTGGGCGAGGAAATGGCGAAGCGCGGCCTCGCCGTCCGCCTCAAGACCGATCTGGTGAAGATCGAGCGGGGCGGAGCCGGTCTGATCGCGCACACGACGCATGGCGATACGCTCGAGACCGATCTCGTGCTGTTCGCCACAGGACGCGAGCCCGCGACCCAAGGCTTCGGCCTCGAGGCGGCAGGGGTCACGCTCAACCATAAGGGCGCGATCGTGGTCGATGAATGGTCGCGCACCGACGTGCCCTCGATCTACGCGATCGGCGATTGCACTGACCGGGTGAATTTGACGCCGGTCGCGATTTATGAGGGTCGCTGCCTCGCCGAGACGCTCTACAACAACAACCCGCGCATGCCGGATCATCGCGACGTGCCGACCGCGGTGTTCTCGCAGCCCGAGATCGGCACGGTCGGCTTGAGCGAGGAGGACGCGCGGCGCGTGTTCCCCGCGGTGCACATCTACAAGACGCGCTTCCGCCCGATGAAGCACACGCTCTCGGGCCGCGACGAGACCGTGTTCATGAAGCTCGTGGTCGACCGCGCGAGCGATCGCGTGGTCGGCTGCCACATGCTCGGCGCGGGCGCGGGCGAGCTGATTCAGATTTTGGGCGTCGCGGTCAAGTGCGGCGCGACCAAGGCGCAGTTCGACGCCACCATCGCCGTGCACCCGACCGCGTCGGAGGAATTCGTCACGATGTACCAGCCGCATTCGCCCCCCGCGCGCAAGGCGGCGGAATAGGGGGCGCAAGGGCGCACGACCGGCCGCCTTCCTTTCGTCATGGCCCGACTTGATCGGGCCATCCAGGGCCACACTTCATTCGCTGACCGATGGATGGCCGGGCCGAGCCCGGCCATGACGAAGTGAGAAGAGGCGCCCAATCCCCTGGAAAGCCGTCGGTTTTTCTGCAACGATGCCGAATTCAGCGTCCGCGGGTGGGGGCCGCTCGGGCGCGCACTGGTCTTTTGTGAGGAACGATGGCACGCGAATGGAACCCTGAGAGCTGGCGGGGCCTGCCGATCCTGCAGCAGCCGACCTGGCCGGATCGGGCCGCGCTGGGCCGCGTTGAGGCGCAGCTGAAGCGTTTTCCGCCGCTCGTCTTCGCGGGCGAGGCGCGGAACCTCAAAGCCCGGCTCGCGCAGGTGTGCGACGGCAAGGCCTTCCTGCTTCAGGGCGGCGACTGCGCGGAGAGCTTCGCCGAGTTCCACCCCGACAATATCCGCGACATGTTCCGCGTGCTGCTGCAGATGGCGGTGGTGCTGACCTATGGCGCCAAGCGGCCGATCGTGAAGGTCGGGCGGCTTGCCGGCCAGTTCTCGAAGCCGCGCTCGGGCGATACCGAGACGATCAACAGCGTCACACTTCCGGCCTATCGCGGCGACATGGTGAACGGCATCGAGTTCACGGCTGAGGCGCGCACGCCCGATCCGCAGCGTTTGGCCCAGGCCTACAACCAATCGGCCGCGACGCTGAATCTCATCCGTGCGTTCGCGCAGGGCGGGTTCGCCGACCTGCATCGCGTGCATCGCTGGAACCTCGGCTTTGTCTCCAAGAGCGCGCAAGGGACGCGCTACGAGGATCTCGCCAACCGCCTGACCGAGACGCTCGACTTCATGGCGGCCTGTGGGCTGACATCGGAGACCACGCCGCAGCTGCGCGAGACCGAGTTCTACACCTCGCACGAGGCGCTGATCCTTGAATATGAGCAGGCGCTGACCCGCATCGATTCCACGAGCGGCGATTGGTATGACTGCTCGGCCCACATGCTCTGGATCGGCGATCGCACGCGTCAGCCGGGCGGCGCGCATGTCGAGTTCCTGCGCGGCGTGAAAAATCCGATCGGCTTGAAGGCCGGCCCGAGCCTGCCGCCGGATGAGCTGATCCGCCTGATCGATACGTTGAACCCCGAGAACGAGCCGGGACGCCTCGTCATCATCGCGCGCATGGGCGCCGAGAAGGTCGAGGCCGGGTTGCCGCCCCTGGTGCGCGCGGTGACGCGTGAGGGTCGCAATGTGGTGTGGGCGTGCGACCCGATGCATGGCAACACCATCAAGTCCTCGAACGGCTACAAGACACGCCCCGTCGATCGCATTCTCGCCGAGGTGCGCGGCTTCTTCGCGGTGCATCGCGGGCTCGGCACGCACCCGGGCGGCGTCCACTTCGAGATGACCGGGCAGGACGTGACCGAGTGTCTCGGCGGCGCGCAGGCGATCACCGAGGAGAATCTCTCGGACCGCTACCACACGCATTGCGATCCGCGCCTCAACGCGCAGCAGGCGCTTGAGCTCGCCTTCCTGATCGCCGAACAGCTCAATGCCGAGCGCGCCGAGGAGCGGCGGCTGCAGTCGGCGTCGTAGCGGGTTCTCATCGGAGGTGGACTTACCCCATGCTTCGTCATTCCCGCGCAAGCGGGAATCCATTTCGACACGATCGCGTGCGGCCAAGGTGGATTCCGGCTCG
>VGET01000242.1 GCA_016869195.1 Alphaproteobacteria bacterium | reverse complement strand
TTCCAGTTTGGCGGCGCACAATGCAGCTTATAGTTGCCACACGAGCCGCTATTGGTAAGCACCCCGACCCGACCGCGCTGCGCGCGCGATGCCCGATTGCACGTCGCGGGTCGCATTGAAAGCACGCACGATGCGTGCCCGGCAACAGCTCGGGCGAGGTGAGACCCACGCCGTTATCGCCCGTCCACGTCGCAATCGCCCCGTGGCGCCCGACGCGGCGGCCAAGCGCCGCGTTCCTGCGCGCGCACTCGGTCCGAGAGAGGCGGCTTCCTACCAAATACGCCGATCGGTGTGTCGAATCGCTCGTCTCATGCGGCCGGTAAGGCGCTTACCACTTCGATCATTCGCTTGCGCATCGCCGCATCCGGTAAGCGCCCGATGGCACCGCCCATGTTGTCGGCCATGTTCGCGGCGCGGCTGGTAGCCGGGGTCACGACCGTGACCGCGGGGTGGCTCGCGACGTACTTCAGAAAGAATTGCGCCCAGGTGCGCGCGTCGAATTCGGCCGCCCAGTCAGGCACCTTGCGATCGCCGACGCGGCTCCACAGCCGACGCCGCCCGAACGGCGCGTAGACCAGCACCGCGATGCCGCGGTCGCGCGCCAGCGGCAGGATCACGTCCTCGGCATGCCGCTCGTCGATCGCATAGTCGGTGCCGATGAAATCGAGCGGCTCGGTGCGCATCGTTCGGATCAACTCGTCGTACTGGTTCTCGAACGTCGTCGTCACGCCGATGTAGCGCACCCGCCCCTTGTCCTTGTACTCGCGCAGGATCGGGAGCTGCGTACGGATATCCCCCATGTTGTGCACTTGGATCAGATCGATCACCGGCTTGCCGATGCGCCGGAATGACGTCTCGATCTGGTTGCGCGCCAGCGCCGCATCGGCCTGACCGCCACCGCGTCCCGCAACGTTTACCTTGGTCGCCCAGAACAATTTCTTTGCCGCGCCGAGGTCCTGCACGATGCGGCCCGCTACTTCTTCGGATGCACCGTAACCCGGTGCGGTGTCGAAGACGGTGCCGCCGGCGGCAATCATGCTTTCGAGCACTGCGCGTAGCGCCGACACGTCGTCGCCGCGAGCAACTTGCGCGAACGAGGCGGAGCTCCCGAGGCCGACGATCGGTAAGCGCTCCCCGGTCGAGGGAATCGGGCGGGTCATCGGGTTACGGTTCGCGGCCTCACTAGCGAGCGACCCATGGGAGCCGAACGCGAGCGCCGCGCCGGCCCCCGTCAAGTGGTGCAACCATTCACGACGCGAAATCATCACGCCTCCTATCGTCGATCCAGCGTGTCGCGGGGAGCGTCCGCTGCTTGCGTCACGCGTGCCCGTTGAGCATATCCAAGCCAGAGACCAAGCATCATCCACAGCGCTGCAAGGGGCACCGCGAACGCCGCCAATGCGGCAAAGCCCATGCCGAGGCGTCCGAGCAAGCCTTCGACCTGCGCGCCGGCGACGTCGCCCGCCCGAAATACGAACGTGTCGATGAATGCCTTGGACTTGTAGCGATCGGCAGGCGAGACTACCGTGAACAGCGTCTCGCGCGCCGGGCGCATCACGCCGCGCTGCACCGCGCGGAACGAAGCATCCAACGCGATGAGCGCAGCGAGCGAGCCGACGACGGCGAGGCCGATGAAACCGAGCGCGGCAGTGATCGGCAGTAGCGCGAGCGTGGCGGCGATGCCGATGCGTTTCATGAGATGACCGGTCACCAGCGCTTGCAGAATCAGCGTCGCCGTCTGCGCGATCAAATCGATCCGGGCGAAAGCGGCGGTGCGCTCGTCCAAACTTGGGTTGAGCGCCGCCACCATCTGCAGCCGAGTGAAGTAGATCAACGTCGCCATGATCGCGACGATCAGCACATACGCGCCGATCCCGAGCAAGTAGGGAGAGCGCAGGCTGTTCCGAAAACCCTCCCACGCACTGCCGCCGATGACACCGGGGACCGGCTCGGCGGCCGCGCCCGGCGCGCGATCGGTAGGGAGCCGCGTGAGCCACCACGCGGCAAACTGCGCCAGCACGAGGAAACCGGCGGCGATCGGCAACAACGCCGCAGTGCCGAGCGGCTTCGCCAACACGCTCGCGAGCCACGGCCCGAACAGCGCGCCTAACGTGCCACCCAGGGCGATGACGCCGAACAGCCGCTTACTTTGCTCGAGCGGGATGCGATCGGTCAGCAGCGCCCAGAAGAGCATCGTCGCAAATAGGTTGAACACGCTGAACCAAACATAGAACACCTGGCCGGTATGCACGCCGACACTCGCCGGCGCGAAGCGCAGCAATGCGTAGAACGCGAGGAGTCCGAGCGCGAAGAAAGAATAGGTAGCGGCAACAAAAGCGAATCGGCGAAATCGGCTGACGAGCAGGCCGAAGATCGGATTCACGAGGAGCGTCACGACGACCGTTCCGAAAAAGAGCCAGCGGATCGACTCGATTCCGCGCTGCATACCTAACGCTTCGCGCGCCGGTCGCACGACCATAAGGGCGGTCAACACGCAAAAGAAGAACAGGCCGGCCACGAGCGTGAGCACGATTTCGTCGCGGCGGATATTGGTGAAGCGGCTTAGCGCACCGGTCATGTCATTCCAAGCTGGTCGGAGCGCGCGCCGAGATCTGCGCGGCTGCGAGCGCGAGGCCTCCTCGCGCGAACAGTCTAAACTGGATCGCTCGGCACTTTTCGGAATCGGACTCCATGGCGCGCGTTCGCAATGCCCTGCTATTCGCCCTGACCTTCGGGCTCGCTCTACCGTTTGGCGTCAGCGCGCAATCCGCCGCGCCCGACCCGCATGCGGCCGATCGCAAGATGGATAGGAAAATCTATCCGCCCCAGGCTGCGTTGCACCGCACGATTGGGCCATTCTCGCGCTCCCCGGTCCCGGTTTGACGGCGCACAATGCAGCTTACGTTGCCCCACGAGCCGCTATTGGTAAAGGATGCCGCGCACGTGCCGGCCGGCGGCCAGGTCGGGTGCGGTCTTCACCGCCGCGTTGAGGTCCTCGAGCGCCTTCGCGCCCTCCTGCATGGCGAAGTAGGTGACGCCGCGCTGCACCAGCGCCTTGGCGTGGTTGGGGTCGAGCTTGAGCGCGGCGTTGGCGTCGGCGAGCGCGCCCGGCAGGTCGCCCTTGTCGCGGCGCGCGATGGTGCGGTTGACCAGCGCATCGAGGTAGGCCGGGTCGCGCTTGAGGGCCTCGTCGAGGTCGGCGAGCGCCTTCGCAGTGTCCTGGTTGCGCGCGTAGGCGGTGCCGCGGTCGTAGTGGGCGATCACGAGGTTGCGCTCGGAGAGCTTGCCCGACTGGATCGCCTCGCTCAAGTCGGCGATCGCGCGGTCCCAGTCGTTGCGGTCGGTGAGCACGGCGCTGCGGTCCACCAGCGCGCCGGCGCGGCGCTCGCCGAAGACGAGGCGGTTCTCCAGCGCGGTATTGCAGTGCTCGAGCGCCTTGTCGGGCGCGCTCTTGCGCAGCGCGGTGCAGTTCTTCAGGTCGTCGCCGCCGCAACCCGAGAGCGCGAGCACGGCGACGGCGGCAACGGCTAGTCCAGCTTGAGGCCGACGTCCTTGACGAGCTTGGTCCATTTCGTCACCTCTCGTCGGATCAAATCGGCGGCCTCGGCGGGCGTGGTCGGCGTCACGTCGGCCGCCTGCTGGGCAAGCCGGTCGCGCACCTCCGGGCTGTTGAGCGCGGCATTGAGCGAGCGGTTCAGCCGGTCCACGACAGGCCGGGGCGTGCCCGCGGGCGCACACAGCGCGTACCACTGCAGGCTGTCGAACTGCGCGTAGCCGGATTCCGCGACCGTCGGCACCTCGGGCAGCAGCGGCGAGCGCTTCGCCGCCGAGACTGCGAGCGCGCGCAGCCGTCCCGACCTGATGTGCGGCAAAGCCGTCACCAGGCTCGGGAACATCGCCTCCACCTGGCCGCCCAGCAGGTCGGTGGTTGCGGGGGCGGCGCCCTTGTAGGGCACGTGCACGAGTTCGATCGCCGCCTGCTGCTCGAGGTAGGCCATGGTGAGGTGGGTCGCGGAGCCGGCGCCCGTGCTCGCGTAGGACAGCCCCTTGGCCTTCCCCTTCGCGAGCACGACGAACTCGGCGAGCGACTTCACGCGCACTTTCTCGTGCACCACCAGCACGTTCGGCGTCGTCGCGACCATCCCCACCGGCGCGAAATCCTTCACTGCGTCGTAGGGCAGTTTCGAGACCGCCGGATTGGTGCCGTGGGTCGCGATGTAGCACTGGAGGAGCGTGTGGCCGTCGGCCGCCGAGCGGGCGACGAACTCCGAGCCGATGGAGCCCGAGGCGCCGGCGCGGTTGTCCACCACCACCGGCTTGCCGAGGTCCGCGGCCATGCGCTCGGCCACCGTGCGGCCGATGAAGTCGGCGCCCGCCCCCGGGGGCAGCGGCACCACGTAGCGCAGTGGTCGCGACGGGAAATCCGCCTGCGGGAACGCCTGCGCGCTGGACAGCAGGAGCAGGAGCGCAATGGTTCTCATCGCCTCAGTTTATCCTCTCGCCCAGCACCAACTTCACCGGCTGCGCGGTGCGCGCGTCCACCAGCACCGCCACCCAGGCGAAGCGCGTGCGCAGCAGCAGGCTGCGTACCGCTTCCTCCTTCGTGCCCGACGCCGCGAGGTACTCGTATGGATAGGAAAATCTATCCGCCCCAGGCTGCGTTGCACCGCACGATTTGGCCATTCTGCCGCTCCCTGGTCCCGATTTGACGGCGCACAATGAGGCTTATGTCGCCCCACGAGCCGATATTGGTAAAGAGTCGAATCTTTGACAAGCGGCGCGGTGCCAATTTTCCCGGCTACCTGAGACCCCCCCCT
>VGET01000241.1 GCA_016869195.1 Alphaproteobacteria bacterium | reverse complement strand
AGGACGATCAGGAGAAACGTATCAGTTCAGCGAACCGCGTGGCTGACACCGGAGCGCACGCCGCGTACACCGATGCGCGATGGCACGAGAGACGAGAGCGGCCTGGGCGCGGCGCGTCGAGCGCTGGCAGCGTAGCGGCCTGACGGCGGAGCGGTTCGCGGAGCACGAGGGCGTCAACGCCCGCACGCTGGTGTTCTGGAAGTGGCGGCTGAAGCGCGACGGCGCAGCGCGACCGGCGATTGGTGCGGTGCGCCGCAAAGCGAAACGGGTCGCGTTCGTCGAGTTCGTCGCACCGAAGCCCGTAGCGGCGCCAGGCGAGACGCGATCGACGCCGATCGAGGTGCTGCTGCCGATCGGCTACCGGCTGCGCATCGCCGGCGGCTTCGAGCGCGGTACGCTGACCGAGCTGCTCGACGTGCTCGAGGCGCGGCGATGATCCCGTCGCACGTACGGATCTTCGTGTGCACCGAGCCGGTCGACATGCGGCGCTCGTTCGACGGGCTCGCACTCGCGGCGCGCGAGCGGCTCGGCAAGGATCCGCGCGAGGGCGGGCTGTTCGTCTTCGCGAACAAGCGCTCGAACCGCCTCAAGGTCCTGTGGTTCGACCGCAACGGCTACTGCCTGCTCTACAAGCGCCTGCACCGCGCGCTGTTCCAGCTGCCGCGCGACGGCGATGCGAGCGCAGTACAGATCGACGGTGTCGCACTCGGCTCGCTGCTCGCGGGCGTCGACCGGCCGCGACGCGGCGAGGAGGTGCGCGAGCGCAGATTCGGCACGCTCCAGTAAATCAGAGATTGACAGCTACCGCCGCGTGCGCTATCGCTCTGCCCGTGACGGTGGAGGCGGCAGGCTCATTCGGCGATCCCCTCGCCGAGATCAAGGCGGAGCTCGCCGCCATGCGCGAGCAGCTCGCTCGCCTCGAGGCGGAGCGCGACGAGTACAAGAAGCTCTTCCTGCTGCTGCGCGAGGAGAACGAGAAGCTCAAGCTCGGGCTCGTCGGCCAGAAGGCCGAGCGCCTCGACCCGAACGACCGCCAGCTCTCGCTGTCGATCCTCGAGATGCTGCTCGGCAAGACGGGCGAGCCCGCGGCGACGCAGACCGAGCTGGTGCGTGCGCACGAGCGCAAGAAGCCGACGGGGCGCAAGCCGCTGCCCGAGCATCTGCCGCGGGTGGAGGTGGAGCTGATCCCGCTCGACGTGCAGCGGGAGGGTCTCGAGAAGTTCGACCGGATCGGTGAGGAGACGAGCGAGACGCTCGAGCGCCGGCCGTCGTCGACGGTGGTGGTGGTGACGCGGCGGCCGAAGTTTGCGCGCAAGGACCGGCTGCGGCACGGCGCGACGCAGGTGCTGATCGCCGACGTGCCGGAGCTGCCGATCCAGCGCGGGCTTGCGGGCCCGGGGCTGCTCGCCGACACGATCGTGCGGCGCTGGCAGGACCATCAGCCGCTGCACCGCATCGAGCGCATCTTCGCGCGCGACGGGGTCGAGCTCGCACGCTCGACGATCTGCGGCTGGCACAAGGAGCTCGCGGAGCTCGCCCGGCCGGTCGTCGATGCGATGCGCCAGGATGCGCTCACGCAGCCGTACCTCTGCACGGATGCGACGGGCGTGCTCGTGCGGGCGCCGCAGAAGTGCCGCAACGGGCATTTCTGGGTGCTGGTGGCACCTGGCCGGCACGTGCTCTTCGACTACACGCCGCATCACGACAGCCCGAGCGTCGACCAACTGCTCGCGGGCTACGAGGGCTACCTCGTTGCCGACGCGCACGCGGTCTACGACCACCTGTACAAGAGCGGCAAGGTGATCGAGGTCGGGTGCTGGTCTCACCTGAGGAGGTACTTTTTCAAGACGCTGGGCTCCGAGCCCGAGCGGGCGCGCGAGGCACTTGCGCTGATCGGCGAGCTGTTTGCGATCGAGCGCACGGTGGACCGTGCTCCACCGGCAGAACGGCTCAAGGTCCGCCAGGAGAAGTCGCAGCCGATCGTCACGCGCTTCTTCGCGTGGCGCGACGAGCTTGCACCGGCGGTGCTCGACGAGACGCCGCTCGCCAAGGCGCTCGGCTACGCCCGGAACCACCGCACCGCCTTCGAGCGCTTCCTCGAGGACGGGCGGCTGCCGATGCACAACAACTGGAGCGAGCTGCAACTCAGGCGTCAGGTGCTCGGGAGGAAAAACTGGCTCTTCGTCGGCTCGGACGAGGCGGCGGGGGTGAACACCACCTTCGTATCGCTGCTCGCGAGCTGTGGCATGCACGGCGTCGAGCCGTGGGCATACCTGCGCGACCTGCTGTGCTTGCTCCCGTCGTGGCACAGGAGTCGCGTGCTCGAGCTCGCGCCGGTCAACTGGCAGCAGACCCTCGAGCAGCAGGACACTCAGCAGCGGCTCGCCGCGAACCCTTTCCGCACCGCCATCCTCGCTCTCGAGCGCGACCATCCCGACGAGAAGTAGCGCGCTCCCGCGGTGGCGTCAGCCACGCGCTTCGCTGAACGGATACGATTGAATTGCATTTCGCTGTTTTCGGGTGGCGGAGGCTTGTGCTTGGGCTTGGCGAAAGCGGGTTTTGACATTCTCCTCGCAAGCGATGTCGAGAAGAGCGCCGAGCGAACGTTTCTACTTAATCGCCCATCGATTCCGTTCCTGCGGAGCGATGTCCGACGGCTTGAGCGGCGGCAGATCATGGAGCTTGTCGCTGGCCGTCGGGTCCATTTGGTCGCCGGAGGCCCGCCCTGCCAAGGATTCACGACGATAGGAGATCAGATCGCAGGCGATCCGCGAAACACGCTGTTCGACGCGTTTCTGCGAATAGTTCGCTGGACCGCTGCTGACGCATTCTTGATGGAAAACGTCTCGTACCTTCGATCGCAGTACGAGGGAAGGTTCGAAGAAGAGATCGTTAACGCCTTCAGTAGGGAGGGCTACCAGGTCTTTGTCGAGACCTTGAACGCAGCCGATTACGGAGTCCCCCAGATTCGGCAACGTGTCATGTTCTTCGGGACCAAGATCAAGCGGCTATTCCACTTCCCGGTTGCAACTCATGCCGAGCGCGGACTTAATGGCTTACGGCCGTGGCGGACGGTTGGCGATTCCATCATGGACCTAGTCTGTGCGTGGGATGCCCCAAATCACGACCCTCTCAGGCACAGTGATCGTGTGATCCAGCGCTACCGGTTGCGGCCAGGAAGCACAAAGCCGCGATTTTGTCATAACGTCAGCGTTATCGGACATCCCGCGCTTGGCTCCCTCCGCCCGGTGCCGCAAAGTACGGCTGGGTTTGGAGTCGGGCGTAGACCGCACGATGGTGAGCAAAGTAGAGCGACGAATTGCTAACCCGACACTGGAGATGCTCGTTAAGCTGGCAAATACGCTTGAGGTGTCGGTAGCCGACTTATTGACCAAGTAGGGGTAAAAAACTGTTCTCAGTCGTGAAGGTTGATCTTCGATCCTCTATTGCAGCATGGTCCTTGCACCCACTGTCTGCATGACTTGGATGTTGAGGGGCGCTCCGTGAATGTCTCTATCGTCTACTTCAGCACGACCTGTGGGAACCGTGGGAGGTGCGATCTGTATGTTTTAAAGGTACACCTCGCTTGGATGGTGCTTCGTTTAGTCTTCCCGCGCATCGTCCATTAGGTGCTTGCTTCCTGCCATCCAAGTGCATTCGGGACACGCCCATAATGCCCGCCATCGGATCGGAGACAGGATAATTTTTACAAGCCCGATACAGGCTTACACGCTCTAGATTAGGATTTCTAAGCTGGACTACATCCATCCGGTATCAACCAACCGGTCATGGGATTGTTGTTCCGCCCCTGCTAAGTCAATTCTGAGACAGTTCTGCTATCGCCTGCATGCGGTTTTTCCTAACTCTTTACGGGCTACTAAAGGTCACGTTGTAAATTGGCACCGTTGGATACGTTGCTGGCTGTGCGGCCTGACAAACTGGTTTCGGGTCATATTGAGTCCCCGAGTGTGCCTCATTTGGATAGCCGAATCCGGGGCAGCCGGGTCCTGTAGGCGGGTCTTGAGACTTAACACAAATATCCATGCCAGCTGGGTAGACCCCTGCGATTTGGCTGTTTCCAGTTAGCGAAGTGATATTGATTGATGTTGAATCAGGCGCTGATACGTCTGGATTGGTGGATGTTAGAGGGGAGATTTCTACCGCATAGTTGAATCCATTCACGAGCGACACATCATAGTAGTCTTGCCCGTAGGGGCGAGTATTTAGGTTTAGTTCTGCCATCGAGAGTCCCGTATTTCCCCCGCATTGACTCCATACAAGAATGCCTGCGGATATGGCTATGTTGGCCCCATTCGTGAGAGTGAAGGTCTGCGTCCCATTATTGGCTAGCGTGAATTGGCAAGTGTAGGCTGTTCCGGTAGTGAAGCTGCAACCTTGATTCTCCCAAAACTGCTGAGAGTATGGGGCGTATGTCTTGTTATTTAACCCAATATAGAAGATTTGTTGGGAGCCTGTGTTGTTGATGATGTTTATGGTTTGTGTAACCGGGGTAAAACCAGAATTGTCAGCAATGTTGTTTCCAGAGCACTGAATTATGAGTCCGCTCCTGTCAACATAAGCGTCAGAGGTTTTTCGCGTGCTGGTTTTTGCATACAGGTCAACAGAATGCGAACCCTCAAGCCCATCAAAGAGGCAAACATTTGAAACCTCCTCGCTGCTGTTCTTCGAAATTTTTGATGATCTGACGCAGTGATCTGATGCCTGAGGCTTGGCTTCATCTATTCCAATGCCAAGAGAGTAAGTGCCACCTTGCCCGTGTGGGACAGAAATCGAGGCGCTTGCCGTAGCCGTGCAAGTTGAACTGTCAGC
>VGET01000240.1 GCA_016869195.1 Alphaproteobacteria bacterium | reverse complement strand
ATCGGGTAAATTTAGATTTAGACTGAAAATGAATGTGAAATCTGACTTCATCGATCTCATCGGCAACACGCCGCTGGTGAAGCTGAAGGCCGCGTCGGCGGCGACCGGCTGCACCATCCTCGGCAAGTGCGAGTTCCTGAACCCCGGCAGCTCGGTGAAGGACCGCGCGGCACTATACATCATCAGGGACGCGCTCAAGCGCGGCGCGCTGAAGCCCGGCGGCACCATCGTCGAGGGCACGGCGGGCAATACCGGCATCGGCATTGCCCTCGTCGCCAACGCGCTCGGCTACAAGTCGGTCATCGTGATTCCGAACACGCAGAGCCAGGAGAAGAAGGACATGCTGCGCCTCGCCGGCGCGAAGCTGATCGAGGTGCCGGCGGTGCCCTATAAGGATCCCGACAACTACGTCAAATATTCGGGCAGGCTGGCCGAAGAGCTGAACGCGTCCGAGCCGAACGGCGCGATCTGGGCCAATCAGTTCGACAATGTGGCGAACCGCCACGGCCACATCGCGACCACCGGGCCCGAGATTTGGCGCGATACCGACGGCAAGGTCGATGGCTTCATCTGCGCGGTCGGCACCGGCGGCACGCTCGCCGGCGTCGGGCTCTATCTGAAATCCAAGAACTCGAAGATCACGATCGGCCTTGCGGACCCGATGGGCGCCGCGCTCTTCAGCTATTACACGGCGGGCGAGCTGAAGTCCGAAGGCTCGTCGATCACCGAGGGCATCGGCCAAGGCCGCATCACCAAGAACCTCGAGGGCGCACCGGTCGACGTCGCGTTCCGGATTCCGGACGAGGAGGCGCTGCCGATCATCTTCGATCTGATCAAATCGGAAGGCCTCGTGCTCGGCGGCTCGAGCGGCATCAATGTCGCCGGCGCCATCCGCCTCGCGCAGCAGCTCGGGCCTGACCACACCATCGTGACCGTGCTGTGCGACTACGGCACGCGCTATTCGTCAAAGCTCTTCAATCCGGCCTTCCTGCGCGGTAAGAACCTTCCCGTGCCCGATTGGCTGGAGTGAATGGTGGCCGAGACCGAGCTCGTCTTTCGCGACGACCCCTACGCCAGGAGCTGCCCGACCCGCATCGAATCGGCCGAGCCCGGCGCGATTCGGCTGAGCCGCACGATCTTCTATCCGGCGGGCGGCGGCCAGCCGGGCGATCGCGGCGCGATCAGCGTCATCGGCGGCCAGCGCTTCGAGATCATCGACACGCTCAAGGGCGCAAGCGAGGGCGATGTGGTGCACGTGCCGGCGCCCGACGCGCCGCTGCCGCCGGTTGGGGTGGACGCGCTGGCCGAGATCGATTGGGCCCGTCGACACCGCCACATGCGCATTCACACCTGTCTCCATTTGCTCACCGCGGTGGTCGCGGCACCGGTGACCGGCGGGCAGATCGCCGAGGACAAGGGGCGGCTCGATTTCGATCTGCAGGACCTGCCGATCACGCTCGACAAGGACGAGATCGAGGCGAAGCTCAACGCGCTCATTCAAGGCGGCGCGAGGGCGGCCCCCCGCTGGATCACGGATGAGGAGCTCAGCCGCCAGCCGGAGCTCGTGAAGACCATGCTGGTCAAGCCGCCGATGGGGCAGGGCCGCGTGCGCCTGATGGAGATCGAGGGCATCGATCGCCAGCCCTGCGGCGGCACGCATGTGGTGAACGTCGGCGAGATCGGGCCGGTCAAGGTGCTCAAGATCGAGAGCAAGGGCAAACGCAACCGCCGCGTCATCATCGGCTTCGCGGCGTAGAGACGGCGCAAAACGCGCACCCAATTGTCTCCGTCCCCCTCTCCCGCAGGCGGGAGAGGGGCATGATCGCCGCTAGCGCACCAGCAAGTCTCGTCATACCGGGCGTTAGCCGAGCCCGAACACCTGGGGTGTTCGGATGCGAGGCTTGCGACCCGGTATCCAGGAGTCGGAGCAGGCGGGGCGCTGGATCCCGGCGCGCTCACGCGGCCGGGATGACAACCGAGAGGCGCGACGCGGTCCGTAACCAACGGCACGACGCAATCCCGATCGCCCCGAGCCCAGTTGCCCGAAACGCCTTGCCCTCGGCGCAGGATCGTCTAGCGTTGCCGCGCTGAATTTCGGGGAGCACGTCATGGCGAGCGCAGCGGCGAGAGCGAGCACGGGCGCGGCGAAGAATGCCGGCAACGCAAGGGGCGACGGCTTCGACCCCGTGCAGCTCGCGATCATGGCGAACCGCGTGCAGGCGATCACGCGCGAGATGACCAACACGGTCGTCTTGACCGCGCGCTCGTCGGTCATCGGCATGGCGCGCGATTTCTCCTGCGCGATCCTGACCGGCGATGGCGACCTGCTCGACGCGGCCGAGGGCCTGCCGGTGCACATCTTCGGCATCAATTTGCAGGGCAAGGCGATGCTGAACCTGCACCCGGACCTGAAGGAGGGCGACGCCTTCCTCCACAACGATCCCTATCTCGGCAACTCGCATCCCGCTGACCACGCGACCCTGGTGCCGGTGTTCGTCGATGGCGAGCATCTATTCACCGCAGCGGTCAAGGCGCACCAGGCCGATTGCGGCAACGCGATCCCCACCACCTATTACGCCGCGGCGCAGGACGTCTATATGGAGGGCTCGCTCAACTTCCCCTGCGTCAAGGTGCAGAGCGGCTACAAGGATAACGACGACATCATCCGCATGTGTCGCAAGCGCATCCGGATTCCCGATCAGTGGTACGGCGATTATCTCGCGGGCATTGGCGCCGCGCGCATCGGCGAGCGGCGGCTGAAGGAGTTCTGCGCCAAATACGGCGTCGCCGAGGTCAAGCGCTTCGTCAAGGCGTGGTTCGACTATTCCGAGCGCCGCGCCGAGAACGCGATCCGGAAGCTCCCCTCCGCCAAGCTCGTGCACCATGGCAAGCTCGATCCGCTGCCGCCGTTCCTGCCGGAGGGCGTGCCGCTCAAGGTCGCGGTTGACATCGACGCGGCGGCCGGGCGCATCACGGTTGATCTGCGCGATAATCCCGATTGTGTGGATTCCGGCGTCAATCAAAGCGAGGCGACCGCGATCGCCAACGCGATCACCGGCGTGTTCAACTGCCTCGAATGGGACGTGCCGCACAATTCCGGCAGCTTCCGCCGCGTGAGCGTGTTGTTGCGCGAGAACTGCGTTGCCGGCATCCCGCGCTTTCCCCATAGCTGCTCGACCGCGACCACCTTGCTCGCCGATGTCATCGTCAACGTCACGCAATCGGCCTTCGGGCAGCTGGGCGAGGGCTATGGCCTCTCGGAGGGCAATTACTGCAACAGCGCGGGCGCGAGCGTGGTCTCGGGCACGGACTGGCGGCGCGGCGGCGCGGCCTATGTGAACCAGATCTTCCTGATGGGCGGCGGCGGGCCGGCCTCGCCGCGCTCCGATGGCATGATCTATCTGCTCGTGCCGCCGGGCGCGGGCCTTCTCTATCGCGACAGCGTGGAGGTCGATGAGCAACGCTTTCCGGTGCTGATCCGCGCGATGGAGCTGGTGCAGGATTCAGCCGGCGCGGGACGTTTTCGGGGCGGCCCGGCGACGCGCTGCGTCTACGGCCCGCGGCGCGATGACATGCTGGTGATCACGATCTCGAACGGCCAGGAGAACCCGCCGCGCGGCGTGCAGGGCGGGGCGGACGCGGAATCCGGCGCCAACCACAAGCTCCATACCGATGGCCGCGCGGAGCGCCTGCCCGGCCTCGTGATCTGCCCCTTGAAGGCGGGCGAGTGGATCATGGGGCTCGACAATGGCGGCGGCGGCTATGGCGATCCCTTGGAACGCGAGCCCCCGCGGGTGCTCAACGACGTGCTCGAGGGCTATGAAAGCGCGGCCCGCGCGCGCGATGTCTATGGGGTCGTGTTCGAGGGCGAGATCGACGATGATTCGCTCGCGATCAACCTCGCCGCCACCGCAAGCCGCCGGCAGGAGCTGCGCGCCGCCAGACGCCAAGGTTGAATGGGGGCAGGAGTGCGTTCGCGGGTCTTGCGTAATTTCGCGGGATGGACCCCGGCTTCCGCCGGGGTGACATACAAAGTTCGTTCTCCAACGGTTTTCATACCGGCCGCGGAGCGAGCCGGTATCCATGCGGGCCGCGAGTGCGTTCGTGAGGACTGCGCGATGCCGCCTGATGGACCCCGGCTTCCGCCGGGGTGACATACAAAGTTCGTTCTCCAACGCTTGTCATACCGGCCGCGGAGCGAGCCGGTATCCATGCGGGCCACGAGCGCGTTCGTGAGGACTGCGTGATGCCGCCTGATGGACCCCGGCTTCCGCCGGGGTGACGACACTTCTTGAGGCGGTGGCTCCGCGCCTGCTACCGCGCTGGACTTGACCGATTGACGCGATCGCGCGTCGACTCTGCGCATGGCCTACTATGTCTACATTCTCGCCAGCCGTCGGCGCGGCACGCTGTATACCGGCGTTACCAATGACCTGTTGCGACGCATCTACGAGCACAAGGAAGGTGTCGCCGAGAGTTTCACCAAGCGCTACGGCGTGAAGACACTTGTTCACTACGAAGTCTTCGAAGAAATCGAGGAGGCCATCCTGCGCGAGAAACGCTTGAAGCGATGACATCGGGATTGGAAGTTCGCGCTGATCGAGAAGTGTAACCCTGACTGGCGAGACCTCTACGACGGCCTCGGCCCGTGACGCCGCTGTCGGTGATGCCGTGTATTGACGGCCCTCCTATCTGTCATGCCGGCCGCCTGGTGAGCCGGAGGCCGACGGCCTCCGCCTCGCGAACCTTGCGAGCCGGTATCCATGTGCGGCGAGGGCACGACTTTGGGTGCCGGTTCGCCGGAAAGATGGACCCCGGCTTTCGCCGGGGTGA
>VGET01000239.1 GCA_016869195.1 Alphaproteobacteria bacterium | reverse complement strand
CGCGACAATGTCACGGTTGATTGAGACCGTTGCGCTATAATCGGCGCCGCATCGATCGGGCGTCTGGCACGGAATGGAGTAGGTTCATGCTGAAGCTTCGTAGCGTCGCCTTTGGGCTGGCCCTCGCCGCCAGCGTCCTTGCCCTGTCGATGGCGGATTCATTCGCCGCCGGCACCAGCACGAAGAAGAGCACCGCCGCAGACGGCCCAGCCGAGGCCTATGCGATGGGCAATGACCTCGTGAAGGACGGCAAGTTCAAGGACGCGATCCCTCACTTTGAAAAGGCCGCCAAGCTCGACCCGCAGAACGCCGATGCGTTCAACATGCTGGCCTATTCGCAGCGCCGTTCGGGGCAGCTCGACGCCGCCTTTGAGAATTATGAAAAGGCGCTGGCGCTCGATCCGGACCATAAGGGCGCGCACGAATATGTCGGCGAGGCCTATCTCATGACCGGCAACCTCGAAAAGGCCGAGGAGCATCTGGGAAAGCTGCGGAAACTTTGCCCAAGCGGCTGCAATGAGAGCCGGATGCTGATGAAGTCGGTCCAGCGCTACAAGGAATCCGGCAAGGCCGCAGCGCTCGATTCGACCTCGACCACCTGGTAGGCCTCTCCAACCCCCTGACAAGTTTGGCGGCGTGCTCGGGCATGCCGCCTTCCTTGCCGCCCGCGGAATAGCGGGCTACAAGGCTCGGGCTCAAACCAGGGCCCGGGCTCCATGACCGACCGCATTTTGATCCTCGATTTCGGCGCGCAATACTCCCAGCTGATTGCGCGCCGGGTGCGCGAGGCCGGCGTCTATTGCGAGATCAAGCCCGGCAACATCGAGGCCGGCGAGATCAAGGCCTTCGGTGCGCGGGCGATCATCCTCTCGGGCGGGCCCGCCTCGGTGACGGAGGCAGGTGCGATCGTGCCCGACCCCGGAGTCTTTCAGCTCGGCCTGCCCGTGCTCGGCATCTGCTATGGCGAGCAGCTCATGTGCGCGATGCTGGGTGGCAAGGTCGAGCCGGCCGACAGCCGCGAGTTCGGCCGCGCCTTCGTCGATGTAATTGATACCTGCGCGATGTTCGAGGGCGTCTGGCCCAGGGGCGCGCGCGAACAGGTGTGGATGAGCCATGGCGACCGGGTGACCGCGCTGCCTCAGGGCTTCCGCGTGGTCGCACGTACCGAGGCGGCGCCGTTCGCCGCCATCGCCGATGATTTGCGCAAATTCTATGGCGTGCAGTTTCATCTGGAAGTCGTGCACACGCCGCACGGCGCGGCGCTCATCCGCAATTTCGTACGCCATGTCGTGGGCGCCGCGGGTGATTGGACCATGGCGGCGTTCCGCGCGCGCGCGATCCAGGCGATCCGCGCGCAGGTGGGCGACGGGCGCGTCATTTGCGGCCTCTCTGGCGGCGTCGATTCCTCGGTCGCGGCCGTGCTGATCCACGAGGCGATCGGCGATCGGCTCACTTGTGTTTTCGTCGATACCGGCCTGATGCGCGCGGGCGAGGCGGAGGAGGTGGTTGGCCTGTTCCGCGGCCACTACAACATCCCGCTCATCCATGAGGACGCGACCGACGAGTTCCTGACAAAGCTAGAGGGCGTGACCGACCCGGAGCAAAAGCGTCGCATCATCGGCAACAGCTTCATCGAGGTGTTCGAGCGCGTCGCCGGCACCGTGCAGAAGGTCGATTTCCTGGCGCAGGGCACGCTCTATCCGGATGTCATCGAATCGGTCTCGGTCAAGGGCCCGAGTGCCGTCATCAAATCGCACCACAACGTCGGCGGGCTCCCAGAGCGCATGCGCATGAAGCTGGTCGAGCCCTTACGCGAGCTCTTCAAGGACGAGGTGCGTGCCCTGGGGCGCGAGCTCGGCCTGCCGGAGACGCTGGTCGGCCGCCACCCCTTCCCGGGGCCAGGCCTCGGCATTCGCGTGCCCGGCGCGATCACCCGCGACGCGCTCGATGTGCTGCGCAAGGCGGACGCGATCTACCTCGAAGAGATCCGCAACGCCGGGCTCTATGACGCGATCTGGCAGGCCTTCGCCGTGCTGCTCCCCGTCCAGACGGTCGGCGTGATGGGCGATGCCCGTACCTATGAGCGCGTCTGCGCGCTCCGCGCGGTCACCTCGACCGACGGCATGACCGCCGATTTCTACCCCTTCGACATGGGATTCCTCGGGCGCGTCGCCAATCGCATCGTGAACGAGGTGCGCGGCATCAACCGCGTGGTCTATGACGTCACCTCGAAGCCGCCGGGCACGATCGAGTGGGAGTAGGAGCGCTGTTTACTAACGTGCCAGGAAGGGATTGATCAGGTTCACGCCAAACGGCTTGAAGTCGCGCACATTCCTCGTCACGACGATCAAGTCGTGAGTGATGGCAGTCGCGGCGATCATCGCATCTTCGATAAGGGCGTTGGATTGCCGGTGCATCAACCGCGCCCAGCACCGAAAGGCCTGGGCGTCCATCGCGAGCACATTGTAGGTGGCTGCTACCTTGTCCAACCAGGCTTCGATCTCGCTCGCTTTCTCCGGGTCCTGCTCGCGGGTAATCTCGATTCCTGCTTGAAGCTGGCCGATGGTGATCGCTGAAAGGTGGAGCTGAGCATCGGGTATGATCTCGACCCACGAACGGACCGCGCCGTGCGGCTTCGGACGGCGGAGTTCCGACACGACATTCGTATCGAGCAGGTACATCGCCGTCAGGTGACCTTGCGCGGTGATCGTCGCTCAAGCCGACCGCGCTCCGGGCCTTGGAGAACGCCGCGCGGAGATGCCGCAAGCAGCAGCTCTTTCATGGTCGGGCGATTCGCGGCTTGAAGGCGATGCCACTCGCCAAAGGGAACGAGAACGGCGGCGTCCGTACCCCGTTTGGTGACGACCTGCGGGCCCTCCTCGAGGCAGGTCTTCAGGAGTTCGCTGAAACGCGCTTTGGCGTCCTGAACCGGCCAACTCTTCATTTCGGCCTCGCCTTACTTCTAAATGACTAGTCAGATATCTAGTCAACTCGGGCTCGACGCGCAAGGGCTCTGCCAGGCTAAGGCCTGATCTCGATCGGCGTGCCGTCGTCGACCGCGGCCCAGATCTCCTCGATCTCGTGGTTCTTCACCGCGATGCAGCCATTGGTCCAGTCGCCGTCATATTTGCCGCCTTCACCCGGCGTGCCGTGGATGAAGATGTCGCCGCCGGGTGACTGGCGGTAGCGCTTGGCGCGCGCGATGTCCTCCGGCCGTGGATAGGAGATGCGGAGCGAGCGGTGGAACTGGCTCGCCGCGTTGCGGAAGTCGATGACGTAACGGCCCTCTGGTGTCCGCCCGTCATATTGGAACACCTTGTGGCCGACCGGCTTGTCGCCGAGCTTCACGTGGTAGCTGCGAATCACCCAGCCCTTCCGCATCAGATGCATGATGCGCTTCGCCTTGTAGACGACCACCTGATCGGCCTTGGGCAGTTTGGCCCAAGCGTCGTCCGGCGTGCCGAGTGCGAACGACAGCCCGAGCAGGACGGTGAGAAGAGCGGACAGCAGGCGGCGCATCGATCCCCCCGTTTGAAATAGCGCGGCCATGCGGTTGTGCGGCCGAATCGCTTCGGTGCCTGACCTTGCCCAACACGGCCTCGCGCCGTCAACGCGCTGCATTTGCACGCGCGGCTGCGCTACGATAGCCCTGACATCACGACGGGGAGAACGTCATGCGCAAGATCGATCCGAAGGCGAGTGCGCTGCTGATCATCGACATGCAGAACGACGTGCTGCATCCGAAAGGCGGCTGGGCCGCCGCCGGCTCGCCGATGCACGCGAAACTGAAGGGCACGGTGCCGCACATCAAGGCGATCGCGGAGAAGGCGCGGCGCAAGCGCATGCCGGTGATCCACATCCTCCATGTCATGACCAAGGGCGCGAAGGACGCCGCGCAGAATGCGCCGCTGTTCAAGAACCTGGCCAAAACCGGCAACAACCGGCAGGGCACCTGGGGTGCCGAGCCGTTTGCCGCGCTCAAGCCGAAGCCGGGCGACTACATCGTCACCAAGCAGCGCGTCTCCGGCTTCATGGGCACCGATCTCGAGAACAAGCTGAAGGGGCTCGGCGTGCGCCGGCTCATCGTCACCGGCGGCTGGACCAATTTCGCGGTCGAAGGCACCTGCCGCGACGGGGTAGACCTCGGCTTCGAGATCACCGTGGTCGAGGACGCGACCTGCACCATGAACGAGGCCTGGCACCGGGCCTCGCTCGATCACGCGCTAACCCAGCTCGGCGAGATCGCGAGCACCGAGGCGGTGTTGAAGGCGTTCTGAGCCGGGCCCCTGGGGCGCGACGCGGATACCACAATATCTTGGGGATGAAACAAACTTTCGCTTGCACCTAGTCGGTAGCCCTGTATCTTGCGGTCAACCTGCTCGGGTACCCCAAGGGTTGGGGGCCTTTGAGCGCTGGTCGCCGAAGGAGATCAGTGCATGTCGTGGACCCCGGAACGCATCGCCGAAGTCACTCGGCTGTGGAATCAAGGCCTGACGACCGCCGAGATCGGCCGGCTCATCGGCATGTCGAAAAACGCGATCGTCGGCAAGGCGCACCGACTTGGCCTGCCGCCGCGGCCCTCGCCAATCAAGCGTGAGGCCCGTGTCGCGCGCCCCATGCGGAGCGAGCCGCGCGTGGTGGAGCGGCCGAGCCCGCCGCCGGTGCAGTTGGTGATCTCCACCAGTGGGGCGACCTGCAAATGGCCGATCGGCCATCCGGGTGAGCCGGAATTCGGCTTTTGCGGGCAGCCTGCGGTTGAGGGCAAGCCCTACTGCGTCGAGCACTACACCCGCGCCTACATCCAGGCCAAGCCGAAGACGAGCGCCGCCTAGAGCGTGAAGAGTTCAGGTTTGTGCATAGCCTGAATT
>VGET01000238.1 GCA_016869195.1 Alphaproteobacteria bacterium | reverse complement strand
CCTCATCGCCGATGGTGACACCGGTTATGGCGGGCTTCTCAATGTCGAGCGCACGGTGAAGGGCTATGAGGCCGCGGGCGCGGCGGCCATTCAGCTCGAGGATCAGGAGTTCCCGAAGAAGTGTGGTCACACGCCGGGGCGCCGCGTGATACCGACACAGGAGATGGTGAAGAAGATCCGGGTCGCGCGCGAGTCCCGCGAGTCGAACGATTTCCTGATCATTGCGCGCACCGATGCGCGCACCACGCTCGGCATCGATGAGGCGCTCAGGCGCGGCGAGGCCTTCGCCAAGGCCGGCGCGGACGTCATTTTCATCGAGAGCCCGGAATCGCTCGAGGAAATGAAGAAGATTACGGCGACCTTCGATCAGCCGTGCCTGGCGAACATGGTGGAGGGCGGCCGCACGCCGATCCTCTCCCGCGCCGAGCTCATCGAAGTCGGCTTCCAGATCGCGATCTTCCCGGCCTCTGGCTTTCTCGCCACCGCGGCCGCGCTAGAGACGCTCTATCGCGGGATCAGGGCGGACGGCTCGACCAAGGGCACCAACACACCGCTCTATGCCTTTTCCGACATGAACAAGCTCATGGGCTTCGAGCACGTGTGGGATTTCGACCGGCGCCACGCGGACTAGGCCGATGGCAACCGCCCGATCCGTGGCTGAAGGCGGCGTGGCCGATCGCTCGCTGGCGCTCGCGCGCGAGGTGCTTGCGATCCGACTCGCTGATCTCGACGCGACCGACCGGTCGCAGCTTGGGCGCCTGATCCTTGATCATCTGGCCTGTGTCTATCGCGGCGCCTCGCTCTCCTGGAGCCTGGCCATGGCCGAGTGGGCGCGCCGCTATGACGGCGCCGGCCGGGCCATCGTCATCGGCACACCGATGCGCTGCGCGCCGCCGATCGCGGCGCTGGTCAACGCCACCGCCGCCCATGGCCTTGAGCTCGACGACACCCACGATGAGTCGGTGAGCCATCCGGGCGCGGTGGTCATCGGCGCGGCGCTTGCGGTTGCGGTCGATCGTGGCCGTGGCGGCGACGCGCTCCTGCCCGCCATCGTCGCCGGCTATGAGGTGATCGGGCGTATTGGCGCCGCGACCGGCGCGGGCTCGATGATCGAGGAAGGCTTCCACCCGACCGCCCTGTTCGGCTCGTTTGGTGCCGCCGCCGCAGCCGCCCACCTCATGGGGCTCGATGCCGAGACGTTGAATCGCGCTTTCGGCCTGGCGCTTTCCATGGCCGGTGGCTCAATGCAGTTCGCGGAGGATTCGGTAGCGACCTCGGTCAAGCGGCTGCATGGCGGCTATAGCGCGCACCACGGCGTGCTGGCGGCGGAACTGGCTGCCGCCGGCCTCGCGGGCCCCGCGATGGCGTTCGATGGGCGCTACGGCCTATGCCAGCTCTATGGCGTGAAGCCCGATCTAGCCCGGCTCGGCCGTCGCGCTGGCGCACCACGCGAGATCCATCGCATCAGCTTCAAGCCCTATCCGTGCTGCCGGCTCTTTCACTCGACGATCGACGCGCTGGAAGAGGCAACCGATGGCTTTGCGCTCGATCGCACGCGCATTCGGCGCATCAGGGTCGGCGGGCCGACCATCATGGCGACGCAACACATGCAACGCCGCCCACGCTCGGTCATGGCAGCGCAATACAGCCTGCCGCACGCGCTCGCGGCCTCGCTCATCTATGGCCCGCGCGCGGTTGAGGGCTATGCAGAGGGCGCGATGAGCAACCCCGAGATCCACAGGCTCGCGGATCGTATCGAGGCGGAGACCGACGCTGAGATGGAGTCCGCGTTCCCGGCGCATTTCGGCTCGACCGTGACGCTCGAGCTTGAAGGTGACGCGCCACGCAAGGTGGCGGTGCTCGACAGCCTCGGCACGCCGGCCCGCCCGATGACCCTTGAGGCCCTGATCGGCAAGTTCGACCAATTGATTGCACCCACAGGGCTTGGGCTGCGTGGCGCCAGTCTTGCGACCGTGATCGACGAACTGGCTGGTGCAACATCGCTCGAGCCGTTGCTCGCGCCACTCCGCGTGGCGCCGAACCCGACCTGAACTTAGCAGGGGTGACATGACGACCGCGACGACAGAGCGAACCACGGCTGATCGCGTGCCGGCGGCAACCTTGCGTGACGAAGTCAACCGTATGATGGCGGTGCTCGAGAAAGGCGGCGTCGCGCTGGTGCCGCTCGATGTGGCCTACGGCATCGTCGCCATGCGCGAGGCTGGCATCCGCAAGATCTTCGACGCCAAGCAGCGTTCCTATGACAAGCCGAGCGGCATGTTCGCGAGCGCGCCGCTGAGCAGCGAGATCCACGTCATGGAGCCGGCGAAGCACGCCATGGTGCGCGAGATGATCGCGGAGGAGGGCATGCCCTTCTCGGTGGTTGCGCCGTTCCGTGCCGATCATCCCATCATGCGTGGGGTCGATCCCTTCGTGCTGCAGTCTTCATCAAAGGCCGGCACGCTCGACATGCTGCTCGATGCCGGCCAGTTCCACGACGAGATTGCGCGCCAGGTGCTGGAGCGCGGCACGGCGGTGTTCGGTTCCTCAGCCAACACCTCGCTTACGGGCAGCAAATATCGCCTTCAGGACATTGATGCGCCGGTGCGCGCCGCGGCCGACATCTCATTCGATCACGGCCGCTCGCTCTATGCCAACCCGGAGGGCCGGTCCAGCACGATCATCGATTTCCGCGATTTCACGGTCGTGCGCAAGGGCGTGTGCTTCGATCGCCTGAGCACGGCCTTCATGCGCCGTTACAAGGTCGAGCTGCGGCTCATTCCCGGCAAGACGGCCGGGCTCTGATCGGTCGGGAAGGGAACGGCGTGCGCGCAGCCCAACCGGTCAAGCGAACCAACGAGCCGCGCTACCTCAAGATCGTGCGGCAGATCGAGCGCGACATCGCGCGCGAGCGCATCGCGGTCGGCGATCACCTGCCGAGCGAGCTCGATCTCTGCAAGCAGCTCGGCGTCAGCCGCTTCACCGTGCGCCAGGCAATTCGCCACCTCAGGGATTCCGGCATGGTGGTGGCGCGGCGTGGCGCGGGCACGATGGTCACGGCGCGCACGCCGGAGCGCGCCTTCATCCACGCGGTTGATTCGCTCGATGAGTTGACCCAGTACGCCGCCACCACGCGCTTCTCCATCGGTTCATTCGAGCGCGTGATCGCAGGCGTTCAGCTCTCGCGCCGCCTGAAATGCCGGCGTGGCCAGGCCTGGTGGCGCGCCGAGGGCTATCGTTATCGTGGCGGGACCGTCGAGGGCGAGCCGCCGATCTGCTGGACGGAGGTATTCGTCGCCGATGAGTTCGAGCGCATCCGGAACCAGGGCAATTCGGATAATGCGAGCATCTTCCGATTCCTCGAGGCGAGCTATGGCGAGCAGGTGCTCGATGTGACGCAAACCATCAGCGCGATGCTCGTGCCGGAAGAAGTGGCGGGCACGCTCGCGGTTGCACCCGGCTCGGCGGCGCTGAGGGTGGATCGCACCTACCGCTCCTTGGGCGGCAAGGTCATGGAGGTCGCGCTCAGCATCCATCCGGCCGACCGGTTCAGCTACGCGATGCGGCTTTGGCGCGACATCAAGCGTTGAGCGGCGCGCAAAAGGGGAAAACGATGTCCGACACCTACAAGTCGATTGGCTTCGATGCGCACCGCATCGGGTTTGGTGAGCGCCCGGGCTTTGCCGTGGTCGATTTTCAAAAGGGCTTCACCCGATCGGAGTTTCCGCTCGGCGGCCGCCCCATGGTGGCGCGCGCGGTCGAGAACAGCGAGCGCCTGCTGAAGGCCGCGCGTGCCGCCAATCTGCCGGTGGCCAATTGCTACACCGCCTACACGTCAACCCGCGACATGCCGTACTGGAAGATCGCGCCGGTGTTGAAGGATTTCGTGCACGGCCATCCATCAACCGAGCTTGATGAGCGCATCTACCAGCCAGGCTATGACACGGTGATCTGCAAGACCGCGCCGTCGATCTTCTTCCAAACGGCGATCACCTCGTTCTTCATCAAGGAGCGGGTGGATACAGTCATCGTTGTCGGCTGCAACACCTCCGGCTGCATTCGCGCCTCGATCAATGACGCGTTCTCCTTCGGCTATCGCGTGATCGTGCCGGAGCCGTGCGTCGGTGACGTCGAAGAGGGGCCGCACCGCGACAATCTGCGCGATGTCGGGCGGCGCTATGCCGATGTCGTCGGGCTCGATGAGGTGCTGGACTATGTCGCGTCCGTCAGCCGGCGGAATGCCCCGAACTGACGCGCCGAACGATCATGAGGTTTCGAGACGCCGCCAGACCCAGGTGAGAAGGCTCTGGCCCGAGTTGCGGAGCTCGCGCGCCCGCTGCTCGGCCTCGACCATGCGCTCCAGCAATTTCAGCGCGCGCTCAAGCGCGGCTTCACGACGGGCCAGGAGCTCGGCCGCCGCGGCCTTTTCCGTGTTGAGCGCTTCGACCTGCTGAACCGATTCGGCCAGGAAGCCGTCGACGCGCTCGCGGCTTTCCTTGACCAGCGCGAGCCGCGCGGTCGAAGCATCCAGTAGCTCAAGCGCCCGCTCGAGCGTCTGTCCGAGGCTCTTGTTTTGCGCTTCCGCCTGATTGAGGCGCTCAACCGTTCGCGCCAACTCATTGGACGTGTGGCTGAGATCGGCGCGGAGGGCCGCGTTCATGTCCTCCGCGCGGGTGGCCTTGGTCAGCGCCTCTTCGGAGACGGCAAGCGCCCGAGACAACGCATCGCTGAGCTGGGCGATCCGGGCCTCGGCCGCACTCCGCTCGGTGCGCTCCTTGCCGGCGATGCGGGCGGCGTCCTCGAGCGCGCCTTGCTGGCGCTCGAGCAGTGCGCCCATGCGCGCCAACTGGCCGTCGCGCTCGGCCAGAATGTCCTTGAGCTCG
>VGET01000237.1 GCA_016869195.1 Alphaproteobacteria bacterium | reverse complement strand
TCTGTTGTGCCGCCTGGAACGCCCTCATCGACCAGCCCTGGAAGATCATGTCCATCGGCCTGCGCGACTGGGCCGCCATCGGTCACCATCAGTGAGGATTGGTATTAATCGGTCGGTCAGACGACTTTCTCCGACGTTCGCTCTCTCCCTCTCACTCAATTCCGCACTGTGAGGCGCAGGCACCATGAACAGATTCACTGCCACCATTGCCGCGTTGGCATTCACCGCAACCTCGGCGACGGCGTTGCACGCAGCCGACACGCGCTACTCCGAGTGGTCGGGCTCGCAAACCGTCGCCAACGTCGATCAGCTGGTTGATCGTTTGAGCAAGCTGATCGACAACGCCGAGCGTCAGCGTGCCGCAGACCCGCGGTTTCTGCGGGATTTGCGCGATGCGCTCGATGACTACGCCGAGGGTCAGATCCCCTACTTCATCACCGATGACTTCCGCGACGGCAACTACACCAAGAACCCGGCCTGGTCGGTCACATCCGGAAAATTCGTGATGGAGCGCACCGGCGGCATCCGTAGCGCCGTGCGCGTGGCCACGCGTCAGAGCGGCAGCAAGGACACTGCGAGTGCGATCCTCGATACGCTGCTTGGCGGTGGCAACACGGGCAGCAACACACGTGCCGAGATCGTCACCGCCGCCAAGATGACCAACACGTTCTCAGCCACCATGATGATCGAATCGCTGGCCTCGCCCGGACGCCTCGACATGTTTTTTTATCAGGGCAATGACCGTTCGGCCGGCTATCGCCTGATCTACTACCCCGACTCGACGCCGTCTTTCGAGCTCGTGCGCTTCAGCAAGCGTGGCGGTTCGGTGATCGAAAGCTGCGATCAGGCGGCGTTCCTCGAGGATGGCAACACCCACGCGATCGAGTGGTCGCGCACCGCCGGTGGTCGCATGGTGGTGGCGCTCGATGGCGAGGAAATCATCAACACCACCGATCAAGGCGTGAAGGCGGGCTTTGACGGGCTCGGCTTCGCCAATTTCGGCGGCGACTACGTCATCCGCACGGTCGAGGTGCGCGGCGCGCGCTGATCGTCACCCGACGACACGAAAAGGCCTCGCTGCCTTGCGGCAGCGAGGCCTTTCTCTTTGCATCGCTTAGCTTCTTGCACGCGCCTTGAGGATTCCGGACTCCTCGATCACACGCGCGCAGGCTTCCTCGCCATGCGGCGCCATCAAATGAGCGCCGGCCACGCCTCTCATCTCCTTAAGCTGGTGGATCAGCTCGACACAGATCGCGCGGCCCTCTCTCGCCTGGTCCTGCGCCCCTTCGAGCCGGGCAATAAGCGGCTCGGGGATAAACACGCCGAACAGGTTCTTGTTCATCCAGCGCGCCGACTTGGCCGAGGTAAGGGGCCCGATGCCGATCAGGAAGGGCAGCTTGCCGCCAAGACCGAGCTCGTCCAGCCGATCGAGGTAGCGGCGCAGCATGGCGAGGTCGAAGCAGAACTGGGTTTGGATGAAATCGGCGCCACCCTCGATCTTCGCCTTGATGTCGGGCGCCTCGAGGCCAGGCTTCGGCTCGCTTGGCGCCGCGGCGGCGCCGATCATGAGGCGCGGCGGTGCACTCAGCTTGCGGCCCGAGGGCAGCTCGCTCTCATCGCGCATGCGCCGGACGATCGCCATGAACTCGCCCGATTTTAGGTCGAACACCGGCTTCGCCTCCGGCTGGTCGCCCTTGTCGATGGCGTCGCCGGTCAGGCACAGGATGTTCGGGATCCCCAGCGCCGCGGCGCCCAGCACCTCGGCCTCGAGCGCCAGACGGTTGCGATCGCGCATGGTGAATTGAAGGACCGGCTCGATCCCCTCGCGCGCGAGGATCGCGGCGGCTGCGAGCGGCGAGAGGTGTGCCCGCGCACCGGCGCCATCGAGCACGTTGACCGCATCGGCGAGGCCCTTCAGGCAGCCTGCACGCGCAAGCACGGCGCCGGCATCGGCGGAATCGGGCGGGCTGGTTTCTGCCGTCACCGCGAACCAGCCCTGGCGCAGCACCGACTCAAGCCTGCCCGTGGTGCGATATCCGCCCCGTGGCGTCGTGTCATTCATCGTGCTGCGCGCTCCTCGCTCACTAGGCGGTCACTACTCGCGGGCGGAACCACGGGGCCCTATGATGCCGCGACATCAGGCGGCTTTGCGCCGCCCACTCAGCCCAGATCAGGAGCCCGACCGTGGCCGAGAGCGCCCGACAGAAGCTGCCCTTCCGGTTCTACGACAACCGCGAAAAATACCTGATGTTCGTGACCACGTGCAGCGAGAAGTGGGAGGTCGCGGCGCGCATCAGCGAGGAACTGCCGCATCTGATCCCGCGGCCGCCGGCGCTGCGCGTGTTCGATGCCGGCATGGGCGATGGCACGGTGCTGACCCGCGTGCTCCGCGCCATGCATCAGCGTTTTCCAACCGTGCCTTTCCTGGTGGTGGGAAAGGAGATCAGCCTCGAGGATGTCAGGCTCTCGATCGAGAAACTGCCGGACCGATTTCACGAGCACCCGCACATGGTGTTCGTCGCAACCAACATGTTCTACGGCGAAGCGCCGCGCCTCATGCCGCGCAGTCCCGAGGCGCTCGCACGGCTCAACTGGCACGTTTTCGCGCTCGATGGCAGCACGACGCACGACTTTGACTTGCAGATCAGGCGCAAGCTGCAACCGATCCTGAGCGAGGGTTGGCGCATCACCATGAGCCCAAAATCCGGCAACCCTATCTATGAGCGGCCGTCGGTCGCGGTGATCTATCGGCGCGATCACGAGTTCTCGCTCGACCGCATCATCCCGCGGCCAGGGTTGACCGAGGGTTTCTATGACCTCGTCCTGGCCTCGCAGCCCTATCAGGCGCGGGTCTCGGCCGAGACCAAGGTGCGCAATGTGCTGGCGCCCCTGGCGCGCGCGCTCGCACCCAATGGGCGCATGGTTGTCGTGCAGTCAACCGGCCGCGACCCAGGCATGGAAATCATCCACGAGATCTGGCCGAAGGAGCAGCCCTTCGCCACGCCGCGCCAGGCGCTCATCAAGGTGCTCAACAACGCGTTGAAGGCGGAGCGGCCGAAACTGCGCTGTCTGCCGTTTCCGGATTCGCGCTCGCTGTTCCGCTATAGCCTTCACACATTGCCGAGCGAGGTGAGCGAGAGCATCGGCACCTCAACCCTGATGGCGGCGTGGAACGCGGCAGTCTACGTCGCCCAGATCGAAGACGCGCGGCTGCTGCCGGTGCTGAGCCAGGGCGGCTTCCTCGAGGCCACGCAAGACGTGCTGCGCCGCCATGGCGGTCTCTGGTTCACCAACGAAACCTTCGCCGTGGTGCGCGATTCGGTCTGAGCGCGCTCAGTGAATTTGTGACGAGGTCGCCGGGTTCGGCGGCATCGCGTTGGCCGGGCCGGCATGGTGATGCACCATGCGCCAGCCCGCTGCCTCGCGGATGAATGCGTTGGTCGCGATCAGCACGCCGCCGTCCAGGACCTCGTAACACACCACGAGCGCGGCGCTGCCATGGACCTGCGCGCTCGGCGCGTGGCAGCGGATCTTGGGTGCGTTCGGGTTCTTCAGGATCCCGGCCCAGCTTTCCATCACCTCGGCGCGGCCTTCGATCGCGTTCCAGCCCGGGTGGATGCAGGTCACGGCCGCTTCCTCCGCCCAAACCGCCTCCATCGCCTTCATGTCGCGCGCCCGGAACGCCGCGTAGAACGCCTCGTTCGCAATCAGCACCGCGTCATTTGTGCTCATGAGCTCACCCTCGCCTTCGGCGCACACCAACCGCGACTGATGATAGGCGAGGGGCGAGGCGAGCAACAGCGTCAGCGACTGGGCCACCAGTTCCAGCGGCCGGCGAGGCGCAGCAGCGCCGGGCCGAGGCCGAGACGCACGATGGTCGCATCGAGCAGCACGGCCAGCGTGAGCGCGAAGCCGAGAATGCGTATCAGCAGGAAGTCGCTCAGCATGAAGGCGGCAAAGACGATCATCATGATCACGGCGGCGCTCGTGATGATGCGCCCGGTGCGGGTCAGGGCCTCGACCAGGGCCGTCTTGTCATCGAGCCCCGATTTACGCAGCTCGGAGAAGCGGCCGACCAGGAAGATCTCATAGTCGATGCTGAGGCCGAAGATCATGCAGAAGACCAGAATCGGCACGATCGGGAACACCCCGCCGCCGGCGCTCGCCATGCCGAAGACCCCGGCGTCATAGCCGTCCTGAAACACGAAGACGACGGCGCCGAAGGTGGCGGCAACGGATAGCAGGTTAAGCGCCACCGCCTTGGCCGGAACCAGGATCGCGCGGTAGCGCCAGACCAGCACGAGGAAGGTGCCGATGGCGACGAGCCCGATCATCGGCAGCATCCAGGTGCGCACGATATCCTGATATTCGGCATTGAACGCAGGCAGGCCACCGACCAGCACCTCGGTGCCCTCGAGGCCGGTGAGCTCGGGCGCCGCCTTGACCCGCAAGTCCTTGGCGAAATCAGTGATCGTTTGTTGATCGCTGAATTGCCTGGGGATGGCGGTCAGCAGGACGGTTTGCCCGTCCGGGCTGACGAAGCTTCGCTTCACTGCGTCGGGTGCCGCATCGAGCGCAATCCGGCCGAAATTCGCGCCGCCGAGCGGCGCCGCGATCGTGCGCACCCGCTCGATGCGGGGATCGCTGGCGAGATGCTGTGCCAGCCGCTCCATCGCGGACCAGCCGGCGTCACTGCGAATGTCGGCACCCTCTGGCAGCTCGAGCACGACCGGCATCGCGGCGATCAGCCCGTCGCGCCCGGCCTGTTTCAAGAGCTCCGCCGCCTCGATCGACTCGGCACTCTCAGGCAGCCAGCTGCCCCGCGGAAAATTCAGGCTGAGCGTCGCGCTGTGAACGGCAAGCGCGATCAGTGGCGCGGCCGAGAGCACGAGCACTATTTTTGGTCTGCGCACCACGAACTCGGCCCAGCGCCACCACCAGTGGCCCTCGCCTTGGCG
>VGET01000236.1 GCA_016869195.1 Alphaproteobacteria bacterium | reverse complement strand
CAAGGCCATCCTCTACGCGCTCGAGCTGTGGCCGGAGCTCGAGCTTTTCCTCACCGACGCGCGCATCCCGATCGACAACAACGCCACCGAGCGCGGGATCAGAGGTCTGGCCGTGGGCCGGAAGAACTGAAGTGGACCCCAGATTTTGGACCAGGGCGTAGGGTGATGGTCGAGCCTGCTCCAGACCAAGAGGCGCAGCACTGATGAAGAAGACGCGCACGAAGCACAGCCCGGCCTTCGAGGCGAAGGTCGCCCTGGAAGCGGTACGCGAGCAGGAGTCGGTGGCCGAGCTTGCCCGCCGGTACAAGATCCACGCGAACGTCGTCTACAAGTGGAAGCGCCAGCTTCTGGACAACGCGGCGGCATCGTTCGAGTCCGAGGCCAGTGATGATTCGGCAGTCGAGCGGGAGGGCGAGCTCCTCAAGAAGATCGGCGAGCTGACGGTGGAGCACGATTTTTTGTCCAACGGGCTCGGGCGATGCCGATGAAGCAGCGCCGAGCCTTGGTCGAGCCGAATATCGACCCGTCGATGCGCCGCCAGTGCGAGTTGCTGGCGGTGAACCGGCCGAGTTTGTACTGCGAGCCGGTTGTTCCGGACGAGGAGGAGCTCGCCCTGATGCGCCGGATCGACGAGCTGCATCTGAAGCACCCGTTCTTCGGCAGCCGGATGCTCACGCGGACGCTTCAGGGCGCAGGCACCGAGGTGAACCGCAAGCGCGTCCAGCGGCTCATGAAGTTGATGGGGCTGGAGAGCACGGCTCCGAAGCCGAACACGAGCAAACCGGCCCCGGAACACCCGGTCTATCCGTACCTGCTGCGAGGAATGACGATCTCCCGGGGGATGGCCCGGAGGCTGTTGATTTGACGAGTTGAAGAAGTGGCGGTTCCGTCCGCTGTCCCCCGTAGGGACGGTGGTCGCCAAACCAAAAACGAACGGAACCGCCAATGAAGAAGACTGTGAGAGTCCAGGGTCGAGAGGAAGCGCGAACACGGGTCTCGGTCCAGATCCCGTATCCTCTGCTCACCTGCCTGCGCTCCGCCGAAGATGACTTCCTCTCGCTCTGCGTCGAGACGGGTCGTCAGGTCCTCGCGGCGATGATGGAGGGCGAGCGCACCGAGCTGTGCGGCCCCAAGTGGCAGCCCAACCCCGAGCGCACGGCCATCCGCAGCGGCACGATGGCGAGCGAGGTCACGCTCGGTGGCCGCCGCATCCCGCTGCGCCGGCTTCGGGCTCGGTCCGTCGACGGCCACGAGCTCGTCCTGCCGAGCTTCGCCTTCGCAGCCTCGCGCGATCCCCTTGACCGCCAGACCCTGGCCGCGGTCTCGCGTGGCGTCTCCACCCGTGGCTACGCCGACGTCCTCGAGGCCCCGCCCGAGAGCGAGCCGGAGCGCTCGATCTCCCACTCGGCCGTCTCCCGGCGCTTCGTCGCCCTGTCCACCGAACAGCTCCGTAAGCTCCTCGCCCGCCCGCTGGCGGGCCTGGAGCTGCGCGTGGTGATGATCGACGGCATCATCTTCGCTGACCACGCCGTCGTGATCGCGCTCGGGATCACGGCCGACGGTCGCAAGCACGTGCTGGCCGTGCGCGAGGGCGCCACGGAGAACGCCGCGGTCGCCAAGGCCCTGCTCGAGGACCTCATCGAGCGCGGTCTGGCCACCGATCAGGCCCTGCTCTTCGTGATCGACGGCTCCAAGGCTCTGCGCAAGGCGATCCGTGAGATCTTTGGCGAGAGCGTGCTGGTCCAGCGCTGCCAGGTCCACAAGGAGCGCAACGTCCTCGATCACCTCCAAGAGGCCAAGCGGGCACGGGTGCGGCGCACCCTGCGCAATGCCTGGGGCCTGGGCGATGCGCGGCCGGCCGAGAAGCGGCTGCGAACCCTGGCCACCTCGTTCGAGGTCGAGCACCCAGGCGCCGCCGAGTCGCTGCGCGAGGGGCTGGTGGAGACGCTCACCTGCCAGCGGCTCGGCGTGACCGGTGCACTCTGCCGCACACTGCGCTCGACCAACCCGATCGAGAACCTCAACGACGGCGTCGCTCGCTACACGCGCAACGTGAAGCACTGGCAGGGCGGAGCGATGATCCTGCGCTGGGTCGGAGCGGCCGTGCTCTGGACCGAACGAGGCTTTCGTCGGCTGCGCGGTCACCGCGCCATGGGTGACCTCCTCACGGCCCTCAACCGTGCTCTCAATCAGAAGAATATTGACAAGCAGTCCAAAGCTGCGTAGGGGCAAACTCGATCACGAGGCCGCCACTTCCAGGGCGTCAAGTTTCAACAGAGAGCGGTCCATCCCCATTATTCGTGTGACTTCTGTTACGCCCTACTGGCAGTCCGTTGAAAAACATTGGATGTCATGAGAGCGAGAGAGTTTTCGTCAGATCGAGGCGCGGAACCGAAAGCAAACCTGTCGGTTTTGTTGAGGATTTCGCAACGAAGAGCTGGCGGAAGAGATCCGCTCTCATGGCGTGTGGTGTTTTCAACGGGCTGCTAAGACCCGCGGCGGCCGCCTGATGACCTTTCCGAGCCCTCTGTCGTACGAGTCCGAGCGGGGGCGGCAGCTTGGAAACCTGTTGCCGCGCGCCGTGATCTTGCTGTTGGTTGCGCTGCACGTGTGGGCGATTGGTGATCTCCTTAGCCCGCGTGGCCCGGTCCAAAGCCTGACCTACTTTTACCCAGCCCAGCTCGTCGTGATTGCGACGGGTATGCTGTGTTGGCGAGCCTGGCCAGGGCGTCGAGCAGAGGTGGCCCTGGGATTCGATGTGGCCTACACGGCCTTGCTCTGCGCCCGCTTGCTCTCCACCGATACGACGGTGGGCGGAACCTCTTCCGTACTGGCCCTCAAGATGGTTGCCTCGCCGCTATTGCTGCCTTGGCCGCCTTCCTACCAGCGGCTCTCGAACATGCTCACTCTGAGCCTGTACGCCGTGTTTCTGGGTGCCCGAGTCGTCCTTGGAGGGGAGCCGCTGTTCGTGCACTATTGGGCCACCCCGCTGATTGCCGCCATGTTGTCCTCCGTCGGTACCCGTAGAATCGACGATGTGCGCCGGCAACGCTTTGAGCATACGCTGCAGGTTGAAGCGTCAGAGGAGCGTCTGCGTGCGCTGTTGGCGGAGAGGGACGACCAGGCGCGGATTTCCGAGTCGCTGGTCCGTGTCGGCCGGGAGATGATTTCGTCCGTGGACCAACCGGCGCTCCTGGAGCGTCTGTGCGAGGTCACGGCGCGGGAGCTACGTGCGGACTTCGGGCATACTTTTCTCTACAATCCAGCCAATCACGAGTATGCCGCTGTCGCCAGGTTCGGCGATACCCCAGAGCAGTGGGAAATGTTGCGCGTGTCGCGCTTTCCACGGGCGCGCGTGGACGCGCTCATGCACCGCTTGGAGCGTGACGGGATCGCGCAGAGTGGGGTTGATATGACCGAGCAGCTGCTCCCCGGGTTGCAGGAACGGTATGGAATCACCCACGCGATATTTATTCTGCTAGCTGTCGACACGGAGAGAACAGGGATTCTTACGGCAGGATTTCGCGGTCGGACCGAGCCATTTCCGCCGCGCGACGAGCGGCTCGCCCACGGGATTGCGCAGATCGCGTCGCTGGCCTTGAGCAACGCACTGCTCTTTCGACGTCTGGAGCGTGCCAATAGCGTCCGTGCCGACTTCGTTGCGAATATGTCTCACGAGCTGCGCACGCCGCTCAACGTGATCGTCGGTTACCACGATATGCTGCTCGATAGCGCGCTGGGAGCGCTCAACGACGAGCAGCGTCGGGTTCTCGAGCGGCTGCGTGTGCATTCGCTGCAGCTGCTGGATTTGGTTGGCGCGACTCTCGACCTGAGCGGGCTCGACGCCGGCAGGCCGAACGTCAAGGCGCAGCCGGTTGATGTAAGGGAGCTGGTTTCGGAGGTGGCGCGGGATGCAGGGGAGATGAGGCGTAATGCCGCGGTACGCTTCGACTCGGCGGTCGAGGGCGATATGCCTGTGATCGTTACCGATGGTGTGAAGCTCCGAGTCGTCTTGAAAAGCCTGATTGGGAACGCGTTCAAGTTCACGGAGAAGGGAGCGGTGCGGTTGAGCGCGCGCGCCGAAGGCGACGGGGTTGAGCTCGCGGTAAGCGATACCGGCATCGGTATCACTCCGGCGGCACAGCAGTTGATCTTTGAGCCTTTTCGTCAGGCTGATGACAGCATTGCCGTGCGCTACGGCGGTGTGGGCCTGGGGCTCCACATCGTGCAACGCCTGCTCGAGCTTCTGGGCGGAAGGATTTGGCTGGAGAGCGAGCTGGGGCAGGGGACGACGTTTCGTGTTTGGATTCCGCGGGCCCGGTCCTAAGCTTTGGGTGGATGAGATGAAATTCTCATGAGGAAGCTGGTCGAGCTCGCCCTGGGGCCAGATACGGCCGATAGCGATGACTGTCGCCGAGCGGCGGCCGCGGCGGCAGTGGAACGCCGGGGTGCCGATCAAGCGCATCGCCAGGCGCGTGGGGCTCGATGAGGTGGCCCCCATCTTTCAGGCCAGTATCGGGTCTCGCCAAGGTGGAGCCTGCTGGTTGTTCGCGCATAGCGTTCTGCGAGTCTTCTTTCAATAATTGACGGCTGATTTCCGGGTCGCGATCGCGGTGATCATGCCGCGACTGCGGCCGTGGAATCGTAGAATGCGGCCGGGGTCTGGCGGCCCAAGGCGCTGTGCGGTCGGTCGTGGTTGAAGAACTCGAAGTACGCGCCGAGTCCGGCGCGGGCCTCCGTCAGCGAGTCGTAGGCCTTCAGGTAGACCTCCTCGTACTTCAGTGAACGCCAGGGGCGTTCCGCGAAGATGTTGTCGAGGAAGCGGCCCTTGCCGTCCATGCCGATCTTGATGCCTCGGTCGAGCAGGACGCCGGTGAAGTCCTCCGAGGTGAACTGCGAGCCCTGGTCGGTGTTGAAGATCTTGGGCGTGGGGAAGCGGCTGAGCACCTCTCGGAGCGCTTCTACGCAG
>VGET01000235.1 GCA_016869195.1 Alphaproteobacteria bacterium | reverse complement strand
CATGGCGTTGCTCTCCTTCGTGGATTCAGCACCCCGAGCCTAAAGGCTCAAGGCGGGCAACGCCTGTCCTCCTATTTCAACATCGACAGGGACATCCCCGTCCGGCAGGTCAACTCGGACGTTGGACGGAGCCATAGCAGTTCGCTGAAAAATTCGACATTCGACGCATCAACCCGAGTTTGTGCGGAGTAAGAGAGAGGTTTTCGGCTGATATTGCTGTGTCAAGGGGCACTGCGGACAGACTCCTCCTAAGCCGCCAGAAGCTTGGGCAGGCGGACGAGGTTGTAGCCGATCAGGTTGAGCATGAAGTCGGCTGCGACGCGGACCAGGCCGCGGTGCTTGGTCTTGCGCATGGTGCCGTGCTGCTTGCCCCAACCAAAGATGCATTCGATCAGCGGGCGGCGAGACTGCGACATGCCATAGCCCGCATGCCGGGTCGTGCGTCCGTCGATCGCGCTGCGTCTGGCGGTATCATTCTGAGCCACGTGCGGCGTGACGTTGATTGCACGCAAGGCATCGACGTGGTCAGCGGTGTCGTAGGCCTTGTCCTCGCCGACCGTGATCGGACCGGCTTTGCGCCGGCGCTCCAGCATCGCTTCCGAAGCGCGCCGTTCAGCCATGCCGTTGGCCTGGGTGACCTTGCCGTTCACGGCCAATCCGTGCCGGTTCTCCGTCACCGCGTGCCCCATGTAAGACAGCTTGGCTTCGCGTCCTGGAGCCTTGCGGTACAGCCGGCTCTCAGGGTCGGTCGTGCTCTCATGCGTGTCGTTCTTGCGGCTCTGCCCATGGAAGTTCGCCCCGTCGCCTTCGTCGCCGCCATCCTTGGGGCGAAAGCTCTTGTGCGAGGCCCAGGCCTCGATCAGCGTGCCGTCTACCGAGAAGTGCTCGCTCGACAGCAGCGGCTTGACCTGCGGATGCTCCAGAAGCGTCGCCATGAACCGCTCGAACACCTTGGCCTCGTTCAGCCGATCCCGGTTCTTGCTGAAGCTGGTCGCATCCCACACCGCATCGTCCGGCGACAGACCCACGAACCACCGGTACAAAAGGTTGTAATCTAGTTGCTCCATCAGCTGCCGTTCCGACCGCACGCCGTACAGAACCTGCAGCAACAGCGCGCTGAGCAGCTGCTCAGGCGGAATGCCGGGCCTCCCCTGGCGCGAGTACATTCGCGCAAACCTTCCGTTCAGCGCCTTCAACACGTCTCGAACCAGATCCCTTATCCGACGAATCGGATGGCCTGCCGATATCCGTGACTCGGGATTGATGTACGAGAACAACCCACCCTGATCGACAAACCGCCGCCGCATCCCACACCCCCGCAATTCCTCTCTCGCTAATGAATCATCCTCTCACGTCGACGCACAGGGGGTTTTTCAGCAAACTGCTAGATCAGGATCCAGCCCGTGTAATCGGCGAGGACGTCGTCGATCGGTCCGAAATGCATGAGGCGCCCTTCGTTCAGCAGAATTCCCTTGGTGCAGAACCGGCGCAGCAGGTCCGGCGAGTGCGAGGCGAGGACCAGCACGCTCGAACGGTCGACGAGCTGGTTCAATCGCTCCTCGGCCTTTGCCAGGAACAACGCGTCGCCGACGCTGATCCATTCGTCGAGCAGCAGGACCTCCGGTTGCACGCAGGTCGAGATCGCGAAGGCGAGTCGGAGCAGCATGCCCGTCGAATAGGTCCTGATCGGGCGCGCCAGGCTCTCTCCCAGTTCCGAGAACGCGACGATGTCCGCCTCGCGCTCCTCTATCTCCTGCGGCGACAGGCCGAGATAGAGAGCTCGCGTGTGGATGTTCTCATAGCCGGTCGCCTCCGGGTTCATGCCCAGGGTCAGGTCGAACAGCGCCGACACCTCGCCGTTGCGCGTCACGGTGCCCGACACCGGCTCGTAGACGCCGGCCAGCACGCGCAGGAGGGTCGTCTTGCCCGAACCGTTCTTGCCGATCAGGGCGATGCGATCGCCATGCTTGATGTCGACCGTGATGTTGCGCAGCGCGGCGACGGTCTTGGCGTCGGCGTCGTCCCCGGCACTGCTGCGCCCCAGCACGCTCCTGAGAAAGCGACGCTTGATCGACCGGCTGCCAGACCCGTAGATCTCGAAAGTCACCGAGACGTCGTCCAGGCCGATGACGGTCGTCGGCTCGACGATCGCCTCGCTCGCCGCCTGTGGAACCGGGTCCGCCATCGGTCAGACCCAGTAGACGATCCGCGGCCGAAAGCGCGCGAACGCCCAGAACGTCAGGACCCAGCCGGCAATGAGCATGGTGCAGACGACGATCCAGGAGAGCGCCTCGGGCGGTGTCCCCAGCAGCGGTCCCCGCAGAATCTCGATCACGTGGTACAGCGGGTTGGCCTCGACGATGAGCATGCGGCCGCGCAGCAGCTCCGGTTTCCAGACGATCGGCGTCAGGAAGAAGGCGATCTGCACGATGCTGGCGACGATCTGCGGGAAGTCCCTGAAGCGCGCCGAGATCATGCCGAACAGCAGGGAGATCCAGAGTGCGTGGCCCAGCAGCAGCAGCAGCGCCGGAAATGCCAGCAGCACGCTCCAGCCGATCTGGATCTGGAACCACACCAGAAGGACCAGGTATATTGGCAGGCTGTGGACCATGAGCAGGAACGCGCGCCAGACCACGCGGCAGACGAAGATCGACTTCGGCATGGCGATCTGCTTGAGAACCGACTCCGCCTCGATGAAGGTGTTGCAGCCTTCTGAAAGAATCGAGTTGATGAACCCCCAGATGATCAGGCCGAGCGCGAGGAACGGGATGTAGTCGGCAGCCGGCAGCTGAAACAGAACGCTGTACAGCGTGCCCATCGCCGCGACCATAATGGCCGTGCTCAGGGTCAGCCAGAATGGCCCGAGCACGGACCGTCGATAACGCATCAGAATGTCCTGCCAACCCAAGCGCCCCCACAGACCCCATCGCAAGACCCCCGACTGCAGGTCGGTCGAGGCATTGGCGATGAATTCGCTTGGAAACGCTTTGACCATGGTCATCTGCGCGCTGGCGATTGATGGTTTGGCGGCAATTGGACGGGACCCGTCCGGAGCGGCCGGCGATCGCCGCGAGCGGGGCGGAGCGGCCGCCGCGTCCAGCCGACCCGCAGGGCGTGACCGAATAGCAGGTACCCTATTGCAAGTCCATCCATTTCCCGGTCGCTGAGCATGGGGCATCTGCGCCATTTCGACCTGGACCGGTTGTGCCGGGACTATGGCTGCCGACACATCGTCGAGACCGGAACCGGCAGCGGCGACGGCCTCGCCTACGCCGCCGCGCGTCCCTTCGCAACCCTGCACTCGATCGAGATCCACGCCGACATTGCCGCGGCCGCCAGGCGCCGGTTCGACGCCGACGGGCGCATACGCATCCATCTCGGCAACAGCACCGAACAGCTGCCGAAGATCCTGGCCGAACTGCCGACCGACGAGCCGATCCTGTTCTGGCTCGATGCGCACTTCCCGGGGGCCGACCTGGGATTCGCCGCCTATGATGCCGAGCCGGATGTCGACATCCGGCTGCCGCTCGAGCGGGAGCTGGAGATCATAGCCCGGTTTCGGCCGGGAGCATCCGACGTCTTCCTGATCGACGATCTCCGCATCTACGAGGAGGGGCCGTTTGAGAATGGCAACATTCCCGATTGGGCGCAGACCCTGCCGCCGACCCTGCGGCACCTGCAATTCGTCGAGCGGCTGTTCGCGGCAACGCACAGCAGCCGGCGCGACTATGCCGACGAGGGATACCTATTGCTGGTTCCCGCCCGCTCGACGTCCCAGCCCTCGGTGGCGGCGGGGCCGGCCGTGAAGGAATGCGGGAAAGCCGTTTTCCGGCGAATGTTCGAGCCGTCCTTCGCCGCGCGCTACTTCGTCGGGCGCGGCCTCGATGTCGGCAGCGGAGACGATCCGCTGGCAAGTTATGCACAGTTTTTTCCCCAGGTTTCAGGGGTGGCGTCCTGGGACCTGGAACAGGGAGATGCCCAGTTCCTGCAGGGGATTCCGGACGACCACTACGACTTCGTGCACAGCAGTCATTGCCTGGAGCACATGGTCGATCCGGCGATCGCGCTGGCCTCCTGGTTCAGGGTCGTGCGTCCCGGGGGGCATCTCGTCGTCGTGGTGCCCGACGAGGATTTGTATGAGCAGGGCCAATGGCCGAGCACCTTCAACGGCGATCACAAGCATACATTCACGATCTCGAAGACCCGCTCCTGGAGTCCGGTTTCCAGGAACCTGATCGATCTCGTGCTCGGTCTCGGTCCGCGGGCCGAAATTCGCAAGCTCGCGCTGCTCGACGCGACGTTCCGGGAGGATCTGCCCAGATTCGACCAGACCATGACGCCGATCGGGGAGAGCGCAATCGAAGTCGTCATCCGCAAGAGGCCGGAGCCGGAGGTCCGCACCGGCGGGCGGACGCCGCCGCACGGAGAGCTGACCGCCACGCAGCGCGCCATGCTGGAGACGGCCACACCGGGTCAGGACCTTTCGCCGCTGCGGAGCGAGGCGACGCGCCTGGGAAGAGAGCTCGACGAGGCTCTTCGGCAGGCGGACGGGTTGCGCCGAGAGCTCGATCAGATGCGCACATCGAGCTCCTGGCGGATCACCGAGCCGCTTCGGCGCGCCGTGCGCGCGGTTCGCGGCCTGCGGACGAGGGAGTAGGACATGCAAGGCGGTTCAACGGATTGCGATTGAGCCGGAACGCGCATAGGGATGTGCCCGACTACAAGGGCGTCGACCTGTACTGCACCCGGATATCTGGACACAAGGTAGGAGTTAAGCGGCCAGCCTGAACGCGCTCTGATCCCAAGCGGTTCTGGCGTCGTTTGGACTTCGGTAGTCGTTCTTTGCGATCAGCCACTGGGCATTGTAGCGGTCGACGAAGACGCGGACGGCGTCCCTGACGTCGTCGATGGTCTGGTAGATGCGGCCATGTACGACTTGCTCCTTGAAGGTTCGGAAGAATCGTTCGATCACCCCGTTGGTCTG
>VGET01000234.1 GCA_016869195.1 Alphaproteobacteria bacterium | reverse complement strand
ACCGACCGGCGCGGGGAATGCATCTACGCGGCGTGCCCGCACTATCGAACCTGTTTCATCGAAAAGACCCAGCGACGCGCGCGCACCGCGTCCATCGTGATCGCCAACCACGCGCTGGTGATGGTAGAGGCGGCGCGCGACGCCTATGCCGGCGAGGGCGAGCGCAAGCTCCCGACGCGCTTCGTGTTCGATGAGGCGCATCACGTGTTCGACGCGGCGGACAGCGCGTTCTCGGCCCACCTCTCGGGCATCGAGGCGCACGAGCTCCGCCGTTGGCTGCTCGGGCCCGAGCGCACGCGCGATTCAGGGGGAGCGTCGGCGCGCGGACGGGGGCTCAAGAGCCGGATCGGCGATCTGATCGCGGATCGGCGGGGCGCGCTCGGCGCGCTCGAGGAGACGCTCAAGGCCGCGCGGTCACTGCCGGGCGATGGCTGGCACGAGCGGCTTGAGGCGGGCGCGCCGCAGAGCCATTGCGAGCGGTTCCTCGATGCGGTGCGCAAGCAAGTGCTCGCGCGCGCGGCCGAACCCGACACGCCCTATGGGCTCGAGGCGCCGGTCTGGCCGCTCGATCCGGCGATCCGCGAGGTCGCCGCCGCGCTCGAGGGCACGCTCGCGATGCTGGCCAAGCCGATGCGCGCGCTGATCGGCGCGCTCGACGGCCTGCTCGACGATGAGGCGGCAACGCTCGATCGCGACACGCGCACGCGCATCGAGGCGGTTGCGCGCGGGCTTGCGCGGCGGCTGCAGGAAGAGGTCGAGACCTGGCGCGCCATGCTGGGCTCATTGATTGCAAACGACGCGAGCGACGATGAGCTCGCCGGTGCGCCCGAGGGCTTCGTCGACTGGTTCGAGGTCGATCGCATCGACGGGCGCGAGCGCGATGTCGGCATGCGCCGGCATCACCTCGATCCGACCATGCCGTTCAGCACGACCGTGCTCGCACGCTGCCATGGTGCGGTGCTGACCTCGGCGACACTGCGAGACACCAGCGGCGAGGCGGAGGCGGACTGGACGACCGCCGAGGCGCGCACCGGCGTGCGCCACCTCATTCGCCCGGCGATGCGCGCGCAGGTGCCATCGCCCTTCGACTATGGCGCGCAGACCCGCGTCATCGTGGTGCAGGACCTGCGTCGCGGCGGCGACGTGGAGGCGATCGCGGCCGCCTATCGCGAGCTGTTCCTGGCGGCGGGCGGGGGCGCGCTCGGCCTCTTCACCGCGATCGGCCGTTTGCGCGCGGTGCACGCGCGCATCGCGCCGAAGCTCGAAGACGCCGGCCTCGCGCTCTGGGCCCAGCACGTCGATGCGCTCGACACCGCGACCTTGGTCGACATCTTCCGCGCAGAGGAGGATTCGTGCCTCTTAGGCACGGACGCGGTGCGCGACGGGGTCGACGTGCCCGGCCGCAGCCTCCGCCTCATCGTGTTTGACCGCGTGCCCTGGCCGCGCCCCGATATCCTGCACAAGGCGCGCCGCACGGCCTTTGGCGGGCGCGCCTATGACGATCTGATCGCGCGGCTAAGGCTGAAGCAGGCCTATGGCCGCCTCATTCGGCGTGCGACCGATCGCGGCGTGTTCGTGCTCCTGGACTCGGCGTTCCCGAGCCGGCTCTACAGCGCCTTTCCGGCCGGCGTTGCGGTCGAGCGGCTCGGCCTCGCCGTGGCGATCAGCGCGACGCGGGCGTTTCTTGCGGCAGAGGCGTTGCAACCCGCCTGATTGCCCACCTTGCGGCGGGCCTGCCAATCCCCTATCTGTGCTGCGGCGGTCGTGCCCAGAGGGCGCCAACCAACAAAGGAACAGGCGATGGTCAAGAAAGCGGGCGCCGGCAAAACCAAGTCCAAGGCAAAGTCGGGCGGCCAAAACGGCGGGGCCGCGCGCGGCTCGCTCGCGGTCAGTCACCATGCCGGGATCATCTATACGATGGTGCTGGTCGCGGCCTCGGACCGCGAGATGACCGATCGCGAGATGTCCTCGATCGGGCAGGATGTGTTGCACCTGCCGGTGTTCGAGGACTTCGACCAGAATCGCCTGCCGGCGGTCGCGGGCGAATGTGCCGAGCTGCTCGATTCGGAGAACGGCCTCGACGATGTGCTAGACGTGATCGCCCGCGCGGTGCCCGAGCGGCTGCGCGAAACGGCCTATGCGCTCGCCTGCGAGGTCGCGGCGGCGGACGGCAAGGTCTCGCAGGAGGCGTCGCGCATTCTCGAGCTGCTGCGCCATCGCCTGAGCCTCGGCCGGCTGGTCTCCGCCGCCATCGAGCGCGGCGCGCGCGCTCGTGCGATGCGGTTGTAGGGGCACACACATAAGATCGTCATCCCGGGCGTTAGGCGAGTCCGAACGCGCCAGCGTTCGGTCACGAGCCTTGCGGCCCGGGAACCGGGGCCGCAAACACCGATCGCGCGCCACGATGGTTCCCGGCTCGCTTCGCGGCCGGGATGACGACCAAACTTGCGGCAATTGCTTGGCGGTGGGTGACAGGCGCCAAGTCGCCCCGTTAACCAACGAATTCAATCTCTTCTTAAAGCTTTCTTAAGCGCCGCCACAGAAACTCCACGGCGAGACCACCGGCCGGTCGCCCGCGCGACCCCGGACCCATCCGTGACGCTATGGCGGACCATGGACCTGAACAAGATCTCGATCTTCCAGGCGCTCAATGAGCGCATGAACTGGCTCGGTCAACGCCAGAAGGTGCTGGCCGAAAACATCGCCAATCAAAGCACGCCAGACTACAAGCCGCGTGAGCTCAGCGAGTCGGATTTTGCCGCCTTCATGCGGCGCAGCTCGAGCCGCATGGGCCTCGCGGCCTCCTCGGGCCATTCGCTCGGGCTCAAGGGGCGGGTGACCGACCACTACGAGCCCGAGATCGCCCCCGAGATCAAGGAAGTGTCGCCCAACGGTAATGCGGTCGTGATCGAGGATCAGCTGATGAAGGTGGCCGACAATCAGGCCGCCTATCAGACCGCGACCAACCTCTATCGGAAGCATCTCGCCCTGATCAAGCTGGCCATCGGCCGGCCGATCGGCTGAGGCGGCGGAGGCGCGGCATGGTCGATATCACCAAGATCCTCAGCATCTCGGGCAGCGGCATGCACGCCCAGTCCGAACGCATGCGCGTGATCGCCGAGAACCTGGCCAATGCCAACTCGACCGCCGAGGAGCCGGGCGGCGCGCCCTACCGGCGCAAGATCATCACCTTCCGCAACGAGATCGATCGCGCGACCGGCATCGAGACGGTCGAGGTCGACAAGGTACTGCCTGACCAGCGGCCCTTCAGCCGGCGCTTCGATCCCGGTCATCCGGCCGCCGACAAGACGGGCTACGTGCTGATGCCCAACGTCAACTCGCTGATCGAGATGGTCGACATGCGCGAGGCGCAGCGCGGCTACGAGGCCAATATCAGCATGATCACCGTCGCCAAGGACATGCTCCGGCGCACCATCGAGCTCTTGCAATAGCGCTCGTGCGTCACGGCTGAATCGGGGGACAGACCATGGACATGAGGATCGCGAGTGCCGCGGCCGCCTATGCGTCGCGGCTGGCCCGCCCGGGCGCCGCCTCGAAGGAAGAGACGGCAGGCGTCAGCGGTGCGGCGACAGGCGCGCAGGATGGCGGCTTCGCCGGCCTTGTCAAATCCAGCATCAGCGAGACCGCGAAGTCGCTCAACACGGCCGAGGCGATGAGCCGCCAGGCGCTGGTCAACCCCGCCGATCTCGGCCAGGTGGTGGCCGCGGTGGCGAGCGCCGAGGTCACGCTTCAGACGGTCGTTGCGGTGCGTGACCGCGTGGTGGCGGCCTATCAGGACATTCTGCGCATGCCGATCTGAGGCCTTGCGGTGGAAGCGCCCGAAGTCCTCGATATCGGCCAGACCGCGCTCTGGCTCATGCTCAAGATCGGCGCCCCCGTCATGGTGGTGGCGCTGGTCGTCGGCCTGATGATCTCGCTGTTCCAGGCGCTGACCCAGATTCAGGAAATGACGCTCACCTTCGTGCCGAAGATCGTCGCGATCGTGCTGGCGCTGTTCCTGTTCATGCCATTCATGCTCTCCTCGCTCACCGGCTACACCCAGGGCCTGTTCGCCCGCATCGCCACGGGGCCTTGAGCGAATGGCGGGGCTGGCCGCGTTTCTCCAGGGTGAGCTGTTCGGCTACTTCCTTGTCTTCGCGCGGCTCGGCGCGGCGATCATGCTGCTGCCGGGCTTTGGCGAGGCGTTCGTGTCGCCGCGTATCCGCCTCATGCTGGCGCTCGCCATCACCTTCGCGGTCATGCCGATCGTCGGCGACACCCTGCCGCGTCTGCCGGACGAGGTGCTCGGCCTTGTCGTCGTTCTCCTAAGTGAGGTGTTGATCGGGCTCTTCATCGGAGCCCTCGCGCGCATCCTGCTCGCCGCGCTGCAGACCGCGGGCACCCTGATCGCGAACTTCACCAGCCTTGCCGCCGCCCAGGTGCTCGACCCAACCACTGCCACGCCCAACACCATCCCGGGCAATTTTCTCTCGATCATGGCGGTCCTCCTGATCTTCGTGACTGACCTGCACCATGTGATGCTGGCCGCGCTGGTTGAGTCCTACACCATGTTTCCGGCGGGCAGTCCGCCGCCGCTCAACGATTTCGCCGATGCCGCGAGCCAGCTTGTCTCGCAGGGCTTCGCGCTGGCGTTCCAGCTCGCCGCGCCGCTTATGGTGGTGACGACGGTCATGCAGGTCGGCTTCGGGTTGCTCGCGCGCCTGATGCCGCAGATGCAGGTGTTCTTCGTCGGTATGCCGCTTCAGGTGCTGATCGGGTTGATCGTGTTCGCGGTCACGCTCGCTGCGGTGATGCAGTGGTATCTCGATCGCTTTGCCAAGCCGTTCGCGCTGATCTCGGGCGGAGGCTGAGCCGTGGCCGAAGATCGCGACGATTCGCAACGGACAGAAGAACCGACACCAAAGAAGCTCGACGACGCCCGCAAGAAGGGCCAGGTCATCCAGTCGCGCGAGGTCTCGAGCTGGCTCA
>VGET01000233.1 GCA_016869195.1 Alphaproteobacteria bacterium | reverse complement strand
ACCCGGCACGCCCGTTGATCCCCGACCTCTTCGTCGACCGCTGAATCAAAAGGCCCGCCGGATTGATCCGCGGCGGGCCTGATATCGAGGCATTGATGATTGCGCTCAGACCTCGATGCCCTTTGGCGTCATGGCATAGAGCAGACAACCGGCGATGCGCCAGGCGCCATCGCTCTGCTGCTGGACCATGTAGACCGCGAGGACCGGTACATTGTCCGCCCCGGTGACCACGACCGGCTGAACGATGCCCTCGGCACCTTCCATCTGGACCGGTGGTTGGAAGTCGGCCGATTTGGAGCGATAGACCGGCGCGTACTGCTCGCGCACCAGATTGATGAAATTCTCGGCCGAGCCGAACTGCGCCTGGATCTCAGGCGAGGCCAGCGAGAATGCGGCTTGCGCGTCGTCGCGCTTGAATGCCTCGAGCTGCGCGCTGATCACGTCGTGGATCTCGGTGACGGCCGCGTCGGGAAGCGCGACCTCCCCTTCGGCGCGGGCCGTGCCCATGGCAACGGATATGGTCAAGCTCACGGCGAACAGGGCGGAGCCGAGCCGGCGAAGCCAGCGTGAGCCATGTGAGGCGGGTGAATCGTTCATGGCCGTTAACCTCATCGAATGCCGCACATTAGAAACTGATGATCAATACGCTCTGCGGCAATTCCCAGATTAGTCTGCTACTGTCACTTTCGCGTTAACCGATGTGATGAACGAACAATGACCGGAGCCGGCCTTCAGTCCCTCGAGGCACTAGCGAGCGCTATTCCTAACGGCGCATCGGTCGCGATTCCGCCGGATTACAGCTTTGTCGCCATGGCGGCGACGCGCGCGCTGATTCGTCGCGGGGCCCGGCAGCTCCAGCTGCTTGCGGTGCCGCAGAGTGGTATTCAGGCCGACCTTCTGATCGGCGCCGGCTGTGTCGAGAGCATCGAATGCGCCGCCGTCACGCTGGGCGAGCTCGGGCCCGCACCGCGCTTCAGCGCTGCGGTATCATCCGGCCGCGTGGCGATCAAGGATTCGACCTGCCCGGCGATCCACGCCGCGCTGCAGGCGAGCGAAAAGGGTCTGCCCTTTCTGCCGAGCCGCGGCATCATCGGCAGTGACCTGCTCAAGGTGCGTACCGAGTGGCGCGTGATCGACAATCCCTTCCCGCCGCACGACCCGATCGTGGCTCTGCCGGCACTCAAACCAGACGTCGCGCTGTTCCACGCGCCGTTCGCCGATCGCCGCGGCAATATCTGGATCGGCCGGCGGCGCGAGCTCGTGACCATGGCCCACGCCGCGACGCGCACCTTCGTCACGGTCGAAGAGGTGCGCGACCTCGACCTGATGGACGACGAGACCTTGGCGGCTGGCGCCCTGCCGTCGCTCTATGTCAGCGTGATCGCGGAGGCGAAGAACGGCGCTTGGCCGCTCGGCCTCGCCGGCTTCTACGAGGCGGATGACGCCGCGCTCCGTCGCTACGCCGAGCTCGCTTCCAGCGAGGCCGGCTTCGCGCGCTATCTTGGCGAGGTGCTCGGCGCGCGTCAGGCCGCGGAGTGATCGTGCCGCCCCGGTTCAGCCAGGCCGAGCTGCTCATTGTAACGGTCGCGCGACTGCTCGAAGGCGTCGAGCACGTCGCGGTCGGGGCCTCATCGCCCATTCCGGGCTCGGCCGCGTTCCTGGCTCAAGCCTGGGCTGGCGGTGAGACCCGCGTCACCGTGCTCGGCAGTCGGCGCAACAACGACTTCACTGATGGCGGGCGCGAACTGTTCGACTGTGCGGCACAAGGGCGCATCGGCGCCTTCTTCCTCGGCGGCGGCCAGATCGACGGACGGGGCAATGTCAATCTGGTCGGTCTCGGCCACTACCCCAATCTCGATGTGCGCTTTCCGGGCTCGTTCGGCTCCGCCTACCTCTACTTCCTCGTGCCGCGCGTAATTTTGTTCCGCGAGGAACACAGCCCGCGCGTGCTTGTGCCCCAGGTGGACTTCATCAGCGCCCCCGGTACGAGCGCGCCTGGCGTTCATCGACCGGGCGGGCCGCACGCGCTCGTCACCGGGCGCGCGCTCTTCAGCTTCGACAAGACACGCACGCGCTTTCGGCTCGAGAGCGTGCATCCGGGCGAGACGCCGGCCAGCATTCGCGCAACGACCGGCTTCGACTATGACGATCCGGCGACCCCTGCGACAACGATTCCGCCGGATGAGAAAACGCTCGCGCTCATCCGCGGGCCGGTGCGCGCGGCGATCGCCGAGGTCTATCCGCGCTTCGCCGCGAGGCTTGTTCCGCCGGAAGCGGCCTAATGTGCCTCGGCTTGTTCCAACGCTTCCGCCGCCTCGAGCCACGCTGATTCCGCGGTCGTGATCTCGCGATTGAGCGCGCCGAGGCGCTGGCTGAGCTCCGACATGTTGATGCCGGCTTTGGTGTAGAGGGATGGATCGGCCAGCTGTGCTTCGAGCCGAGCACGCTCCTGCGTCAGCATTTCGAGGCGTGCTTCGGCGGCCTTCAGCGCTTTGCGCAGCGGGCTGAGGCGCGTTTGAGATTCGGCCGCGAGGCGCCGCCGCTCCTTTTGTGAGGGCGCGCGCGCGGCCGGCTTCTTCTCATCCGGGTTGTTGCGTTCCGACAGCAAGCGCTCGCGATAGGCCGCAAGATCGCCATCGAAGCGGCGCACGGTGCGATCCGCGACCAGCCAGAGCGTATCAGCCACCAGCCCGACCAGGTGTTCATCGTGGCTGATCAGCACGACCGCGCCCTCATAGCCGCTCAGCGCCTCGACCAGCGCCTCACGCGCCTCCATGTCGAGATGATTGGTCGGCTCATCGAGCACGAGGAGGTTGGGGCCGGCATGGGAGATGAGCGCGAGGTTGAGCCGCGCGCGCTCGCCGCCCGAGAGCGAGCCCACCACGACATCGGCCTTGGCGCCGCTGAAGCCGAAGGCACCGAGGCGCGTGCGCACGCGCTCGGCCGGCGCGCTCGGCATGAGGCGCGCGAGATGATCGAAGGGTGTTCGATCTACCTCCAGCGCCTCCAACTGATGCTGCGCGAAGTGGCCGACGATCAGGCGCGCGGCCCGCCGCACCTCGCCCCTGAGCGGCGAAAGCTCACCGGCGAGGAACTTCGCCAAGGTGGACTTGCCATTGCCATTGGCGCCAAGCAGCGCGATCCGATCGTCCGGTCCGATCGAAAAGCTGACATTGCCCAGGACGGTGCGCTCACCATAGCCGAGCGTCACGCCCTCCGCCGCGAGCATCGGCGGCGCCACCTTCTCGACCGGGGGAAAGCCGATCATCGGTGCGTCCTCGCCCTCGTCGAGCACGATCGGCTCGAGCTTGGCCAGGGCCTTCAGCCGGCTCTGCGCCTGGGTCGCCTTGCTGGCATTGGCACGGAAGCGATCGACGAAGGCCTGGAGCTTGGCACGCCGATCGGCGCTGCGCGCAGCCTCGGCCGCGCGCGCCGCCAGCCGCTCACGCCGAACCCGCTCGAAGCGCTCGAAGTTCCCGGGATAAAGGGTCAGTTTGCCGCGATCGAGATGGAGAATGGCGTCAGACACCGCGTCCAAGAAACGTCGATCGTGGCTGACCAGAATGAGCGTGCGTACGAAGCGCTTCAGATAGGCCTCGAGCCAGATCACCGCCTCGAGGTCGAGGTGGTTGGTGGGCTCATCGAGCAGGAGCAGATCCGGGTCCGAGAACAGCGCAGCCGCGAGCGCGACCCGCATGCGCCAGCCGCCCGACTGTGAGTCCAAAGGAGTCGCCTGCATCTCGGCATCGAGGCCGAGGCCTGCCAGGATCGAGGCCGCACGGGCCGGCGCGCTCACCGCATCAATCTCATCCAGTCGATGCGCAATCTCGGCCGCGCGCATCGGGTCGATCGTCGCCTCGGCCTCTGCCAGCAGGCCGCTGCGTTCGCCATCGGCCGCTAGCACGCAGTCGAGCGCGTTGCCGGGCCCGGACGGTGCGTCCTGCGCGATGTAGGCAAGGCGCGAGCGGTGCGGGCGCTGAATCCCCCCACCATCGGGCTCGAGCCGACCCGCAAGCGCACGCAGAAGCGTGGTCTTGCCTGCGCCGTTGCGTCCCACCAATCCGACGTGCTGACGCGTGCCGATCTGCGCGCTCGCCTGATCGAGGATCAGGCGGCCGCCGATGCGGATGCTGAGAGTTTGAATCGCGATCATGGTGGCGACTTAGCACAGTCGTGCGAAACCTGCGATTGGTGCTATGCGGACTCGCCCGACTCGGTCAAAATGGCGGCATTAACGCCATGAAACGCATCGCCCTGCCCCAAACGCGCGCGCTTGCTTTGCCCGACGGTCGTTCACTCGAGCTCGAGCTCAGGCGTAGCGTCAGGGCGCGCAATATGCTGATCCGCATTCTCGAGGTCGAGGGGCGTGCGGAGCTCGTACTGCCGCGACGGGTGACGGTTGCGGAAGGTTGGCGCTTCGCCGAGGAGAAGGCGCGTTGGATCGATGCGCGTCTCGCTTCGCTACCGCCGCATGTGCCGTTCGAGCACGGTGCCTCGGTGCTCTATGGCGGCGCACCGCTTCGGCTGTTCCACGACGCGAGCCGGCGGCGCGGCACGCCGGTACGCGACGGTGGCGGCTTGATGGTGCCGGGGCCGATCGAGCGCATGTCCCAGGCCGTGCTGCGCTGGTATGTCGCCGAGGCGCGGCGCGAGCTGGGCGGGCGGGCCTTTGCCCTGGCCGAGCGCATCGGCCGCAACGTTCAACGGCTCACGATCCGCGACCCCGAGACACGCTGGGGCAGCTGCTCGAGCGCCGGGCATCTCTCCTTCTCCTGGCGCCTGATGATGGCGCCCGGCCTCGTTGCCGACTATGTGGTCGCGCATGAAGTTGCACATCTCAAGGCGATGCATCATGGCCGCTCGTTCTGGGCTCTGGTTGACGAGCTGTTCGGCGACCCCGATGCGCCCAGGCGCTGGCTCAATGACCACGGCCTGATGCTGCGGCGCTACGGCTGAAAAAGAAAAGGGGCGGCGCAGCAGCCGCCCCCTCGCTCCAAACGGTTGGCGCG
>VGET01000232.1 GCA_016869195.1 Alphaproteobacteria bacterium | reverse complement strand
CCCTATCAGGTGCAGAAGGCACGCCTGATCGAGCGGCTGGCCGAGCTGATCGACAACAAGAAAGTGCCGATGCTCGAGGCCGCGCGCGATGAATCGACGGACGTCGTGCGCGTCGTGATCGAGCCGCAGAGTCGCACGGTCGATCCGGTGCACCTGATGGAGGCGCTGTTCCGCGCGACCGACCTGGAGACGCGCGTCTCGCTCAACATGAACGTGCTCGACAAGGCCAATGTGCCGCGCCTGATGAACCTGAAGCAGGCGCTCGAGGCCTATCTCGATCACCGGCGCGAGGTTCTGCTGCGGCGCACGCAGCATCGACTCGGCGTCATCGCCAATCGGCTCGAGGTGCTCGCCGGCTACCTCGTCGCCTATCTCAACCTCGATGAGGTGATTCGCATCATCCGCCAGGAGGACGAGCCCAAGGCGGTGATGATGAAGCGCTTCAAGATCACCGAGGTGCAGGCCGAGGCGATCCTGAACATGCGCCTCCGCGCGCTCAGGAAGCTCGAAGAGATCGAGATCAAGAAGGAGCATGCCGCGCTAAGCAAGGAGAAGGCAGAGCTCGAGGCGCTCCTCGGCTCGCGCGCGCGCCAGAAGACGGCGCTTGGCAAAGAGCTCGGCGAGCTGGAGAAGCAGTTCGGGCCGAAGACGCCGCTCGGCCGGCGCCGCACAGAGATCGGCAGGGTGCCCGAGGCGATCGAGGTGCCGGACGAGGCCTTTGTCGAGCGCGAGCCGATCACGGTCATCTGCTCCGACAAGGGCTGGGTCAGGGCGCTCAAAGGCCATGTCGGGCCGGACGTCGAGGTCAAATACAAGGAAGGCGACAAGGAGCGCTTTCGCCTGCCGGCCGAAACCACCGATCGCCTGGTGCTCTTCGCGACGAATGGGCGCTTCTACACGCTGCAGGCGGACAAGCTGCCCGGCGGCCGTGGCTTCGGCGAGCCAGTCAGGCTCATGGTCGATCTGCCGAACGAGACCGAGATCGTCTCGCTGTTCGTGCACAAGTCGGGCCGCAAGCTGCTGGTCGCCTCGACCGATGGTCGCGGCTTCTTCGTGAAGGAAGACGACGTGTTGGCCCAGACGCGCGCCGGCAAGCAGGTACTCAATCTCGGTGATGGCGCCGAGGCCGCCGCTTGTGTCGAAGGAGACGGCGACCATATCGCGGTCATCGGCAGCAATCGCAAGCTCGCGATCTTCAAGGTCGACGACGTGCCCGAGATGACGCGCGGGCGCGGTGTCATCCTGCAGCGCTACAAGGACGGCACGCTCTCGGACATCCAGGTCTTCACCCGGAGGGAAGGCCTCAGCTGGTCCAGCGGGTCCGGCGTGCGCAGCGAGACGGCGCTCGCCGATTGGGTGGGCGAGCGCGGCGCCAAGGGCCGTCTGCCGCCCAAGGGTTTCCCGCGTTCCAACCGGTTCCGCTGAGATCGCCTGCTCGCCTTGGCGGTTTGACGGTCGGGCGCTTTCCTCTATAAATGCCGCCCAGACTTAACGAACGGGCGAGGACCCCCCGACCATGAGCATTCTGACCCAGGCGCAACCGGCGCTCGCCGCGACGGTTTGGCCGGCCGACGCTCGGCCCATGCAGCGGGCGCTGCGCTTCGCGCTGCTGGCCATTCTCGGCGTGATCTTCATCGCGCTTTGCGCCCAGGCCCGCATCCCCTTCTATCCGGTGCCGCTCACCGGGCAGACCTTCGCCGTGCTCCTGGTCGGCACGGTGTTCGGCTGGCGGCTCGGCCTGACCACGCTCCTGCTCTACATGGGTGCGGGCGCGATTGGCATCCCGGTCTTCGCCAAATGGTCGGCCGGCCCCGGCATTATCGCGGGCGCCACGGGCGGTTACATCATCGGCTTCGTGCTTGCGGCGGCGCTGCTCGGCTATCTCGCCCAGCGCGGCTGGAGCCGGAAGCCCCATCTGCTGATTCTCGGCATGGTGCTCGCCGAGATCCTGATCTATCTGCCCGGCGTGCCGTGGCTCGCGGTCTGGTATGGCGGCACGGGCGCTCAGTATCTGCAGGACGGCCAGGGCGCCTGGAATGCCGCGTTTGCGAGCGGCTTGATCCCCTTCCTGCTGGGTGATCTTCTGAAGCTGCTCCTGGCCGCGGCCCTCGTGCTCGCGGGCTGGGAAATCTTCGGGCGCCGCAAAAAGCGCTGAGCGTTCGGCGCGACATGATACGGCCGGCGGGTTACCCGCCGGCCGTTTTCATTTGATGGCCTCGGCGCTGGCTGGCGGATCGAAGGGCGCCCAGCGCCCGTCTGGCCCGAGCGCCTCAAGCGGGCGGAAGCGCACCTTGTAGGCCATCTTCCGGCAGTCCTCGATGTAATAGCCGAGATAGAGATAGGGCAGGCCGAGCGTCCGCGCGCGCTCGATCAGCCAGACGATCATGAACGTGCCGGGGCTCGACGGCTCGAGATCGGGCTCGAAGAATTGATAGAGGCCCGACAGCCCATCGACCACACGGTCATAGATCGCGACGCCGATGACCGCGCCTCCATCGTCACGAAACTCGACGAGCACGGTGCGGACCGCGCTCTCTTCGACCATCGCCCGATAGTCGCCGAACGACATGCGCGACATATCGCCGCCGCCATGGCGCGAGGACTGGTAGCGCTGGAACAGACGATAGTGGTTGGGCAACGCCGCCGGCGGATCGATTTCCTCAACGTGCCAATCGGCGGCGTCCTTGAGGCCCCGGCGCAGGTTCCGTGTTGGGCGGAAATCCGCAACCCGCACGCGAACCGGCAGGCAGGCGTCGCAGGCCCTGCACGCGGGCCGATAGGCGACGCTGTGGCTCCGGCGGAAGCCGCGCACCACGAGCTCATCAAATAGGGCGGAGGCGTTCGGCCCGTAGAGAGGCGTCAGGAGCTTGCGTTCGTTGCGCTCGGGCAAATAGGGGCAGGGTTCGGGCGGTGTCGCGAACAGCGGCACCAGGCGCCCGCCAAACGGGCGGATGCCGCCAACCGCGCCGCGAGGTTGCCTGGGACGCTCCTTCACCATAGGTCGTAATACCAACCGGAAAAGAGCGAAAAGACCACCCAAACGATGATGGTCAGCGGCCCGCCCAGACGCAGAAAGTCGATCGAGCGATAGCGCCCGGGCGCCATGACGAGCAGGTTGGTGACATAGCCGACCGGGGTGGCGAAGGAGGCGCTCGAGGCGAAGATCACGCCGACGATGAACGGCAGGGGATCAACCCCCAGATGATGGGCGATGCCAATCCCGATCGGCGTGAACAGCACGGCCGAGGCGTTGTTCGACAAAAAATTCCCGATCACGGCGATGAACAGGAAGAGCCCGGACAACACAGCGAGAACGCCCAAGCCCGCCAGCCCATCGGCGATGCCCATGGCGAGATAGTTGGCGGCGCCGGTCATGCGCAAGGCCGCGTCGAGCGCCAGCGCCATCGCGCCGATCATGACGATCTGTCGGTCGATCGCCCGGGCCGCCTGACGAACATTCAGGCAGCCGGTCAGGATCATGAGCACGACGCCGATGATCGAACCGATCTCGATCGGCAGAACGCCGCCGGCGGAAAGCCCGACGATTCCAAGGAAGATGCCAAGCGCCGGCAGGGCGCGATCATAAGCCGGCAGCTCGGTACCCGACCATTCGAGCAGCACGACGTCGCGATTGGCGCGCAGCGCCCGAACTTGCGAGCGGCGGCCCTGAAGCAGCAGCACATCGCCGGCGGCCAGGCGAATTTCGCTGACCGCCGAGCGCGTCATGCGCGAGCGGCGCTGAATGCCGAGTACCGCCACGTCGGCGCCGATCGGCAAGGTCGAATCGGACAAGGACAACCCAACCAACCGGGAATCAGGCGGCACCATCGCCTCGGCGACGTAGCGTCCGGCGCGCGCGGCGTTTTCGCTCGACGCCTCATCGGTAGCCACATGCTGGAACGCGTGGGTGCCGCGTGCCAGAAGTTCGGTCATCGCCTGGCGCGAGGCCGCGATGACGATCACATCACCCGGCTGGATCATGACGTCCTCGAATGGCGGCATGAGCGCGCGGCCGTCGCGCTCGATCACCAGCACGGTGACGCGGCGCAAGGCCGCGAACATACCGCCGACCGCGACCGCCCCATCGAGCGTGCCGCGCGGCTCAACGATGAGGCGCGCAACGAACTGGCGCCCGGTGCCCATGGGGTCGGTATCGACCGCCTCGCGCTTCGGCAGCAGCTTCGGACCCGCGATGATCAGGAACGCGAAGCCGATCGCCGCGACGACGATGCCCGGCGCCGCCAGATCGAAGAAGCCGAGCGCCGGCTCGCCGAGGCCTCGCAGTGTCGCGGCGCCCATCATGTTGGTGCTGGAGCCGATCAAAGTGATGTTGCCACCGAGCGCGACAGCGAAGCTCAAGGGCATCAACACCTGGCCAGGGCTCTGTCCGACCCGGGTCGCCAAGCCGACCAGGATCGGAATGAACATGACGACGACCGGCGTATTGTTGAGAAATGCGCTGATAATGAGCGAAAAGGCGAGTGCAAATCCGGTCGCGAGCCTAGGGCGGCCGCGGGTTACCCGATAGAGCCCGCTCGAGGCCCATTCAAGCGCCCCGGTGCGCACCATGCCGTGGCCCACGACGATCAGCGCGATGACGGCGATCAGCGAAGGATTGGCGAAGCCGGAAAGAATATCGCCAATGTCAGGGCCTGTGTCGCCGGGCATCGGGTAGATCTGGAAAAGCAGAAGCAGCGCCGCGATCACGGCGAGCGAGATGAACTCGATCGACCAGCGCGGGTGCGCGAGCGCGCCAAGGCCGATGCCGGCCAAGGCGAGGGTCGCCCACATCTGTGCTGTTGGTTCGATCGCCGTCATGTCCGTCGGGTGGTTGTTGGTTGGTGGCCGGTGGCTCGGGCGAACGCGCGGCTCAGATCAGCGCTCGTCGATCGCGATATGGCCGGGCTCCGCGCGCACGCGCTCAATCCAATCGCGCACGGCGGGGTAGGGCGCGAGGTCATAGCCTCCGTCGGGCGCGAGATGGGCATAGGCGAAGAGCGCGATGTCGGCGATGGAAAATCGGCGCCCGACGAAGTAGGGGTTGCCTTCGGCCAGATGGGATTCGATG
>VGET01000231.1 GCA_016869195.1 Alphaproteobacteria bacterium | reverse complement strand
GCGCGCACCGTCGATGCCCTCTGGGACGCCATCGTCGATGCCATCGATCGTTTCACGCCCGACGAGTGTGCAAGCTACTTCCGAAACTCGGGATACGAACCAGAATGAACGGAAAATGCTCTAGGTTTGCCTGCCCAATGGGGTGCCCCTGCTCGGCAGCGGCGCGATACCAGCGCACGGCTTCCGCCAGATCGACCGTCATGCCGATGCCGGCGTCTGCATTATAGCCGTACACGACTTGAGCGAGCGCGTAGCCGTGCTCGGCCGCGTTCTTGTACCAGCGATTGGCTTCGACCTGGTCTTGCTGCACGCCATTGCCATAGCCGTACATGTAGCCGAGCCAATACTGGGCTCGGGAATCGCCCTGGACCGCGAGGTTCTTGAGCTCATTGACCGCGGTCGTGTAATCGCCGCGCGAATACGCCCCCATCGCGGTGTCCATATTGGCCCGCGCCGTTCCGCTTGCCACGCCCGTGGCCAGGACCGCGGCAAGCGCCGCGACCATGATCGTCCTCTTCATCTTGGTCTCCGCACCTCGTCGGGTAGGGCCCCTCGGGCCACCGCTTGGGGTAAACGCTGCCCACTTCCACCCGAGCTTGCAAGGGCCAAAGCGAGCCAACAGAATGCCGGCCCGCTATTGGCGGGTTCAAATTGGAGTGAGTGATGGCGAAGAAAACGGCGCTCGTGCTCGGCGGCCTCGGCGTGATCGGACGGAATCTCATCAATCATCTGTCGACGCTCGACGATTGGAACATCGTCGCGGTCTCGCGCCGCGGGCCCGATGCCGAGATGGCCGCCAAGGCCAAATTCATTTCCTGCGACATGCTGGACAAGGCCGATACCGAGCGGAAGCTCGGCGGCCTCACCGACATCACCCACGTCTTCTGCTGTGCGCTCTATGGCGGCATCGACGCGACCACGACCGAGCAAAACCGGCGCCTCGTCGCCTACCCGGTCGAGGTGGTTTCGAATGCGTCCAAGAAGCTCGAGCGCGTGGTGCTTCAGGAAGGCTCGAAGGCCTATGGCCGTCAGCTTGGCCCGTTCAAAACACCGGCCAAGGAGAGCGACTCTCGGCATATGCCGCCCAATTTCTATTACGACCAGGAAGACTTCCTGATCGACTTCCAGAAGGGCAAGAGCTGGACCTGGGCGGTGCTGCGGCCCGAGGCCGTGTGCGGCTTCGCCATGGGCAACCCGATGAATCTCATTCTCTGCTTCGGCACCTATGCCGCGATTTCGAAAGAGCTCGGCATGCCGCTGAAATATCCCGGCGAGGTCGGTGGCTTCCACGCCATCAACCAGGTGACCGATTCAGGCCTGCTCGCGCGCATGACGGTGTGGGCGGCGACCTCGCTCAAGGCCGGCAACGAGATCTTCAACATCACGAACGGCGACAATTTCCGCTACGTCAACGTCTGGAGCGATTGGGCGCGCCATTTCGGCATGGAGGTGGGTCAGCCGCAGCGCATCGTCTCGGCGCAGGTGATGCCCGACAAGGGCCCGATCTGGGATCGCATCGTGAAGAAGCACGGGCTCCTGCCGACGCCCTATGAACAGACCGCGGGCTGGCCCTATTTTGACTTCAACATGGACACGTCGTGGGATGTGCTCATGTGCGACGCCAAACGCATCGACCGGGGCTTCACCGAGATGGTAGATACCGAGGCGATGTTCCTCCGCTTGTTCGGCGAGTTCCGGCGGCGCAAGGTGTTGCCTTAGGAGTATTGGGGTCTTGCGGCACGCCTCATCCTTCGACAGGCTCAGGAAGAGGCATTCCATAGGCCCTCATGCTGAGCATGTCCAAGCATGAGACACACGCAGTTGCCGCCCGACGAAATTGCAGGATCATGCCATGACCACGCTCGACACCCCATTCCAGATTCGTGAAGGGCTCCACACCACGAGCTTCAAGCGGCTCACGGTCAACGAGGTGCCGGTGATCGATTTCGGCGGCATCTTTTCGCCGAGCCTCGCGGAGCGGCGCAAGGTGGCAGCGGCCGTGCGCGAGGCCTGCCAGCACATCGGCTTCTTCTACATCAAGAACCACGCCTTTCCGCAGAGCGTGGTTCGGCGCGCGCGCGAGGCGATGGAGCGCTTCTTCTCGCTTCCCGTCGACGAGAAGATGCGCATCCATTATCTCGCTTCACCCAATCACCGTGGCTATGTGCCACTCAAGGGCATTCAGGCGGATCACTCGCTGAAAGGCGGCGACCTCCACGAAGCGATCGAGATGGCGCACGACCTCTCGACTGACGATCCGCACTACAAGCGCGGCATCCGCTTCTACGGGCCGAACAACTGGCCGGTGAATCCGCCGGATTTTCGCTGGGCGCTCGGCACGTATTTCGATTGCCAGCTCGAGCTCGGCGGCCATATCTGCCGCGCCATGGCGCTTGCGGTCGACATGCCAGAGGACTATTTCCTCAAGCTCTACACCAAGCCGATGTCGCGCCTCCGCGTCTGCTACTACCCGCCGCATGAAGGCAAGGTCGATCCCGCATTTCTCGGCATTGGCGCGCACACGGACTATGAGTGCTTCACCACGGTCTGGCAGGACGAGCCGGGGCTTCAGGTGTTGAATGCCGCCGGCGAGTGGATCGAGTGCCCGCCGATCGATGGCACGTTCGTCGTCAATCTTGGCGATCTGATGCACCAGTGGACGAACGATCTGTTCGTCTCGACCATGCACCGGGTGATCAACCTCTCGGGTCGACCGCGCTATTCGCTCGCGCAATTCTTCGGCGTCGATTACGACGTCGAGGTGAACGGATTGCCGACCTGTTGTTCGCCCGAAAATCCCTGGCGCTACAAGCCAGTCACCGCCGGCGCTCACACCGAGCAGATGGTGGCCAAGACCTACCATTATGACGGCAAGAGCTAAGGCTTCGGTCTCATAGCCTCGCCGAAGCCCAACGATCCAACGCGGCGCCGCCGTTTCTGGCGGCGATGGCCTTGGTCCGTGGCGTTCATCGTTGTTGTGGGGCTCGGCGCCGTCGCGGCCAGCTGCTCGCCGAGCCGGGTGATCGAGGCCGCGCGGCTCATGCAGGACGTTGCCGCGGGCGACGGTCCAAGCACGCTGAAAGAGATCACGCCGAAACCGGAACGGCGCTCGCTCGGCCATCGGCTCGGCCAGCAGCTCTACGAGGCAGACATTTATGTGCCCGCCGACCGGATTGCCGGCACGATCGTTTTGGTTCCCGGTGTTTCGCCCAAGGGGCGCGACGATGAGAGGCTCGTGGCGTTTGCGACCTCGTTGGCGCGGGCTCATTTCGTGGTCCGCGTGCCCGAGCTTTCGGGGCTGCGCCAGCTTCGCGTCAGCCCGGGCGATACCCAAGTCATCGCCGATATGCTGCGCCTCGCCAGCACGCGCGACGAGGAGCCTTCGAGTTCGGACAAGTCCGTTGGCCTCGTCGCCTTCTCCTATGCCGCCGGCCCCGCGCTGCTCGCGGCGCTCGAGCCCGATGTCGGCCCTGTGCTCGACTTCGTGCTGCTGGTCGGCGGCTATCATAGTGTCGAGGCGCTCGCGACGTTCGTCACCACCGGCGCCTATCGCAACGCGCCGACGCTGCCTTGGCAGCAGGCAACGCCGAACCCGCGCGGCAAATGGCTGTTCCTCCTGTCCAACGCCGATCGGGTCGAGAGCGCGACCGATCGACGCCTCCTCCAGGAAATTGGCGAACGCAAGTTCGACGACCCCGAGGCCGACATCGCTGATCTCACAGGTCAGCTCGGGCCGGAGGGCCGCGCCATCGATGCCTTTCTGTCGAACACCGATCCCGAGCGCGTGCCCGACCTGATCAGGGGGCTGCCGCCATCGATCCAGGCCGACATGGCGGCACTCGACCCCGCGCGCCGCGACCTCGGCACGTTCAGACCCCGGCTCTACCTCGTGCACGGCAAGGATGACGCCGTGATCCCGTTCACCGAGAGCGAGGTGCTCTCCACGGCGGTTCCCGACGCGACCTATTTCCGCGTCGATAGCCTCGCTCATGTCGATCTCGGCCCTTCGAGCTGGTTCGATGCGGTGAGGCTTTGGCGCGCGGCGTATCTCCTGCTCGGCGAGCGCGAGGACTGACGGGGGCTGAGGGGAGAAACTTGATAATCGCGTGCGACATTGGCCTCGGGCCCTAGTAAACTGATACAAGTAATTTCAGTCGGAGGGCGAGGTGACATTTAGTCGATGGGCGGCTGCCCTCTTGCTTTCAGCGCTGGTATTCCCCTCGATCTGTCGTGCGGGAACGGAACTCGTATTTAACAATGTCCTAGTGTTCGGACCGTATTGATTTGAGTACAAGACAAGAATGGTCGTCGAGCCACCCAATGTTGTGTTTGAATTTGACGGCCGCGATACGCCCGAAGAGAAAATAGGCAGGATGAACTGGCCAACACGGATCATCTATCGTGGTGACCGGCGAACGTTGGTGGTGGTCAATGACCGTGATCGGTCGTGGACAATGATTTCGTCTGATGACATCCCGCAAGTCAGAGCGAAATTACGTGAAGACGTGGAAGCGACGGCCCGCAACTACTTGGCGTCGGTGCCGCGCGCGCAACGAAAATCCTACGAGCCGGAGTTGCGGAAGTGGATTGAAGAAGGGACCAGCTTGGTTGGCGCCGAGATCATGCCAGGCAATCGATCGTTGCTACAACGCGGCCTGCCGTCGTCACTGCTCGAGCTTGATTGGGGCTATGTTTGGCCGGCAGAGCTATGGGTGACGGACTGGCAGAATATTCCAGGTGGGAAGCCGGTCGAGACATCGGTCAAGGAGTTCGTCGGGTACGTCCGCGAGGTCTTCGCGCCGCATTTCGAGCGCTCACGATTGCCGCTACCGGTTGAGGCCATTGCGGCCGTCGAAGGGTTTCCGGTCATCGCGAAATGGAGTTACTTCACCGAGAACTTCACCAGTTGTCTCCTTACCGTCGAAGAGCGCAAGTCTGATCCAAATCTAATCACTCCACCGGAAAGCTACGAAGTCCCCCGTGAAGAATGGCGAATGCCTTGAAGATAGCGGCGTTGGCGGCGGATTGAAGTAATCGATTTTGCAGGAAAGCCGGGTGCTGAGCCCGGCTT
>VGET01000230.1 GCA_016869195.1 Alphaproteobacteria bacterium | reverse complement strand
CGTCACATCTCCCGCGTAGCTTCCGTCCGACCCGAGACGCTCGCGGGCTCTGCGGCGCGCTTCGATCGCCGACATTCCGTTTCGACCCCCCTAAGTTCCGCGACGCTCGTCGTTCTTCTGGTTCGATCGGTGTGGCAAGCCCGATCGAGATCGAAATCGAACAAGCTTCCGGTGGTCCGATGCTCGCGAATTCAATCCGCGTGCTCGGTTGGGACGCACTCCGCTTCTATTGCTGGCTAGATGTGCTCCAGCCTCACCAGAACGATGGCTAGGGTACTTCGCACATCGAACGCTGACAACAGGTATGAAATGAGAACTCGAAAGAATCCCGCGACACGATCGTCATCACATGAGTCGCTGTGGCGCAAATGCCATGGCACTATGCGCTTCGCTGAATGAGTGAGATCGATTGCGACGAAGGCCGCGTATGTTGCGCGCGACCATCGACGATGCGTGCGTTGCGGCACGCATCGATCAGGTCACGCCTTGCGCGTGCCCAACGCCTTCAGGCGCTTGTGCAGGCGCGACACTTTACGCGCTGCGGTCTGTTTGCGCACAACGCCCTTGGAGACGCCGCGCATGAGAACGGACTCGGCCGAGCGAAACGCGGCCTCCGCCTTCGATGCGTCGCCGCTGCCGAGCGCCTCTTCGACCGAGCGAAGATAGGTGCGCACGCGGTTCATGCGCGCCCGGTTGCGCGCTGTGCGCTTCAAGGTCTGCCGAACACGCTTCTTAGCTTGCAATGTATGAGCCATGACGAACTCTCTTCCGCCCAAAACGCCACGCAGGGCAAGGCGCGCGGTTATACCGGCCGCCCCACTCCCCGTCAATGATGCGCGTGATTAACGATTGTTGAATTGCGCCTGACGCTTCTCGACGAACGCCAGCATGCCCTCCTTCTGATCGTCGAGCGCGAAGGTGGAATAGAACACCGCGCGCTCATAGCGCACGCCCTCGGCCAGGGTGGTCTCGAAGGCCCGGTTGACCGCGGCTTTGGCAAGTGCCACAGCGGGTTGCGAGAAGTGCGCGATGCGCTCGGCCAACTTCATCGCCTCGTCCATGAGCGACGCCGCCGGCACAATGCGGCTGACAAGGCCCGAGCGCTCGGCCTCCTGCGCGTCCATGTTGCGGCCTGAGAGGATCATCTCCATGGCCTTGGCCTTGCCGACCGCACGGGTGAGCCGTTGGGTGCCGCCCGCGCCCGGCAGCACGCCGAGGGTGATCTCAGGCTGGCCGAACTTCGCCGTGTCGGCCGCGATCACGATGTCGCACATCATGGCAAGCTCACAACCGCCGCCGAGCGCGTAGCCAGCGACCGCTGCGATCACCGGCTTGCGACAGCGCGCCACACGGTCCCACTGCCCGATGAAGTCGCTGCCATAGGCGTCGATGAAGCTCTGGTTTTGCATTTCCTTGATGTCGGCTCCTGCGGCGAACGCCTTTTCGCTGCCGGTGATCACGATCGCCCCGACATCGGGCGCGGCCTCGAAGCCATCGAGCGCGTGATTGAGCTCGCCGATCAGCTCTGCGTTCAGCGCATTCAACGCCTTGGGCCGGTTGAGCGTGATCAGCCCGACCCGACCGCGGCGGTCGACGATGATGGTTTCATAGGCCATGTGGTCGCTCCATTTGTCGCCCTCGATTGTTTGCGGCGCAGCATCCGCGATCCGGCCGCGTCCTCATATCACCGCTGCCGTTTCGCGCAATAGAAAGTGGAGCGGTTGGACTGCACGACGCGCTTGACCGCGCTCGCGCAATCACAGCCCGGACACTTCTCGCCCTCCCGGTCATAGACCGCAAAGCCGTGCTGAAAAAAGCCGAGTTCGCCCGAGGCCTGGACATAGTCCCTGAGGCTCGAGCCGCCGGCCGCGATGGCGCGCGTCAGCACGTCTTTGATCGCGTGGACGAGAGGGGTTGCGCGCTTGAGCCCGACCGTGCCCGCTTGGCGCCTTGGGCTGAGCCCGGCCTGAAACAGCGCTTCGCAGACATAGATATTGCCGAGACCGGCGACCACACGCTGGTCAAGCAGCGCGGCCTTGAGCGGCGTCGCCTTGCCAGCCAGTCGCTCGGCCAGCGCGGGCGGGTCAAACGCCTCATCGAGCGGCTCGGGCCCGAGACCGGCGAACAGCTTGTGGTCCTCGAGCGTCGCCTCGTCGGACAGCGTGATCAGTCCGAAGCGGCGATGATCGGTGAAGCCGACCGTCGTGCCGTCCGAAAGCCTCAGGCGCACGTGCTCATGGGCCTCATAGTCGTTTGGCGGCGCATCGTGCAGCACGAGCCGGCCCGACATGCCCAAATGGATGATCACGACGGCACCATCGTCGAGATGCGCACGCAGATACTTGGCCCGCCGGCTGATATGGCGGATCACGCGCCCCTGAAGTCGCCGGGCCAGATCGGCCGGCACTGGCAGGCGCAAGTCTCGACGGCGCACGTCGACCATGGTGATGGGGCGGTCGAGCACGCGCGCGGACAGGCCGCGGCGCACAGTTTCGACCTCGGGCAGCTCAGGCATCGGGCCAAGCGTAGCGCCATCGAGACCGCTTCGCTATCCTCCCGGGCGATGAACGGGGATGCACAGAACGCCAAGGCCGATGAGGCCGTGGACTTCGGCTACCGCAAGGTCGCGCCCGAGGAGAAGGCCGGGCTCGTGCGCGGCGTGTTTGGGCGCGTCGCGACGCGCTACGACCTGATGAACGACCTGATGAGCCTCGGCGTTCATCGGCTGTGGAAGCGCGAAATGGTCGATTGGCTGGCGCCGCAGCCTGGCATGACCGTGCTCGACGTCGCGGGCGGCACGGGCGACATCGCGTTCCGCCTGTTCGAGCGCATGGAACGGAAGGGGCGCGTGATCGTGTGCGACGCGACGCCTGCCATGGTTGAGGCTGGGCGGGACCGCGCGCTCGATCGCGGCATCCTCACGGGCATCGACTGGGTGGTCGGCGATGGCGAACGGCTTCCCTTCGCCCCGCGCAAAGCGGATGCCTACACCATCGCCTTCGGCATCAGGAACATCACGCGGATCGAGCTTGCCCTAGGCGAGGCGGCACGCGTGCTGAAGCCGGGCGGGCGTTTCATGTGCCTCGAGTTCAGCCCGGAGGTGTTGCCCGGCCTCGATCGACTCTATGACCTCTATTCTTTTGCAGTCATTCCCACCATGGGTACGCTCGTCGCACGCGATGCGGACTCCTATCGCTATCTGGTCGAGAGCATCCGGCGCTTCCCGAGGCCCGATCGTTTTGCCGCCATGATCGAGGCGGCAGGCTTTGCCGGCGTGCGCCATCGGAAGCTGTCGGGCGGTATTGTCGCGCTGCACGCGGGCTATAGGATCTAGGCCGCGTCGCCGGCCCACGCGCCCCACCCGTCATGCGCATCTTCCGCAATCTCTGGCGCCTGATCGTGATCGCATGGACACTCGCGCGTTATGACGCGCTGTTCCTGCTGAAGGACGCACGCATCGCGCCGGCGCTGATCAGCGTCATCGGCCTCGTGCCCCTGAAGCGACGCGAGGGCCGGCCCGGCGAACGCCTCGCCCAGGCCTTCGAGGCGCTGGGCCCGAGCTTCATCAAGTTCGGGCAGGCGCTCTCGACCCGCCCCGACCTGGTTGGCGAGGTCGTGGCGCAGGATCTCGCCTCGCTGCAGGACCGGCTGCCGCCGTTTCCGGCCAAGGAGGCGCGCGCGATCATCGAGGCGGAGCTCGGCAAACCACTCAGCGCCTTGTTCACGAGCTTCTGGGATGAGCCGGTGGCCGCCGCCTCGATCGCCCAGGTGCATTTCGCGACGACGACCGAGGGCATGCCGGTCGCGGTGAAGGTGCTGCGGCCGCAGGTCGAGCGTGCGTTTCGACGCGATCTCGATCTCTTCTTTTGGCTCGCGGCGATCGCCGAGCGGGCGATGCCTTCCTGGCGGCGGTTGAAGCCGGTTGAGGTGGTGCGCACCTTCGCCGATACGGTGACGCTCGAAATGGACCTCAGGCTCGAGGCTGCCGCCGCCTCTGAGCTCGCCGAGAATTTCAAGGACGATCCCGATTTCAAGGTGCCTGCGGTCGATTGGTCGCGCACCAGCCAGCGCGTGCTGACGCTCGAGCGCGTTGAAGGCATTCCGATCGATGAGCGGGATGCGCTGATCGCCGCCGGCCATGATCCGCGCCTGATCGTCGAGCGGGCGGCGATCGCCTTCTTCAACCAGGTGTTCCGCGACGGTTTCTTTCACGCCGATCTTCACCCAGGCAATCTGATGGTCGCGCCGGATGGCGCGATCGTCGCGCTCGATTTCGGCATCATGGGCCGGCTCGACCGCAGCACGCGGCGCTATCTAGCCGAGATGCTGGTCGGCTTTCTGATCGGCGACTATGAGCGTGTCGCCGACGTGCACTTTGAGGCGGGCTATGTGCCGCGTCAGAAATCGCGCGACGCCTTTATTCAGGCGCTACGCTCGATCGGAGAACCCATTCTTGGCCGACCGCTGAATGAAATTTCGATTGGTCGGCTACTCGGTCACCTCTTCAAGGTGACCGAGACCTTCGAGATGGAGACGCAGCCCCATCTCCTGCTCCTGCAGAAGACGATGCTGATGGCCGAGGGGCTGTGCCGCTCCTTGAGCCCCGAACAGAACATGTGGCTCGTGGCGCAACCGCTGATCGAGGCCTGGGTCAGGGTCAATCTCGGCCGCGAGGCAAGGTTGATCGAGCTGATCCGCGATGGCGCCGAAGCGGCACGGCGCGGGCCCCGGCTGATCGCACGGGCCGAGCGCCTGTTGGAGACGCTTGAGCAAGGCGTGCGCTTCGAGCCGGCGACCGCGCGGCTGATGGCCGGCCGGCGTGGTCGCTTCTCCGGCCTTCACATTCTGCTCGGCCTGATCGCGGCCCTGCTCGCCATCCTTGTGATCGTCGAGTTGATCTGAGCGGCTGGCGACATCAGCGCAGCAGTCTTGATTAAGAGCTTGGGCCTATGGTTTGCCCGTTGCCGATGGTTGTGGCGCGCGGGCGGGAATTTGTCAGGGGTCGGCCAGAACGCCACTTGTCACCGCGTTTTGGAGAACATAATTTAATACACGAATTTTTCGGATAATTGGGCATG
>VGET01000229.1 GCA_016869195.1 Alphaproteobacteria bacterium | reverse complement strand
CCCGATCCGCCTCACGCAGGATCGCCACCATCTGCTCGTCCGTGTATCTCGACTTGCGCATTGCTCCCTCCATCCAGGGAGCCGGTCTCTCACGATTCGCTTGGTCCGAAAACCCAGGGGCAGGTCAGAGGCACTCATTTTCCTAGACTTTTTGCCGCTCCACGAGCTGCTTTGCGATGATGATGCGCTGCAACTCGTTGGTGCCTTCGCCGATCGCGAGCAGCGGCGCGTCGCGATAGAGCCGCTCGATCGGGAACTCCTGCGAATAGCCATAGCCGCCATGGATGCGCATGGCGTCCAAGCTGTTCTCGATCGCGGCCTCCGAGGCCGCGAGCTTGGCCATGCCGGCTTCCATGTCGCAGCGCTCACCCCGCGCATAGGCCTCGGCGGCGTGGTTGGTCAGGAGCCGGGCGGATTGGGCACGCGTCGCCATGTCGGCGAGCTTCAACTGGATCGCCTGGTGCTCGGCGATCGGCTTGCCGAACGTCTTGCGCATCTGGGCGTAGCGCACGGACTCATCGAGCGCAGCCTGCGCCACGCCGACGCCGCGCGCGGCGATGTTGATGCGCCCGAGCTCGAGTCCGGAGAGGATCTGCTGCAGGCCGCGCCCTTCGGAGCCACCGATCAAGTTCTCGGCCGGTACGTGATAGTCCTCGAACACTAGCTCGCAAGTGTCGATGCCCTTGTAGCCGAGCTTCTTGAGCTTACGTGACACCGTGAAGCCCTTGCCCTTTTCGGCGATGAAGAGACTCATGCCCTTGTGGGCCGGCTTGGCGTCCGGGTCGGTCTTGGCGAGGAGGGCGAAGCAATTGCCGTAATAGGCGTTGGTGATCCACATCTTCGCGCCGTTGACCACATAGTCGCGATTGCCCTCGCGCTTTGCGACCGTTCGGATGCCCTGGAGGTCGCTGCCGCAATCGGGCTCAGTCAGCGCGACGCCGCCGCGCAACTCGCCGGTCGCGAATTTGGGCAGATACTGCTTCTTCTGCTCGTCGGTGCCGAAGCGCTCGACCGCCGCGGCCATGATCAAATGAGAGTTGATCACGCCCGAGAGCGACATCCAGGCATAGGAAAGCCGCTCGATGATCTTGGCGTAGGTCGTGACGGGGAGCCCGAGGCCGCCATGCTCAGCGCCAATGGTGGCGCCGAACAGGCCGAGCGATTTCATCGTCGCCACCATCTCGGCCGGGTACTCGTCCGCATGTTCAAGGGCGCTGGCCTTTGGCTTGACGTCGCGCTCGATGAAGCGTTCGACGGAATCGAGCAGCGCACGCTCATCGTCCGGGTCAATGCGGCGGTTCTGGAACGGGTTCATGGCCAAGCCCTCGAAGATCAATGAAGTTGCCGTCCTATCCCATGGCTCAGGCCCGGCTTCAAGCGCGAGGAGGGGCGGTGTCTTCCGCCGTTTTCGCTTGCGCTTCACCCCCCGATCGAAAAGGGTAACGGCGCCGGGCCGGAGGCGCTTGGCGAGTGGGAAGAGGCGGAGCAGGCGATGTCGGGTCGGGGCGAAGTTGTTCTGGAAGGCGTGACCAAGCGGTTTGGCGCGACGGCAGCGGTCGAGGACATCAATCTGGTGATCCCGGATGGCTGCTATTGCTGCCTGCTTGGGCCGTCCGGCTGCGGCAAGACCACGATCCTGCGCATGATCGCCGGCCACGAGACGCCGACCGCAGGCCATGTGCGCATCGGCGGCAAGGCGGTTGAAGGCCTGCCCCCGGTGCAGCGCGGCACCTCGATGATGTTCCAGAGCTACGCGCTGTTCCCCCACCTCTCGGTGCTCGACAATGTTGGCTTCAGCCTGAAGATGCGGGGCGTCGGCAAGTCGGAGCGGCGAGACAAGGCGATGGACATCCTCCGCCGCGTGCAGCTCGACCATCTGGCCGAGCGCATGCCGGCGCAGCTTTCCGGCGGTCAGCAGCAGCGCGTCGCGCTTGCACGTTCGCTCATCACCAACCCGAAGGTTCTGTTGCTCGATGAGCCACTCTCGGCGCTTGACGAGTATTTGCGCCTGCAGATGCGCGAAGAGTTGAAGCGGTTGCAGGTTGAGATTGGCATCAGCTTCATCCATGTCACTCACACCCAGCCCGAAGCCCTGGCGCTGGCCGATTTGATCGTCGTCATGAACACCGGGCGCATCGAGCAGGCGGCGAGTGCACGCGAGATTTATGACTCGCCGCGTACGACCTACGTCGCCGAATTCATGGGCGGCTGGAATGTGTTCCGCGGCAAGGTCGAGGGCGTCGAGAACGGGCTCGCGCTGGTTGACGGTGGGAGTGGTGAGCGCTATCGGGTGCCGGCCGGCAAGCTCGCGCGCGGCAATGAAACTGATTTCGGCGTGCGGCGCGACCGGGTGCATTTGCTGAATGGACAAACCGGGATGCAGAACGCCGTCAGCGGCCAGGTGCATGCGCTCGAATACCAGGGCAATTGGGTCAAGGTCTCGATCACGCGAGCCGGCGGCGCGCGCCTCGTTGCCGTGATCGAGGACAAGGAATTCTTCGCCCGGCCGGTCAAGGTGGGCGATCAGGTGCAGGCCACCTTCGTGCCCGACGTCGTGCACTTCATGGAGCGCGCGACCGGCACGCAGAACCTGATCGGCGAGCCGGCCTAAGTCTTTCAGACGTTCGTCATGGCCCGGTCGGCGAAACGCCGCCGGGCCATGACGCAGCGAAATCTCGCTCAAATAATCGGCGGGCGGTGCTCGCGGAAGCCACAGGCGCGCTCGAGCGCGGCGCCCACCTGATAGAGCAGCGGCTCCGAGAACGGGCGGCCCATGAATTGCACGGCGGTCGGCAGGCGATTGGCCGTGAAACCGCAAGGCACGGCGAGCGCCGGGGTGCCGAGATAGTTGGCGACCCGGGTGCACCAGCTGATGCGCGCGACCATGTCGGCGAGCGCCGGGCTGCCGCCGACATCGGTCTCGTCCACGCGCGGCACGGCGAAGGGCATGCCCGGCGTCGCGATTACGTCGGCCTTGGCGAGCGCGGTCGTGCAAAACTCCTCAAGCAGCATGCCGCGCGCATTCAGCGCCTGGATGTAGGCCACCGCCGGCACAAAGAGGCCGGTGTCGAGCCTGATGCGCACCTGCTCCTGATAGTCCGATGGCTGCTCGACCAGCCAGCGCGCATGGGTCGCAGCGCCCTCGCTCGCGAGCACCAAGTTCGACATGTGGGTGAGGCGGACCATGTCGGGCAGGTCGACTTCGATCAGCTTGGCGCCCTGGCGGCGCAGCAGGTCGAGCGCCTCGTCATAGAGCGCGCGCACCTCATCGCTCGCGACATCGAAGAAATAGCTCTTCGGGATGCCGATGCGCAGTCCCTTGACGCCCTTGTTGAGCCCGGCCTCGAAATTTGGCGGCTTTGCGGTGCTGCTGGTCAGGTCGAGCGGGTCGTGGCCGGCGGTCAGCTTCAGGAGCCGGGCATTGTCGCGCACGCTGCGGGTGAGGGGGCCGATGGTGTCGAGCGAGAAGGAGAGCGGCATCGCGCCATGGCGGCTGACGAGGCCGGTCGTCGGCTTCATGCCGACACAGCCGTTCATGGTGGCGGGCAGGCGCACCGAGCCGCCGGTGTCGGACCCGAGCGCACCATAGACGGTGCGCGCCGCGACCGCCGAGCCCGAGCCGCTCGACGAGCCGCCGGTCACGTGATCCGGGTTCCAGGGGTTGCGGCAATGGCCATGGTGCTGGTTGTGGCCGGTCGGGCCGATCGCGAACTCGGCCATGTTGAGCCCGCCGAGATAGAGGCTGCCGGCGTCCAACAGGCGCTTCAGCGCGGTGCAGTCCGTATCGGCGACGTATTTGCGGCGAATCTCGGAGCCGCAAGTGGTCGGCTCGCCCTTGCGGTAGAACATGTCCTTGTGGGCAAGCGGCACGCCGTGGAGAGGGCCCAGCGCCTTGCCCTTGGCGAGCGCGGCGTCCGCGCGCTTCGCGGCCCTCAGCGCCTGATCCGCTTCGACCCGGATGTAGCAGTTGATGATCGGCTGCACCCGCGCGATGCGCTCGATGCACGCCTTGGTGACTTCGACGGCGGAGACCTTGCGCTTGCGGATCAGGCCGGCAATGTCGATCAGGTTAAGGTCCAGAAGATCGTCGCTCATGAGCGCGGGCCCTTCGTCTCGGCCTCGAAGCTGAAGGCAAACAGCGCGGGCTCGGCCTCCATCGGCTGAAGCTTAGCGGTCATCGTCGCGGTCTTGGAGAGCTGCCCAATAATCTCGCCGATGGTCGCGCTCTGGGCGGTGGAGAGCTCTCGCCCATAGAGCGCGCGGGCGGTGGCGGCGATCGCCGCGACGTCGATCTTTTTCATTCCTTAGGGCCTTTCATCGAAAGAGGGGTCAGCTCGCCCTGGCTTAGCGCCGCGCGTCGCGCGAGCGCAGGAAGCCCGTGATGCGCCCGCCCAGGCTCTGGCCGGTCAGGCGTTCGGCAACGGCGATGGCGGGGCGCAGTTTTTCGACATCGATGCCAGTGTCAAACCCGGCCTCGTTCAACATGAAGACGAGATCCTCGGTCGCAAGATTGCCAGAGGCGCCGGGAGCGAAGGGGCAGCCGCCAAGGCCGCCGATTGAGCTGTCGAACTTGCGCACGCCGGTCTTAAGCGCGCACCAGGCGAGCGTCAGGCCCATGCCGCGCGTGTCGTGGAAATGGCCGGCGATGCGCCCAGGCCCGTGACGACGCGTCGTTACGTCGAACAGATGCTCGATCTGCGCCGGGTTGCCGGCGCCGATCGTGTCGCTGATCGCCACCTCGTCCGCGCCGGCGTCGAACATCGCAGCGGTCAGCCGGAACACGCGCTCGGGCGGCACCACGCCTTCATAAGGGCAGGCCGCGACCGCAGAGACATAGGCGCGCGAGCGGAAGCCTTCGCGCTTGGTACGGCGCACGACCGTCTCGCACACAGCGGTCGCCTCGTCGAGCGACATGTTGATGTTGCGCCGGTTGAACGTGTCGCTTGCGGCGACCACGACCGCGATGGTCTTGGCCCCGGCCGCAACCGCGCGCTCATAGCCCTTCTCGTTCGGCACCAACGCCTCGAAATTGGGGCCGTGTGTCGTGGGCAGGCGGGCATAGAGCTCGGCGGCATCCGCCATCTGCGGCACGGCCTTAGGCGAGACAAAGCTCGTCGCCTCGAACGAGCGCCCGCCGGCCGCGATCAGCGCGTTCAAAA
>VGET01000228.1 GCA_016869195.1 Alphaproteobacteria bacterium | reverse complement strand
AGAGCGGCATCCGCGCGGCCTATCACACGGGGCGCGGGTCGATCGTGATGCGCGCCAAGACCGAGATCGAGGAGATCAGGAAGGACCGCGAGGCGATCATCGTCACCGAGATCCCGTTCCAGGTGAACAAGGCGAAGATGATCGAGCGCATCGCCGAATTGGTGCGCGAGAAGCGGATCGAGGGCATCTCTGAGCTTCGCGATGAATCGGACCGCGACGGCGTGCGCGTGGTGATCGAGCTGAAGCGCGACGCCCAGGCCGATGTGGTGCTGAACCAGCTCTACCGCTATTCGCAGCTGCAGACGAGCTTCGGCGTCAACATGCTGGCGCTGAATGGCGGACGGCCCGAGCTGATGTCCCTGAAGGACGTGATCGCGGCCTTCATCGCCTTCCGCGAGGTCGTGATCACAAGGCGCACCCGCTTCGAGCTGGCCAAGGCGCGCGAGCGAGCGCACATCTTGGCCGGGCTTGCGGTCGCGGTCGCCAATATCGATGCGGTGATCGCGCTGATCCGGCGCTCGAAGGACCCGGCCGAGGCGCGGGAAGCGCTGACCTCGACAGATTGGCCGGTCAAGGACGTGAAGCCCCTGATCGATCTGATCGGCGACCCACGCCAAGCGGTCTCGCCCGCCGGCACCTGCCGCCTGACCGATGAGCAGGCGCGCGCCATCCTGGATCTCCGGCTCCAGCGCCTCACCGCGCTCGAGCGCGACAAGATCGCCGAGGAGCTGCAGGGCATCGTCGATCAGATCAAGGAGTTCATACGCGTCCTGCAGGACCCCGTGCGCCTGCGCGAGGTGCTTGCGGAGGAATTGAAAAAGGCGCGCGAGGAATTCGCGACGCCGCGCCGAACCGAGATCGTGGAGATCGAATTCGAGGCCGATGTCGAGGACCTGATCCAGCGCGAGGACATGGTCGTGACGGTCAGTCACGCCGGCTATGTCAAACGTGTGCCGCTCTCGGCCTATCGCGCCCAGCGGCGTGGCGGCAAGGGTCGCGCCGCGATGAGCACGCGCGAGGAGGATTTCGTTTCGCAGGTCTTCGTGCTCAACACCCATACGCCGGTGCTGTTCTTCTCGACCGCCGGCAAAGTCTACAAGCTGAAGGTCTATCGCCTTCCGGCCGCGGCGCCACAGGCACGCGGCAAGGCGCTGGTTAACCTGCTGCCGCTCTCGCAGGGCGAGACCATCTCGACACTCCTCCCCATGCCCGAGGACGAGACCACCTGGGGCGGCCTGCAGATGATGTTCGCGACCAGCGCGGGCACGGTCAGGCGCAACAGCGCGGCCGATTTCGCGAACGTGCCCTCGAATGGCAAGATCGCGATGAAGCTCGATGAGGGCGATCGCATCGTCGGCGTGCAGCTCTGCAGCACCAATGACGATGTGCTGCTCGCGGGTGCCGGTGGCCTCTGCGTGCGCTTCCCGGTCGATGACGTGCGCGAGTTCAAGGGCCGGAGCTCGCAGGGCGTGCGCGGCATGGAGCTGGCGGAGGGCGATCGCGTCATCTCGATGTCGATCCTGAAACACAGCGAGCTCGAGACCGAGCAACGCGATGCCTATCTCAAATGGTCCGGCGCCACGCGCCGCGGCGAGCCCGCGGAGGAGCCGACGGATCTCAAGCTATTTCAGCGGCTCGGCACCGAAGAGCAGTTCGTCCTCACCGTCACGTCGGACGGCTTCGGCAAGCGGACTTCGGCCTATGAGTACCGGATCACGCGGCGCGGCGGCAAAGGCGTGATCAACATCGACATCAGCCGTGGCGCCCAGGTGGTGGCTGCCTTCCCGATTGCGTCGACCGATCACATCATGCTGGTGACCGACAACGGCCAGCTCATTCGCTGCCCGGTCGATGACATCCGCATCGCCGGCCGCAACACGCTCGGCGTCCGCGTCTTCCGCCTGCCAGATGACACGCGCGTGGTCTCGGTCGCGCGCCTGGCCGAGGACGCGGAGAACGGCGTCAGCGAAGGCAATGGCGCCGCGATCGAAGACGAGGGAGACACGGCGTGAGCAAAGCGCAACGCACCGGCATCTACCCTGGCACGTTCGACCCCGTCACCTTCGGCCACATCGATATCATCAAGCGCGCCCTGACGCTGGTCGACAAGCTCGTGGTCGGCGTCGCGGTGAACGCGGGGAAGGGGCCGCTCTTTGGGCTCGATGAGCGGGTCGAGCTGGTCAATCACTGCGTCGCGCCGCTCGCGATTAATGGCAAGAAGATCGAGGTGCGAAGCTTTGATTCACTGCTCATGCACTTCGCCATGTCGGTCGGCGCGCAGGTCATCATCCGCGGCCTCCGCGCGGTCTCGGATTTCGAGTACGAGTTCCAGATGGCGGGCATGAACACCCGGCTCAACCCCGATGTCGAGACCGTGTTCCTCATGGCCTCCGAGCATCATCAGTTCATCGCGTCGCGCTTCGTGAAGGAGATCGCGATGCTGGGCGGTGATGTTTCAAGCTTTGTTCCGGCCGAGGTGGTGACCCGGCTCGCCCGCCATGTCGGCCCCGCGCGCGGACCGGCGTCCAAGAAGAAGCCTTAGGCGCCGTTGCGAGTCGAGCTTTTCGATTTCGAGCTGCCGCGCGAGCTGATCGCCGCCCGGCCGGCGGATCCGCGAGATTCGGCGCGCCTCCTGCATATCGGTGCTGCGTTCTCGGACCGCCATGTCTTCGACCTGCCCGCGCTGCTGCGGCCGGGTGATCTTCTGGTGCTGAACGACACACGTGTGATCCCGTCGCGCCTGTTCGGCCGCCGCGGCCTCGCCAATGTCGAAGTCACGCTGATTGAGCGGCAGGGGCCGGGCCGCTACGACGCCCTGGCGCGGCCAGCGAAGCGACTGAAGCCTGGCGACGTCATCCGCTTTGCCGATGATTTCGCCGCGACCGTGGAGGCGAGGGAGGCTGGGCGGGTGACGCTGCGGTTTGGTGGCGACGAAGCGGCGTTCAGTGCGGCCCTGGCTCGCCACGGCACCATGCCGCTGCCACCCTATATTGCGCGCGCGGAGGGCGCCGATGCCCGCGACAACAACGACTATCAGACGATCTACGCCCGCCATGAGGGCTCGGTCGCTGCGCCGACCGCTGGGCTGCATTTCACCGAGGCCCTGTTCGAAGCGCTCGAAAAGCGCGGCATCGGGCGAGCCTTCGTCACGCTCCATGTCGGGCTCGGCACGTTTCTGCCGGTGACGGCGGAGGATACCGCCGCTCATGTCATGCACGCCGAACTGGCGGTGCTTAGTCGGCCCACAGCGCAGCGCATCAATGAGGCGGTCGCGTCAGGCGGGCGCATCGCCGCGGTCGGCTCCACAAGCGTACGGACGCTCGAGCATGCCGCGCGGGATGATGGCGTGGTCGCCCCGTTTTCCGGACCGATCGATCTCTTTATCGTGCCGGGCTATCGTTTCAAGCGGGTCGATCTGATGATGACGAACTTCCATCTGCCGCGCTCGACGCTGTTCATGCTGGTGGCGGCCTTTGGCGGCCACGAGCGCATGAAGCGCGCCTATGCGCATGCAATCGAGGCGCGCTATCGCTTCTATTCCTACGGCGATGCCTGCCTGATCGAGCCCGAGCACCCATGATCCGCTTCGAGCTCAAGGCCCGCGATGGCAAGGCCCGGCGCGGGCGCCTCACGACCGGGCATGGCACGGTCGAAACGCCGGCCTTCATGACCGTCGGCACGGCCGGCACGGTGAAGGGCATTCTTCCCGAGCAGCTCATCGCTGCGGGCGCCGAGGTGGTGCTCGGCAACACCTACCATCTGATGCTTCGCCCCGGCGCCGAACGCATCGCCCGGCTCGGCGGCCTGCATCACTTCATGAATTGGCCGCGCACCATCCTCACCGATTCCGGCGGCTTCCAGGCCATGTCGCTCGCCAAGCTGCGCGCGATCGATGAGGACGGCATCACCTTTCAGTCGCATCTCGACGGCTCGCGCTGGCGCCTGACGCCCGAGGACGCGATGCGCATCCAGGGCCAGCTCGGCTCCGACCTGCAAATGGTGCTCGATGAATGCACGGCCTATCCGGTGAGCGAGGCCGATGCCGCGTCCTCCATGCGCCGCTCGATGCGCTGGGCCGCCCGCAGCAAGGCGGCGTTCCAAGGCCGCGAGGGGCAGGGCGTGCTCGGCATCGTTCAGGGCAGCGTCTATCCGGCGCTACGCCAGGAATCCGCGGCGGCCCTGCGCGAGATCGGTTTCGATGGTTACGCGATCGGTGGGCTCGCGGTCGGCGAGGGGCAGGCACGCATGCTGGCGGTGCTTGACGCGCTCGACGGCCACCTGCCCGAAGACCGGCCACGCTATCTGATGGGTGTCGGCACGCCGGACGACATCGTGGAAGCGGTCCTGCGCGGCATCGATATGTTCGACTGTGTGCTGCCGACCCGCTCCGGCCGAACCGGACGGGCCTACACCAGCACGGGCACGCTGAACATCCGCAATGCGCGCCACCAAGACGATCCGGCCCCGATCGATAACACCTGCTGCTGCCCCGTGTGCCGCGACTATTCGCGGGCCTATCTCCATCATCTCTTCCGCTGCGGTGAGATGCTCGGACCGATCCTGCTCACCCTGCACAATCTGCACCTCTATCAGACGCTGATGGCCCGGCTCAGGCAGGCGATCGAGCAGGCCTGCCTTGCCGCCGAGGCCGCGTCGATCCTCGCCGCCTATCGGAGCGCGCCGGAGGCCGAAGCAGAGCCGGAAGAAGGTCTGGCCGGACGGGCTGACAGCTGACGTCGGCGAACCAGCCACCCCCATTGGGCTTTGCGATGGCACCCCATGGCGTGTTACACCGCGCACCCGACGGATTGTCCTGGGCGGGCCCGTAGCTCAGCGGTAGAGCATCTGACTTTTAATCAGGTGGTCGATGGTTCGATTCCATCCGGGCTCACCAAATATTTCAAATATTTAGGCCCGTTGATCATCTGGTGCTCTCCTCGCTGGCAACCACGTGGCAACCGCGCGTAGCGGAAAATCCTCGATTTGGGCCAAACGCTGCGTCGCCCCTAATCAGGTGCAAGGACTGGTCGCTTGGTCCTAATCGTGAGTGCGCGGGTTCAATCAAAGATTGGCCAGCGAGGGCGGCGGTGTATCCAATTGGCGCGCGGTGGGTCCCATCCAATCCGGTGCCATACATTAACCTGCCGTGCCCCCCGGTGGCC
>VGET01000227.1 GCA_016869195.1 Alphaproteobacteria bacterium | reverse complement strand
TCAACCTGACGAAGCTTCGCAACGATCTCTTCCGGCGTGTGCCTCTTCCTCGGCATCGACATCCTCCTTTCGTTCAAAATGAACTTACAAGGTGGATCCGTTCAACGGGGGCAGATCAATCGTCGCCTTCATTCTCGAGCGCTATTTGGCGCGCGGCCGCCTCGCGCGCGCCTTCAAGTAACAGGGAAGTTCTGCCATGGCGGAAATCACCGTCGAGAGGGTCGAGAAGCGCTTCGGCACCATGAAGGCGCTGAGCGGGATCGACCTGACCGTACATGACCGCGAGTTCGTCGTGCTGGTCGGGCCGTCGGGCAGCGGCAAGTCCACCCTGCTCCGCATCATCGCTGGCCTCGATTCACCAACCGAGGGGCGCATTGCAATCGACGGCGCCGCCATGAACGGCGTGGCACCGAAGGACCGCGACGTCGCGATGGTGTTTCAGAGCCATGCGCTCTATCCGCACATGTCGGTGTACGACAATCTGGCGTTCAATCTGCGCATTCGCGGGCATGAACGGATGGAGATCGACGCCAAGGTGCGCGAGGCCGCAGCGCGCCTCGAGATCACCGAGCTTCTGAAGCGCCGCCCGCATCAGATGTCGGGCGGCCAGCGTCAGCGCGTCGCGATCGGGCGCGCGTTGGTACGCGATCCCAAGGTATTTTTGTTCGACGAGCCGCTCTCCAACCTCGATGCCGAGCTGCGCGCGCGGCTGCGCACCGAGATCAAGCGCCTGCACCGCGAGCTGCAGCGCACCTCGGTCTACGTCACCCATGACCAGATCGAGGCCATGACCCTGGCCGACCGCGTGGTGGTGCTGCGCGGCGGACGCATCGAGCAGGTCGGCGCGCCGGATGAGCTCTATGCCCGCCCGGCCAATACCTTTGTCGGCGGCTTCATCGGCTCGCCGGCGATGAACATCGTGTCAGGCCGTGCCGGCGATGGGATGATCGAGCTTGAGGGTGGCGAGCGCTTCGGTTTCGCAACGCCGAGCCAAGGCCCCCTGATCGTTGGCCTTCGGCCGGAGGATTTGCTGCTCGCGCCCGATGGGACGACGAGTGCGATCCGCGCACGGGTCAACTTGACGGAACCGACCGGGGCGGACACGCTCCTGCTCTGTTCGATCGGCGCCAAGCAGGATCTGTGCGTCCGGGTGTCGCGCCACATTCACGCGAATGAGGGCGATGTGCTCACGCTCAAGCCGCGCGAGGATTCCGTACATCTCTTCCACGCCGAGACCAATCAACGATTGAATTGAGCGGGCGCGAGGCGCCTAAGGGAGATCATCATGAAAGCTGCCGTGCTGCACCGCTATGACCTCAAGCTCAAGGGCCCGGAATTCGTGCGCTATGAGACGGTCGATGACCCCAAGATCGAAAAGCCGAACGATGTGATCGTGCGGATCGGCGGCGCTGGCGTCTGCCGCACCGATTTGCATATCGTCGAGGGCGTGTGGCGCGGCACGATCGATGTAGATTTCCCGCACATAATGGGTCACGAGAACGCCGGCTGGGTCGAGGCGGTCGGTTCGGCGGTCGAGAGCGTCAAGGTTGGCGACCCCGTGGTCTGCCATCCGCTCGTGACGAGCGGCCATTGCCTCGCCTGCCGGCGCGGGCAGGACATGCAGGCCGAGCAATCGAGCTTCCCGGGGCTCAACGCACCCGGCGGCTATGCCGAATATCTGCGCACCGGCGAGCGCACGCTCATCAAGCTGCCGAAATCGCTCGCGCCCAAGGAGGTCGCGCCCTATACCGACGCCGGCCTCACCGCCTATCGCGCGGCCAAGAAGGCCTCGCGCCATCTGTTGCCGGGCGAGTACGCCGTGGTCATCGGCTCGGGCGGTCTCGGCCATATCGGCATTCAGGTGCTGCGCGCGCTCTGTGCCGCCGAGATCATCGTGGTTGATCGTTCGGCGCTCGCCCTCGGTCTCGCCAAGGAATGCGGCGCCGACCACGTGGTCAAGGCCGATGGCGGCGAGGTCGACGAGGTTCTGAAGCTCACCAAAGGCAAGGGTGCGGAAGCGGTGATCGACTTCGTCGGCGAGGGCGGCTCGATCGACAAGGGTCTCGCCATGACCCGCAATGCCGGCAGCTATTACATCGTCGGCTATGGCGGGAAAATCGAGATTCCGGCGGTGACCATGATCATCACCGAGAAGAACATCATCGGCAATCTGGTCGGCACTTATGCCGAGCTCGTGGAGCTGATGGCGCTGGCCGATCGCGGCCTCGTCGAGCTCGCGACCAAGGAATACAAGCTGAAAGACGCCAACAAGGCGCTGATGGACCTCAACAAGGGCAAGGTCAAAGGCCGCGCCGTGCTGATTCCCTAGGTTGGCCGCGGTGGCGAACGAGCGCAACAATGCCCTGCCGGGGGTTGCCGGCCGGGTCGCGCTCGTGACCGGCCACAGCCGCGGCATCGGCGAAGCGGTTGCTCGGCGTTTGAAGACTCTGGGGGCCGAGGTCTACGGATTCGACCTGCCCGATGTGGACCTCACGCGCCTGGACGAGATTCCACGGCACGTTGAGAACCTGATCGGGCGCGCGGGGCAAATCGACATCCTGGTCAACAACGCCGGAGTCATCGGCCTCGGCAGCGTCATCGATACCTCAGCCGAAGAGCTCGATCGGGTGCTGACCATCAATTTGAAGGCGCCCTTCCTGCTCATGCGTGCGGTGATTCCGCACATGATGCGGGCCGGACGGGGTGTGATCGTCAACAACGCCAGCGATCAGGCCCTTGTCGGCAAGCGCGCCAATGCCGCCTATGGCGCGTCCAAGGCCGCGCTGGCGCAGCTCACCAAGAGCACCGCGCTCGATTTCGCGGCCCACGGCATCCGCGTCAATGCCGTGGCACCGGGAAGCACCGACACGCCAATGATCGATGACGTCGTGAAAACACTCAGCACACGCTTCCCATCGCTTTACCCGACCGACGGGCTCTCCGCCTATACGGCCGCCATTCCACTCGGCCGGTTTGCCCACCCCGACGAGGTGGCCTGGCTGATTGCGTTTCTCGCCTCCGACGCAGCCTCCTTCATCACGGGAGCGGTGATCCCGGTCGACGGCGGGTTCATTGCCCAATAGCGGGCGCCACGCCCCCGCTCGCGGCTGTCGCGTGGCCGCGGGTCGGCTATGATGGGCCAATACGCGATCCGTGCGAACACCGAACGATAGGGGAAGAAGACGTGGCAGGCATGACGACGCTCGTCGCCTATGTCAAGGCGAAGCCGGGCAAGGAGGCCGAGCTGAAAAAAGTGCTTCTGGGCTTGGTCGACCCGACGCGCAAGGAAGCCGGGTGCATCGACTACTATCTCCATGTCAGCGACGATGACCCGCGCATGTTCATGTTCTATGAGAACTGGCGCACTCGCAAAGACCTCGACGAGCATCTGAAGATGCCCTATCTCGTCGATTTCATCGGTCGACGACCGGAATTGGTCGACGGCGATGTCCCGCTCCACTTCTTCACGATGCTGAGCGACCGCCCACGCTGACTCCATCGCCTCATCCTTCGACAAGCTCGGGATGAGGCAACGGACTTGAACTCCTCATGCTGAGCCTGTCGAGGCATGAGGCTGACAGAGCGCGGCGATTGCCGCTGCGATTGGAGGCAAGCCATGAATGACATGCCAAGCGCCGATCCCCGGATCGTCCGGCCGGACGACATCAATCCGCGCTTCAATTGGGGCCGCGCCGTGCCCGCGCCGGGCCACATGGCGGTCGATTTCGAGGAGCGTATCGATTTTCGCCGGCTGCACAACTACCGTGTGGCACGCGCGCGCCAGGCCATGGCGAAGGCCGGCCTCGGCGCGCTCCTCACGTTCGATGCCAACAACATCCGCTATTTGTCGAGCACGGTGATCGGCGAGTGGTCGCGCGACAAGATGAGCCGCTACGCGCTCCTGCCTGGCTCGGCGGAGCCCCATGTCTGGGATTTCGGCTCGGCCGCGACGCATCATCGCCGCACCATGCCGTGGAGCGATCCCAAATGCTTCCACGCCGGCATGCTGGGCCTGCGCGGCGCCGTGCCGCCCTCGGCCGGCCTGATGAAGAAGGCGGCGGAGGAGATCAAGGCGATCCTCGTCGAACATGGCGTCGCGGGCCAGCCGGTCGGCGTCGATATCGTCGAGCCGCCGATGATGCATGAGCTGGACCGCGCCGGCATCAAGGTGGTCGATGGCCAGCAGGTGTTCCTGGACGCGCGCGAGATCAAGAACATCGATGAGCTGATCCTGCTCAATCAGGCGGCCTCGATGGTCGATGGCGCCTATCACCAGATTTTCGAGGAGCTGAAGCCCGGCGTACGCGAAGCCGATATCGTGGCGAGCGCGACCAAGACGCTCTACCAGATGGGCTCCGATCAGGTGGAAGCGATCAACGCGATCTCGGGCGAGCGCTGCAACCCGCACCCGCACAATTTCACCGACCGCATCGTGCGGCCGGGCGATCAGGCCTTTTTCGACATCATTCAGTCCTATATGGGCTATCGCACCTGCTATTACCGCACGTTCAATGTCGGCCGCGCGACCGATGCGCAGAAGGACGCGTACAAGAAGGCGCGCGAATGGATCGACGCGTCGATCGCGCTGATCCGCCCGGGCATGACCACCGACAAGGTGGCGGCCTGCTGGCCGACCGCACAGCAGCTCGGCTTCGCCAATGAGATGGAGTGCTTTGGGCTCCAGTTCGGCCACGGCCTTGGCCTCTTTCTGCACGAGCGGCCGATCATCTCCCGCCTCGTCTCGATGACTGACCCGCTCGAGATCAAGGAGGGCATGGTGTTCGCGCTCGAAACCTATTGCCCGGCCAAGGACGGCTTTTCCGGTGCCCGCATCGAAGAAGAGGTCATCGTCACTGACAAGGGCTGCAGGGTGATCACGCTCTTCCCCTCGGAAGAGCTGCCGATCGCCAACAAATACTGATCCCGGGGCTTAGAGCCTGTTTGGAAACTCCTCATGAGCCGCGCTGCGTGACGAAAATCGCCGTATGCCAGGAGAAGTCCGAAGGGCGTATCAGGGAATACGCTCGAGGGCTTCGACGCCGCAGACGGCGATTTTCGCCGCAGCCCGAAGGGACGCGCCGATTTCGGACACCTGGTTCGTCGCCGGGCCTTGACGATGCGCCCGGCATCGCCGGCGGCCCGGCTCCTGCCATGCGCGCCGAAATCGTCAGCGTCGC
>VGET01000226.1 GCA_016869195.1 Alphaproteobacteria bacterium | reverse complement strand
GCTTTCGCTTTCGCATCGGCATCAATCTCGGCGACATCATCGTCGAGGACGATGACATCTTTGGCGATGGCGTAAACGTCGCGGCCCGGCTGCAGGAAATTGCGGAGCCCGGCGGGATCTGCCTGTCGGAGGACGCCTATCGGCAGGTGCGTGGCAAGCTTGCATTCAACGTGCGAGACCTCGGCGCGCAACGGCTCAAAAATATCGCCGAGCCGGTCGGCGCCTACAGCATAGGTATCGCCGCCACGAGTCCGGCCGCAACGCCAATCCTCACGCCCGCATTGCCACCGGACAAGCCCTCGATCGCCGTGCTGCCCTTTGACAATCTGAGTGCGGACCCGGAGCAGGAATATTTCGCCGACGGCATGACGGAAGACATCATCACCGAGCTTTCGAAAATCGGCGGGCTCTTTGTGATCGCGCGCAACTCGTCGTTCTTCTACAAGAAGAAGCAGTTCACCGTGCGGCAGGTGGGCCAGGAGCTCGGCGTGCGCTATGTGCTCGAGGGCAGCGTGCGCAAGGCGGGCAATCGGGTGCGCATCAATGCGCAGTTGATCGAGGCCGGCACTGATCATCATCTCTGGGCTGACCGCATCGACGGCGAGCTGACCGACGTCTTCGCGCTGCAGGACAAGGTGACGAGCCAGGTGGTGGAGGCGCTTGCGGTTCGGCTTACCGCCCGTGAGCGAATTGGCCCGCGCCGAAGTGAAACCGCGAGCGTCGAGGCCTACGATCTCTTCCTGCGCGCGCGGGAGCACTATTTCCGCTTCACGCCCGAGAGCAACGCCAGGGCGCGCCAGCTGCTGGATGCGGTGATCGCGGTCGATTCGTCCTACGCTCGGGCCTATGCCATCAACGCGGAATGCTATCTCCAGCTATGGAACCAATTCTGGAGCCGCGATCGCGACGCAACGCTCGGGCGCGCGCGTGCACTCGCCGAGAGGGCGGCGGCCCTGGGTGGCGCGGAGAGTGAGGCACATGCCGTTCTGGCCAATGTGCTGGTGTGGCAGTTCCAGCACGAGGACGCCTTGGCTCATGCAGAGAGATCGATCCGGGCCGAGCCGAACAACGCGCGGAACCTCGGCATTCGCGCGATGGTTCTGGGCTGGTCGGGTCGACACGAGGAGGCAATCAGCGCGATCGACGCGGCCATGCGGCTCGATCCCAATTATGGCGGCTGGATGCTTTGGACCAAGGGGCAGTCGCTCATCTGCCTCGGCCGTTACGAAGAAGCGGTCTCCACCCTCCGTGCGGGCTTGGCTCGCCTTTGGACGTTCATGCCGCTGCACCTTTATCTCATGTCCGCACTTTACCTGCTCGGGCGGGGCGATGAGGCGGTTGCGGCGGCCAAAGCGGCCGGCTCGGCGGCGCCGGCGATGGCACCGGACGAGCTGCGAGACGTCCCGTTCAAGAATCCGGCCGACCGGGAACGGCTGGCCTCGGCCTTTCGGGGCGTGAACGCCCTTCTAAAGGCGCAGGGTATGCCCATCTCATCCGTGTGAGAGATAACGAAGCCTCATCGGCGCTCTCATTCCGGAGGATTGAATCGTGATGAAATTTCCCTTTTTCGTCCTAACAGCCGCGGGTTTGGCGCTGGCGGGCGGCGCGATTGTTCATGTCAGCGCGCACGCGCATGAGAAGGGTGGTCGCTTCGCCGCGATGGACCAGAACAGCGATGGCAAGGTCTCGGCCGAGGAATTCACCAAGGCGCATGCCGAGCGCTTTGCCCGCATGGATGCGGACAAGGACGGCAAGGTCACGGCCGAGGAGATGAAGCAGGGTCGCTGGCACGGCCGCGGTGGCCCTCATGGTATGCACCACGGCATGCACAAAGGCATGCATCATGGGATGCATGGCAAGGGCATGTTCGAGACGCTCGACGCCGACAAGGATGGTGCGCTCTCGCTCGATGAGTTCCGCGCCAAGGCGGACAAGATGTTTGCCAAGCTCGACCTGAACGCAGACGGCAAGGTGACGAGCGAGGAGCACGACAAGGCCCATGCCGCCATGAAGGAGCGCAAGCAGGCGCGCATAGCCGAGCGCTTCGCCAAGATGGACACCGACAAGGACAGCGCGATCTAAGCCAAGGAACACGACGCAGCCGGCGCCAAGAAATTCGCCGCCATCGACGCCGACAAGGACGGCGCGCTCACTGAGGACGAGTTCAAGGCCTGGCGCCAGAAGCGCCATGAGGAGATGTCGAAGCCGTGATCGCCCGTCGGCTAAGGGTGCAATTCGGGCCTGACGAACTTCGCGCCCGGCCAGAGCTTCGGCCGGGCGCGCTCATATTGTTCGGCCACCTTGATGTCGTCGCCCAGCGCCTCCGCCGCGTGCCAGGCCCAGCGCGGATCATCGAGGAAACCGCGCGCGAGCGCGACAAGATCGGCCTCGCCGCTCGTCACGATTTGATCAGCGGCCTTCGCGTTCGTGATCATGCCGACCGCCATGGTGGTGATCCCGGACTTCCGGCGCACCTCGGCGGCGAATGGCACCTGATAGTGCGGCTTCACGGGGATCTGCTGCTTCGGCGAATTGCCGCCGCCGGAGATGCAGACATAGTCGATGCCGCGCGCCTTCAATGCTGCAGCGACGGCGACGGTTTCATCGACGACGATTCCACCGGCCGTGAAGTCCGTGCCGTTGAGGCGCACGCCGAGCGCGTGCTCGCGCGGCCAGGCCTGGCGCACGGCGCTCGCGATCTCGAGCGGAAAGCGCATGCGGTTTTCCAGGCTGCCGCCATAGTCATCGGTGCGCCGATTGGCGATCGGCGAGAGAAACTCGCTCATGAGATAGCCGTGCGCGCCATGCAGCTCGATGACGTCCAAACCGAGGCGCACGCAACGCTCGGTCGCGCGCACGAAGGCCGCGATGATGCGGTCCATCTCCGCGCGGTCGAGCGCCTGCGGCAAGATCCAGCCGTCGGCGAAGGAGAGCGCCGATGGCGCGACTGTCTCCCACCCACCCTGCGTCGGCTTGAGCGGCTTGCCGCCGCGCCAGGGCACATCGACCGAGGCCTTGCGCCCGGCATGGGCGAGCTGGATGCCGAGCTTGGCCCTTCCATGCCGCCGCACCACGTTCAACACGCGCTCAAGTGCGCGCTCATTGTCATTGGAGTACATTCCAAGACAGCCGGGCGAGATGCGCCCGCGCGCCTCGACGCCCGCGGCCTCGAGGATCAGAAGCCCCGCGCCCGAGAGCGCGAGCTGGCCGAGGTGCATCACGTGCCAGTCCGTCGCCGAGCCATTGTCCGCCGAGTATTGGCACATCGGCGACACCACGACGCGGTTTTCCAGGCTGAGGCCGGCGAGCTGATAGGGGCTGAACAGGGCGGACATGGACTTCTCTCAGGGTAGGAGCCGTGAAGAAGGCGCCAATGAAGCACAATCGACGCACCCAACCAAGGATCAGGTCTGGCTGGAGGGCGTCGTCGCTGCGTTTATGGTGGCAGGGCACCAAATGATCCGGCTTGGAAGGGGTGACTGATTGCGCCCTCATCGCAACCAGTAAGCCGGCGATGATCAGCACTACGTTCATGCTCTAGCGTCCCGATTGATGTAGGTTTGTTTAGGTTACCGATTGACACGATCAGAAGGCCGAACAGTGAAGCAGACAATCGAGCAAATTGTGGGGCTCCTGGAAAAATTGAAAGTGGAAGCCCAGATGGCGAGCGAAATAGTCTCTGTTCAAGCAGTTTCCGGGCTCGAATTGCCCGACATCGTTAGAGATTTTGTCGATCTACTAATGCCGAAGCTCAGCCCGTATGAGGCTGCATTTTATGTGTACCTCCTTCGGCATTCGATTCTTGCCGAAGGTACGCCTCTTGTTCGCGCCGGCAGGAAGAGTTTGCAGGACGGCGTCGTCAGGTCAGCTTTCGGCCAAGGGGGCATCATCAGTTACGCCAAGGTTCAGGAGACGTTCGAGGCACTTGAAAAGATTGGTGCAATTCGGAAGCAAGGGGAGCCTACGCGTGACGGCACGCTTTATCGCGTGATGCTTCCCGAAGAGTTGGAATTTTGCCAAACGGAACGGCAGCGTCGGCTTGCCCTGGACCAGGGCACGCAATCTGCTGAACATGATGTCGATTACTACAATTATCGGGAGAATCGTCTGAAAATATACGAGCGAGACAATTATAAATGTCAGCATTGCGGCAAGCAATTGGACCGTTTTACATCTACATTGGATCATGTGACACCAGTATCTAAAGGTGGAGACAACAGCTTTGAGAATCTCATTACGTCTTGTCGCGAATGTAATTCCAAAAAAATGCAAAACTTCTCGGAGATTTCATGGCTGATATGGAATTACGAAAGTAATTATGACCACAATGTATTAAATATAGATCGGCCCGGCGGCCCGGGTGCGCTATAGTGAAAGCCATGAACACCGGCACGCTGCGATCATGACGCTCCGGATGCACAGGCCCGGCCCGCCGCTCGACCGGTTCATCGAGTGCTTCTGGCACAACGAAGGCGATCAGGCGCCCCATCGGCGCGAGCGGCTGTTGCCCAATGGCAGCTTCGCGCTTCTCTTCAATCTGGGCGGGGATCGCCTTCGCCGCTTCGCCGACGACGCGGATCGGGAGGGTCAAGCGCTTTCGGGTGCCGCGATCTGCGGCGTGCAAACCAGCTACGCCGTGCGCGACACCTCGCGACCACGGACGGTGCTCGGGGTCCATTTTCGCCCGGGGGGCGCGGCGCCGCTCCTTGGCCTGCCCGCAAGCCTGCTCACCGATCGCCATGCCGCACTTGACGATTTCTGGGGCGCACGGGCGCGGGAGCTGCATGAGCGGCTGATGGAGGCGAGCACAGCCGAGGCCCGCTTCCGCCTCATCGAGCGTGCGCTGTTGGCGAGGCTCGAGCAACGGCGCGCGCACCACCCGGCCGTTTCCTACGCGCTCCGACAGCTCAGTGCATCGCCTGCCCTGCTGAGGATCGCCGCGGTGCGCGAGAAGACCGGCTATGGGGCCAAGCGCTTTATTGCGCTGTTCCGTGATTCGGTTGGCGTCGCGCCGAAGATGTTCTGCCGCGTCCGGCGGTTCCAGGGCGTGATCGAGCTGCTTTCACGCGGCACGCCCGTCGAATGGTCGCACGTCGCGCTGGATGGTGGGTTCTCCGACCAGCCGCATCTGAACCGCGAATTCCGCGCCTTCGCCGGCATCACGCCATTGCAGTACCGCCCGGTCACCCAGGATCGCCCCAATCACGTCGCGATCAAGGA
>VGET01000225.1 GCA_016869195.1 Alphaproteobacteria bacterium | reverse complement strand
CCGGGGCCGTCCATACATGATCGGGCCATCCAGAGCAACCGCATGATCATCTCTGTGGCCCTGGATCCCCCGGTCAATCCCCCGATCAAGTCGGGGGAGGGGGATGACGACGAAAAATGCGGTCGACCCAAGTCGTCAGTGGCACGTCCGCCTTAATTCGTCGGGCGGTTGCGCACCACCTCGACCAATTGCTCGATCAGGGAGGCCGCCTTGTCCTTGCCGAATTTGTTGGCGAGGTAGCCCATGGTCGCGATGCAGATCGCAAGGTGGAGCTGCAAGGGGTCCATGCCGTCCTTCTCGGCGCGGCGCGCGAGCTCATCGAGCGCGGTCTCGGCGAATTGCTGGATGCGCAGCATGCCCTCGGCGTCGGGCGGGGTGGCCTGGCTCATGAGCGTGGTCCTGTGCGTTGGCGGGTGTCCGCCACGTGGCGGGCGAGGCGAAGCGCGGCGATCAAGCTGGTCGGGCGCGCGACACCACGCCCTGCGATGTCGAGCGCGGTGCCGTGATCCGGCGACGTGCGCACGAAGGGGAGCCCGAGCGTGACATTCACGCCGCCGTCGAAATCGATGGTCTTGAGCGGGATGAGTGCCTGATCGTGATACATGCAAAGCGCGGCGTCATAGCCTGCCCGCGCGCCTTCGTGGAACAGCGTGTCGGCGGAGAGCGGCCCGGACACCGCGATTCCCTCACGCCTCAAATTGTCGAGCGCGGGCGCGATGATCTCAATCTCCTCGCGCCCGAGGCTGCCGCCTTCGCCGGCATGCGGGTTGAGCCCGGCGACCGCGAGGCGGGGCCTCGCGATGCCGAAATCACGCTTGAGTGCGGCGGCCGTGATCCGCCCGCAATGCTCGATCGCGGCCTGGCTCAACACGCTGACCGCCTTTGCCAGCGGCAGGTGGATCGTCACCGGCACGACGCGAAGCTGCTCGCACGCCAGCATCATCACGGGCTCGACCGTGCCGCCCGCGAGCGCGGCCAGGAACTCGGTGTGGCCCGGGTGCTTGAAGCCCGCCTCGTAGAGGCTCTGCTTTTGGATCGGGTTGGTCACGAGCGCGGCCGCCTCGCCGTCCGCAACCAGCGCGACCGCACGCTCGATCGCCGCGATCACCGCCGGCGCGTTCTTCGCCTCGGCCTTGCCCGGCGTCGCGTCGACCTTCATGCCGAGCGGCAGCACGGGCAGGCCGCGCGCGAACGCGTCCTTCGCCTCGGCCGGTTTCTTGATGGCGATGACCGGGCACGCGAGGCCGAGCGACCTCGCGATGGTCTCCACGCGCGCCGGCTCATCGAGCAGCGCGAAGGCCGGCACGGCCTTTTCCCCGCGCGCATGCCAGGCCTTCAGCGCCAGCTCGGCACCGATGCCGCCCGGCTCGCCAATGGTGAGGAGGAGAGGCTTTGTCACCTTCGGTGCTGCCCAATTGTAGTGACGCCAGTCCCCCCCACCCTAACCCTCCCCCTCAAGGGGGGAGGGGGATGACGCGCAAAGTGGTTGCCTCATGATTTTCCCTCGTCATTCTCCGGCGGCGTTTGCGCCGACCGGAGAATCCAACGTCCCGCGTACGCTGAGCCATGGGTCCTCTGGTCGTGCCCTTGGCACGCCAGCGGACGACGGTTTGAGCAAGCACTTCGCTCTGCACACACCCTAGCGCATCACAAACGGGTTGGGCACGTCGGTCGCGGTCGAGATCCACACGCTCTTGACCTGGAGATATTCCTTGATCGCGTCCTGGCCGTTCTCGCGCCCGAGGCCGCTGCGCTTATAGCCGCCGAAGGGCGACATGAAGCTGACCGCGCGATAGGTGTTGACCCACACGGTTCCGGCCTGGAGCTTCTCGGTCACCTTGATCGCGCGGCGGATGTTCTGCGTCCACACACCGGCGGCGAGGCCATAGATCACGTCATTCGCGACCGACACCGCCTCCTCGTCATCCTTGAACTTGATGATCGAGAGCACCGGCCCGAACACCTCCTCCTGCGCGATCCGCATCTTGTTGGTGACGTCCTTGAAGATGGTGGGCTCGACGAACCAGCCCTCGCCGCATTCGGGGCGCTGCGCGGCGTGGCCGCCGAGCACACAGGTGGCGCCGCCATCCTTTGCGATGTCGATGTACTTCAGCACCTTCTCATATTGCGGGCGCGTGGTGACCGGCCCGACCTGTGTTTCCATCGATGAGGGGTCGCCCATGCGCGCGGTCTTGGCCAGCGCGAGCAGCTTATCCATGAAGGGCTCGTAGATCTTCTCGTGCAGCAACAGGCGCGAGCCCGCGACGCAGGTTTGCCCGGTCGCGGCGAAGATGCCCGAGACCGCGCCCTTGACCGCGTCCTCGATCACCGCGTCCTCGAACACGATGTTGGGCGATTTGCCGCCGAGCTCGAGGGTCACGCGTTTCAAATCCCTCGCCGCGGTCTGATAGACGTGGCTGCCGGTCGTGCTGCCGCCGGTGAAGGCGACCTTGGCGACGTCGGGGTGCGTGATCAGCGCCTCCCCGACCTCGGCGCCGAGCCCGGTCGCGACGTTGAACACGCCCGGCGGGAAGCCCGCCTCCTGCACCAGCTTGGCGAATTCGAGCGTCGAGGCCGAGGTAAACTCCGAGGGCTTCACCACGACGGTGTTGCCCGCGGCGAGCGCCGGCCCGAGCTTGTAGGCGAGGAGGAGGAGCGGCGAGTTCCAGGCCGTGATCAGCACGCACACGCCGAGCGGCTCATAGCGCGTGTAGTTGAACATCTCGGCCTTGTCGGTCGGGATCACGGACCCTTGAACCTTGTCGGCGAGCCCGCCGAAATAATAGTACCACTGCGGGATGTAGCGGAGCTGCGCCAGCATCTCGGCGATGAGCTTGCCATTGTCGCGCACTTCGAGGCGCGCGAGCCGCTCCGCGTTCGCCGCGATCAGGTCGCCGAGCTTGCGGATGAGGGCGCCCCGCGTGGTCGCGTTCATCTTGGGCCAATCGCCAGCGGTGAACGCCTGCTTCGCGGCCGCGACCGCGCGCCTGGCATCTTCCGCCTTTCCGCGCGGGATCAGCGCCCAGGGCTTGCCGGTATAGGGGTTGAAGGATTCGAGATACTCACCCGACGAGGCCTCGCACCACTCGCCCCCGATGAACATGCGGAATTTCTCAAGCGCCTCGGTCATTCTGGTCTCCTTGGGTGGCACGGGCCCACCCGCACCGACTGATTTCGCTTTGGTCGCGCGCGACGCGCAAACTCACTCGATCGTCATCCCGGCGGAAGCCGGGATCCATGGTTCCATCCGCGCGATGCGCGGCCACGGATCCCCGGTCGGTCGCGACGCGCCCGCCCGGGATGACGGCTTTGAAGGCGGCGAGCGCGGGGCTCGTAATCATCGGTTGCGCGCGGGCACGAGCACGCCCGGATTGAGGATGCCCTTCGGGTCGAGCGCCTGCTTCGCGGCGGCGAGCGCGGCGCCGAAGAGGGCGGGGCGCTGCTTTTCATACCAGGGCATGTGGTCGCGCCCGACGGCGTGATGGTGCGTGATCGTGCCGCCGGCCCTGATCAGCGCGTCAGACGCCGCGGTCTTGATCTGGCGCCACTGCTCGAGCTCGCGCCCCGGTGTCGGCGTCGCGTGCAAGGTGAAATAGGGCGCGGGGCCGTCGGGATAAAGGTGGGTGAAGCGGCAGGTGACGTGGCCGGGCCTGCCTGTTGCGTCTTGAACGGCGCGCTCGGTCGCCGATTTCACGCTGGCATGGAAGTCGGGCAGACGCTCCCAGGTGATCGAAGTCTCGAAGGTGTCGTGCATCAGGCCGCAGGCGATGATCCCTTCGCGGTTGAAGGGCGCCCGGATGAACGCCTCACGCCAGATGTCGGCGGTGGCGTCCCGCGCGCCGGCGCCGATAGAGGCCGCAACCACGCCGCCATGATCGCGCAGGCACTCCTCCGCGCGCGCCATCCAGGGCTCGACCGGGTGATCGCCGGACTCGAAGGTCAACACCACGAGATGCCGCTCGCCCTGGCCGACACCCGCGAGCGCGCACTCCTCCGCGTCCACCAGGCGGCTGTTGGCCGGGTAGAGTCCCGCCTGGGAGACCGCGCGGAGCCCGTTCGCCGCTTTCAGGAAATCGTCGAAGAAATAGGTGCGCGACGCCCGATGGCGCGGCTTCTCCTGCAGCTTCACCCAGGCCTGGGTGACGATGCCGAGCGCGCCCTCAGAGCCCATGATCAGGCGATCGGGCGAGGGGCCGGCGCCCGAGCCCGGCAGACGCCGGCTCTCGATCACACCGTTGGGCGTGATGGTCCGGATGTTCTCCACCAGCTCGTCGATATGGGTGTAGAGCGTCGCGAAGTGCCCGCCCGAGCGTGTCACGATCCAGCCGCCCAAGGTCGAGAACTCGAAGCTCTGCGGGAAGTGGCGGAGCGTCAGGCCCGACGATTTGAGCTGGGCCTCGAGCGCGGGCCCATAGACGCCGGCCTCGATGCGCGCGGCGCGCGAGGTGGTGTCGATCTCGCGCACCTTGTTGAGCCCGGCCATGTCGAGCGAGAGGGTGCCCTTAAACGCGGCGCCGACCACAGGCTCGACGCCGCCGACCACGCTCGAGCCCGCGCCATAGGGAATGACCGCGATATCGGCCGCGCCGGCCCAATCGAGGAGCGCGGCGATATCCGCTTCGGTCTTAGGAAAAGCAACGAGATCGGGTGCGTTCCCGAAGTCGCGGGCGAAGGCGCGCACATAATCCGGGTAGGACTTGCCGTAGCTATGCGCCGCACGGTCATACACCGTGTCACTCACAACTGACTTTAAGGATGTCGGCGCGGCGACTCGCGGCGCCTTGAGCGTGATCTCCTCGAGTCGCGGCGGCGCGCGATAGGCGCCGGGCGTCGTGCCCGTGCGGCCGGCGACGAAGCGCGCGACCTTCCTCGCGTCGGCCTCGGCCAGCGTCTGGTCCTCATAGCCCCAGCCCCAGAATTTGCGCCGCCGCGTGCTCATCATCGCCCCTTGGAAAGAGCGATGACTATTAACGGCCGATCCATGGGCTGACAAGCACGCGGGACGATGGATTCCGCGGTCGACGCGGACGCCGCCGTGGAATGACCGGAGAATCGGCGGTGCCCGCGGCCCTGGGTCCCCCGGCTTCGACCGCAGCGAACCGGAGGACGACGGAAAAAGCATGCGGCCGCATTTTTCCCGTCATCCCCCTCCCCCGACTTGATCGGGGGATTGACCGGGGGATCCAGGGCAAAGGGCTACAATTTGTGCGGCCGCCCTGGATGGCCCGAACA
>VGET01000224.1 GCA_016869195.1 Alphaproteobacteria bacterium | reverse complement strand
GTGCCTGCATTCGCCGCATGGCCGGCTGCGCTACGCCGATCGGCTTCGCCGGCCACGCTCCAACTAGCGCAACGGCCAACTCTGAACTAACATTCCATCTGGACCACTCGATGGGGGCCGATCAAACTCGGCCGACATCTCGAAGGGAATACGGACCTCCTTCACTCCGTGCTGCTTGGAGGACTCTATAAGGACGGCAGGGTGCCGCGTTTTGGAGAGGACGATCCAGACAGCTGCCATCGCCGGCGTGCCGGGGCTCAGATGGAATGTTAGCGGCTCGGACGCAGCGGCCGCCTTCACCTCCTGGATGACACGGTCTGCGGCACGATAGATCTCTTCGAAGCTGGTCGGACTTGTGAGCTTAGTAGAATGAGAAAAGACCGAGCCATCGACCTGGCTCTCTAGCCACTGAGCATACGCTTTCGTCTTTTGCGGACCATGATCAGATAGCAGGTGCACGGCAGCGAACGACATTGCCTTTGCTGCGCTGAGAATTGGACCCGGGCCATCGACGGTCGAGCCTTCTGAGGCCCGCAGGTCCGTGTTTCCGAGCCATGCAAGTAGTATTGGCATGGCCTACAAGTTTCGTGATGTCTTCATAAGAAAAATCGTACTTGGATCTCCGGACGCTGAACAGAGGCGGACGAGCGACATCCTGGCGAGCTCGGCTGGAGCCACTTCAACGGCCCTACATCCCGACCTAGCGAAGTCACCCACATTGTCATTGGCCTCGCGCAGACCTTGTCTACAATTAAAAGTGGCGTCAAAACTAGCGCTCTTGAGCGAGGGAAAAATGAGGGAAGAACGAGCCCAAGAGGTCCGCACGGCGTTTCATGAAAAGTTTCAACCCGCGAAGGATACCGAGTGGCTTGCCACATACCATGCGGCGGTAGAGCGAGTTCAAACAACGTCAGAGGACACGTTTAGAACTCGAGAGTTCCAGTGCGGCCTTTGGGAGATTGAGGGCGTTGCGGGGATCGGCCCCGGAAGCTCCGTAATGGTGAACGGCGCCTATTCAGATCCTGAGGTAGTCGAAGCGCTATGGCAGTTGACCTTCGATGTGTGCCGCTAGCACCGGATCAGCAGCGCAACCTTCCACAAGAGGAGGGACCAGTATGGCGGGATCAAGGTCCAGACGGGAGTTTTGACCGTAGAGAACTCAGGAGAACTCACTCGTAGTACTTACGCCACCAATCCAGCGGATTTCGATCAGCGTAACCCTCAATGTTGTCTCTCACAGTGACAACCCGACATCGTTCCGTTCCACCGTTCTTCGGTCCACGAAGCCCCCGGCCAACCATCTGCATGAATCGGACCGGGGAGACGACAGGTCGAGCTATCAGAACCATGTCAACACTGGGTGCATCGTAAGCGGTGCTACGCGGCCCTTTGAATGGGCCGATTAGCGGCCCATTGCCAGGGCAGAAGATCGTCGAGGCTGTTGGCTGGGTGCCCGGCGACGAGGCGCGCGAGCACCTCGGCGAGATAGGCTTGCGGATCGACGGCGTTCAGTTTGCAGCTCTCGATCAGCGAAGCGAGGATGGCCCAGTGTTCGCCTCCGCCGTCCGATCCGGCGAAGAGGGCGTTCTTGCGGTTGAGCGCGATGGGACGGATGGTGCGCTCGACGGGGTTTGAGTCGATCTCGATGCGACCGTCGTCGAGGAAGCGGATGAGGCCCGACCAGCGGACCAGGGCGTATCGGATCGCTTCGGCCATGGCGCTTTTCTGCGAGACGGCGGCGAGCTGAGCGTCGAGCCAGGTCTTCAGGCCGTCGATCAGCGGCCTGGTCTTCTCCTGTCTGATCGCATGACGTGCCTCGGCACTTTGACCGCGGATCCCGGCCTCGATGGCGTAGATCTCGGCGATGCGCGCGAGCGCCGCGGTGGCGATGGGAGCCGCGCCGGACTGGGCGATCTCATAGAAGCGCCGTCGGACATGCGCCCAGCAGAAAGCGAGTTGGACTTGCCCAGCCTCGGCCAGTGTACGGTAGCCGGCGTAGCCGTCGACCTGCAGGACGCCGCGAAAGCCCTGGAGATGCGCCATGGGGCGCTCGGCCTTGCGGTCGGGCGCATAGACATAAGCCACCGCCGGCGGCGCCGGGCCGCCCCAAGGCCGGTCGTCCCGGGCATAGGCCCAGAGCTGGCCGGTCTTGGTTCGACCGCGTCCGGGATCGAGGACCGGGGCCGTCGTCTCGTCGGCGAAAAGCTTGGTCGATCGCCTGAGAGTCTCGAGAAGACGCTCGTGCAAGGGCCGCAGGAACCAGGCGGCTCGGCCGACCCAGTCGGCCAGGGTCGAGCGATCGAGCGCGATGCCCTGACGCGTGTAGATCTGGGCCTGGCGATAGAGCGGCAGATGATCGGCGTATTTGCCGACCACGACATGGGCCACCAGCGCCTCGGTCGGCAATCCGCCTTCGATCAGCCGTGACGGCGCCGGGGCCTGGACCACCGTGCCCTGGCAGGACCGGCAGGCGTATTTGGGCCGGCGAACGACCAGCACCCGGAACTGGGCTGGGATCATATCGAGACGCTCGGCGACGTCTTCGCCGATCCTGTGCATCTCCTTAGCGCAGCACGGGCAGGCTCGATCTGCGATGTCGATCAGCGTCTCGATCCGCGGCAGGTGCGCCGGTAGATCGCCGCGGTTGGTCTTCCGCCGCGTCTTCGGGCGCTCCGTTGCGGGCTTGCCCGTCGTGCGGGCTTCTTCGGCTTCGGCGGCGGCGAGCAGCTGCTCCAGATCCTCGAGCGCCAGCGCCAGTTGATCGGGATCGAGCCGCTCCGAGCGTCGGCCGAAGCGATGGCGCTGCAGCTCACGGATGATGGCGCGGAGCCGATCTCGCTCGCTCTCGACCCGGGCGATCTTCTCGGCGTGCTGCACGCGTTCGGCGATGATGAGGGCGCGTAGCGTCTCGGGGTCGGTCGGAAGATCGTCGGCGTCGAGCTTCACGCCTGCCAATATACCGAGCTTGTCGCCGACGAAGAACCAGCACGCGTCAGACCGGCGGATATGAGTCGATCTGTCGCGGGGCTACCGCGTTGCCGTCGGTACGCGGACATCGATCTCGCGCACGCGGGTCCAATCCAGACCTTCGATCAGGGCGGCGAGCTGCGAGGGAGACAGCCGCATCGCTCCGTCCTCGATCTTCGGCCAGCGAAACGTGGCTTGCTCGAGCCGCTTGGCGAACAGGCAGAGGCCGGTCCCGTCCCAGACGATCAGCTTCACCCGGTCGGCGCGCTTGGCGCGGAACACGAAGATCGTTCCCGAAAACGGATCGGCGCGAAGCTGCTCCTTCACCACCGCCGCCAAGCCGTCCATGCCCTTGCGGAAATCGATCGGCCTGGTGGCGATCAAGATCCGAACCCCACCCGGTAACGCGATCATGCCGACCGCAGCGCAGCCATCACGGCCTGCAACGCCTTGCCGTCGACCTGGCCGCGCACCGTTATCCGGGTGCCGCCTGACAACAGAATCTCGATGACACCGGCCGGCTGCCTTCGCGGCTCGAGAGACGTTGAGCCTTCCGTCGCGGCCACAACGACGGGCACGAGCTCCGGCTGGGTAGGTTCGGGGCCTCGCCCGCCACGCAGCTCCCGACGCCAGGCGTAGATCAAGCTCCGGCTCACACCATGACGCCGAGCGACTTCAGAAACCCGGGTCCCCGCCGCCATCGTCTCGCCGACAATCCGCGCCTTTTCCTCCACGCTCCAGCGCCGATGACGCTCCGGGCCGCTCAGAACCTCGACCTTCATTTTCAGGATGCCCTTACGTACGTGCTTAAGGACCTCCTACCCCGATCAAGCCACCGCTTCTACAAGGGCCTCAGAACAGCGCTTACGGTGCATCGAACCCCGTAGCGAATACGACGGCATTGCAGATCGCACGGACCTCTCCCCGCTTGAATGCGGATATGGCGTCGCGGCGGGCGGATCTGTCCGTATCGCCGCTAACCGCTCGAGCGCGGATGCCGCGCAAGCTGAGCCGAGCCGTGAGTTCGACGGCGTGATCTACGCTGTTGGCGAACACGAGTATCGATCGTTCCGAGGCAGCCTCGATCGTTGAAAGAATGGCTTGGTTCCGACCTTCGACTCCCGCCAACCGAACGAGCGCGCTTTCGGGTATCTCGCCATACTGGCTAAAGAGTTCCACTTCCCCGGGGGTAAGAGAAAACGGCTCGGGGATGTCTAGTTGCGACATGTCCACGCGCGACAGCATCCCGCCCTCACGAAGCCTGAGGTAGAGATCGTGTTGCTGCCACGGTATGACTTTGGCGTCAAAGCGCGCGGCGAGCCGAACTGACTCTTCCTCGCCGCTGCTCCGGAATGGAGTCGCACTCAGCCCCAGCAGTACAGGTTCACGGCTGCTGCCTTTCGTCCGCGCTGCTTGCCTAGAGCCGGTCGTGACACCGACATGATTGAGAAGCCGCGTGTAGCTCGGAGCTATGCCATGATGGCTTTCGTCAATAACTACCAGGCTGGCGATCGACAACCAGGATGCGTCGTCCTGTTCCATTCTGGCATCGAGTGTCTGAACAAGCGCGACAACCACCGTCGGCTGGGCATCATCGGCTTCGTGCGGCGTCCGCTGACCGCCCCAGAAGCGCACTACTCTCAGATCAGTCGCTTCCAGACCCTCCACTGCCCAGACATGGCGAAAAGCCTCGATGGCCTGTTCGGCCAGTTCCTCCGTTTGTGCCACCCATAGGACAAGAGGACGATCGCCCACGAGAACCGATCGCGTCGCGGCCTCCACGGCCACACGCGTTTTTCCCGCACCCGTGGGAAGACTCAGTACAGCACGGCGGCGATCAGCGTCTGTACTTATAAGGCGAAGCAACTCGCCAAGAGCCGCCTCCTGGTAGTCGTGCAAGGGCGGGAGTGGCCGCGGTCCAGCCACAGTGAGTTCCGCCGCGGGTCGGGGATTTGCGGCGCCTGCGAAGGTCAACGGAAATCCAAGCGCCAGCACGAACTGACGCGCGTCATCCGTTCCCCATCGCTGCGGTGGGCGCAATCCTTGGGACTCCAGCGCGTGCTGCAGTGCGCGCAGTGCGCCAGGCCCATGAACATCGAGGCAGAGAGTCGCAACATTGAGGTCCGATGCGTTCGAGCGAAGGACACGTTGCGCGGCTAATGGAAGGCTCTCGACCAACGCCTGGCGCCCCCCGGCGGCGCGAAGCAGACGTGCAGCGCTATCCGGGTACGCCGCCACCTCCGATCGCCATCGTTCCGCCTCACTCTGGTCA
>VGET01000223.1 GCA_016869195.1 Alphaproteobacteria bacterium | reverse complement strand
GCCGGCGATCGTCGACAGCGCGTTCACCACGGTCGTGCTGCCGCCGGGTTCCGTCGGCACCAAGCGCGCCTCAGGCTCACTCTCGGTCGAGGTGGGAGGCGCGGGATAACGAGCCTGGACGCAAGGCAGAGCGACGCAACCCATACCCGTCATGCCCGGGCCGCCGGAGCGCCAGCGCGGCGTGACCCGGGCATCCAGGGCGACCGTGACTCTGGATGGCCGGGTCTACGCCCGGCCATGACGAACAAAATGATCCGGCATGAGAGTGTGACATGACACAAACAACATCGGGCGACCGCATGGACGGCGTGCATCTCGCCCTCCTCTCGAACCGCTTCGAAGGCATCTGCCGCAAGATGGCGAACACGCTGCTCCGGAGCGCGCGCTCGGGCGTCATCAACATCGCGCATGACTTCTCGTGCTGCATCCTGACCGCGGATTGCGAATTGCTCGCCGTGGCGGAGAGCCTGCCCATTCACGTGTTTGCCGGGCCGGACCAGATGGCCCGCACCATGAAGGAGTTCCACCCCCAGCTGAGAAAGGGCGATGCGTTCCTGCACAACTCGCCCTATCACGGCTGCTCGCACCCGGCGGACCACACCATCATCGTGCCGGTGATGGACAATGAAGGCCGCCATCGTTTCTCGGTGCTCGCCAAGGCGCATCAGGCGGATTGCGGCAACTCGATCCCGACGACGTACAACGGCACCGCGCGCGATGTGTATGAGGAAGGCGCGCTGATCTTCCCCGCGGTGCGGGTGCAGCGCGACTATCAGATGATCGATGACATCGTGCGCATGTGTCAGATGCGCATCCGCGTGCCCGACCAATGGTGGGGCGATTTTCTCGCCATGATGGGCTCGGCGCGCATCGGCGAGCGCGAGATCACCGCGCTCGCGGGCGAGATCGGCTGGGATACGCTCGATCAGTTTGCCATACAGTGGTTCGACTACAGCGAAACGCTCATGGTCGAGGCGATCAAGAAGCTGCCCAAGGGCCGCGCGACGCGCATGAGCACGCACGACCCAATTCCCGGCACGCCGGCCGATGGCATTCCGGTCAAGGCGACGGTCGAGATCGAGCCCGATGAGGCGATCATCGAGGTGGACTTACGCGACAACATCGACAGCCAGCCCTGCGGCCTCAACATGAGCGAGGCCTGCGCTACCTCGGCTGCCATGATCGGCGTCTACAACTCGATCGATCATCGTGTGCCCAAGAACGCCGGCAGTCATCGGCGGTTGCGGGTTCATTTGCGCGAGGGGTGCGTGGTGGGTATCCCCAGGCACCCGACGAGCTGCTCGGTTGCGACCACCAATGTCGCCGACCGCATCTCGAACCCGGTTCAGGCGGCGATGGCCGAGATCAAGGACGGCATCGGTATGGCCGAGTGCGGCGCGATCTTTCCGCCCTCGATCGGTGTCATCTCGGGCGTCGACCAGCGCTACAACCGGCCCTATGTGAATCAGTTGTTGCTCGGCACCACGGGCGGCGCCGGCGCGCCAAACTGTGATGCCTGGATGACGATTTGCCATGTCGGCAATGCCGGCATGATCCGCATGGATTCGATCGAGATCGATGAGCTGCGCTTCCCCATGGTGATCCACGCCCGCGTGCTCGCCACCGATTCCGAAGGTGCCGGCACACACCGCGGCGCGCTTTCGGGCCATGTCGAATACGGTCCCCATCGCGGCACGATGGACGTCGCCTATGTCAGCGACGGCAATATCAACGCGGCCAAGGGCACGCGCGGCGGCCTCTCCGGCGGCCCCTCCAACCAATACAAGATCGACGCCAAGGGCCAGCAGCATGCTCTGCCCTCCTGCGGCGTGTTTCCGCTCCAGGAGGGCGAGCGCATCGTCGCGGTCTCGGCGGGTGGGGGCGGCTATGGCTCGCCCCTGAAGCGCGCGCCCGAGGCGGTGGCGAAGGACGTGCGCTCGGGCTGGGTATCGCCGGAACGCGCCCGCTCGGTCTATGGCGTCGCGCTCAAGCCCGACCTCACGATTGATGAGGCGGAGACCACGCGATTGCGAGCGAGAGCATGATACAATTTTTTCGTCATGGCCCGACTTGATCGGGCCATCCAGGGCCAGCCGCGCCGCTGCATGATGGATGGCCGGGTCAAGCCCGGCCATGACGCATAAGGTAGTATCGATGAGTGAGAGATCCCGATGACAAGCGGCACGAATCGGTTCGACGGCGTGCGGCTCGCCCTCCTCTCGAACCGCTTCGAGGGCATTTGCCGCAAGATGTCGAACACGTTGATGCGCACCGGGCGCTCAGGCGTGCTCAACACCGCGCGCGACTTCTCCTGTTGTATCGTGACGGGGACTCACGAACTGCTGGCGACCGCGGAGAGCTTGCCGATCCATGTGCTCGCGGGGCCCGACATGATGGCGCGCCACATGGCCGAGACCCACCCGAGCCTGAAGCGCGGCGATGCCTATCTCCACAACTCGCCCTATCACGGCTGCTCGCACCCGGCCGATCACACCCTCCTCGTGCCGGTGATCGACGATGATGGGCGCCACCGCTTCACCTTGCTCGCCAAGGCGCATCAGGCCGATTGCGGCAACTCGATCCCGACCACCTATCACGGTTCCGCGCGCGACGTGTATGAGGAGGGCGCGCTGATCTTCCCCGCCGTGCAGGTGCAGCGGAACTACGAAACGATCGAGGACATTGTGCGCATGTGCCGCCTGCGCATTCGCGTGCCCGACCAGTGGTGGGGTGATTTCCTCGCGATGCTCGGCGCGGCGCGCATCGGCGAGCGCGAGATCATGGCGCTCGCGAAGGAGGCCGGCTGGGACGCGCTCGAGGACTATGCGCGCCAGTGGTTCGACTACAGCGAGCAGCGCATGATCGAGGCGGTGCGCAAGATCCCGTCCGGCCGCGCCACGCGCCTCTCCACGCACGATGCGTTTCCGGGCACGCCCGATGCCGGCATCCCGATTAAGGCGATGGTCGCGGTGCACCGCGAGGACGCGCTGATCGAGGTCGATCTGCGCGACAATCCGGACGCGCTGCCCTGCGGGCTGAATTTGAGCGAGGCCTGCGCGCGCACCGCCGCCATGGTCGGCGTGTTCAACTCGATCGACCATGACGTGCCGAAGAACGCCGGCGCCTTCCGCCGCCTTCGCCTGCACTTACGCGAGGGCTGCGTCGTGGGCATCCCGAAGCACCCGACGAGCTGCTCGGTCGCCACCACCAACGTCGCCGACCGCGTGGCCAACGCGACCCAGGCCGCGCTCGCCGAGCTCAAGGACGGCATCGGCCTCGCGGAATGTGGCGCGGTCATCCCGCCGAGCTGCGGCGTGATCTCAGGGATCGACCCGCGCAATGGCCAGCGCTTCGTCAATCAGGTCTTCCTCGGCTTCACCGGTGGCGCGGCCGCGCCCCACACTGATGCCTGGCTCACCATCGCCCATGTCGGCAATGCCGGGCTCTGCTGCATCGATGCGGTTGAGCTGGACGAGCTGCACCACCCGTTCACCGTGCACACCCGCGTGCTCGTACCGGACAGCGAGGGGGCGGGCCGCTTCCGCGGCGGCTTCTCGGCGCTGATCGAGTTCGGCCCGAGCAAGGCGCCACTCGAGATCGGCTATGTCAGCGACGGCGCGGTCAACGCCGCCAAGGGCACGCGTGGCGGGCAGAGCGGCGCGCCGGCCGGGCAATCCCGCCGGGGCGCGAATGGCACTGTGACGCCGCTCCCCTCCTGCGCACAGGTCACGCTCCAGCCGGGCGAGCGTATCGTCTCGATCTCGGCCGCGGGCGGCGGTTATGGCCCGCCCGAGCAGCGCGCGCCCGAGGCGGTGGCGCGCGACGTGCGCTCCGGCTGGGTTAGCCCTGACCGCGCGCGTCAGGTTTACCGTGTGGCGTTGACGCCCGACGGCACGGTCGATGCGGGAGAGACGGCGCGTCTGCGCGGGTGATTGCCGGATCGAGTTTGCGATGATTGAATGCGCCATCCCGCCTTGCTAGGCGACCACTCGGCGGGGGGCATAAGAACGCACCTAACCGATTTCATCCAGGGAGCCTTAAATGAGAAAACTGACAGCCTTCATGGCGGGCAGCGCGCTCGCCTTGAGCCTCGGCGCGGGCAGCGCGCAGGCCGCCGACAACGAGGTCGTGGTCGGCGCCGCGATCGCCCTTTCGAGCTTCATCGCGCCCTATGACGACGCGCCCTTCAAGGGCGCCCAGCTCGCGATCGACGACATCAACGCCAAGGGCGGCCTGCTCGGCAAGCAGATCAAGGTGGTGACCGCCGACACCAAGTCGGACCCCGCCCAAGGTGCCAACGCCGCGATTGCCGTGCTCGAGCAGGGGGCGGAACTGGTGCTCGTGACCTGCGATTTCGACTTCGGCTCGCCTGCGGCTATTACCGCGCAAGCCAAGGGCAAGATCGCGTTCTCGCTCTGCGCCGGCGATCCGAAGTTCGGCGTGCAGGGCATTGGCGACCTCGCCTTCACCATGGGCAATGGCACGCCGGGCGAAGGCGCCACCATCGCCGAGTGGGCGGCCAAGCGGGGCTGGACGAAGGCCTTCATCCTGAACGACGTGCAGGTCGAGTACACCAAGTCGATCTCGAAATATTTCAAGGCGCGCTGGGCCGATGGGCTTGGCACGATCGCGGGCGAGGATACGGTCAACGGCCAGACCGACACGCAGATTCCCGGCCAGATCTCGAGCATCAAGGCGGCCAAGGACGCCGAGTTCATTCTCTTCCCCGGCGGCCCGGGCGGCCCGCCGATCATTCGGCAAATCCGCGCGGCCGGCATCACCATTCCGATCGTCATGCCGAACTCGCTCGATGGCAGCTATTGGATCGAGGCGGTGCCCGACCTCTCGAACGCCTTCGTCTTCACCATGGGCTCGATCTATGGCGATGACCCGGACGCCGCCGTGCAGGCGGTGATGGACAAGTACAAGGCGAAATACGGTGGGCCGCCGGTGACGTCCTACATGCTCTCGGGCTACGGCATCATCGAGACCTGGGCGCGCGCGGTCGAGCGTGCCGGCACGTTCGAGGCGAAGAAGGTCGCGATGGAGATCGAGAAGTTCAAGGATGAGCCGCTGGTCTCGGGCCTCACCACGTTCAGCCCCGAATGGCACATCAACCTCAATCGCCCGCAGCTCGTCATCGAGATCCAGAACGGCAAGCACAAGGCGCTCGAGCGCACGCGCGTCGAGAAGGTTCCGGAGGTGACGTTCTAAGCCGACGTGACCGAAGCGATTGTTACGGGGGCCCTCGAAGCCGAACATGTGAGCGTTCGCTTCGGGGGCCTTCGCGCGCTGGAGAACATCACGCTCAGCCTCGCG
>VGET01000222.1 GCA_016869195.1 Alphaproteobacteria bacterium | reverse complement strand
ATCGAGCGTGCCCCGCTCCACGGTCACGAGCGTGCAGCGCTCGCTTGCAAGCCGGCGCACCAGGGCAGAGCCCACAAGACCCCGATGGCCCGCGACCCATATGCGCTTGCCCGCAAGATCATAAAGAATCGGCGCTTCATTCATGGGTCGGCCGCTGCTCCGAGCGCATCAACTTGAGGTCCTCGGCCACCATCTCGCGCACCAGCTCGCGGAACGAGGTGCGGTGGCGCCAGCCCAGGCGATGCCGCGCCTTGCTGGCGTCGCCATGCAACAGATCGACCTCGGTCGGACGGAAATAGCGCGGGTCTATCTCGACCAGCACCTTGCCGTCACTGGCATCGAGGCCGCGCTCGCCCTGGCCCTGGCCCTGCCAACGCAGGGATCGGCCAACCTCGGCGAAGGCAAGCTCGACAAATTCGCGCACGCTGTGGCTCTCGCCGGTCGCGAGCACATAGTCGTCGGGCGTCGGCTGCTGCAAGATCCGCCACATGCCCTCCACATAGTCGCGTGCATGGCCCCAGTCGCGCATCGCATCGAGATTGCCGAGCCAGAGCCGGTCCTGCAGGCCGAGCGTGATTGCCGCGACCGCGCGCGAGATCTTGCGTGTGACGAAGGTCTCGCCGCGCAGGGGGCTTTCGTGATTGAACAGGATGCCGTTCGAGGCGTGGAAGCCATAGGCCTCGCGGTAATTCACGGTGATCCAATAGGCGTAGAGCTTGGCGGCGGCATAGGGGCTGCGCGGCTGGAACGGCGTCGTCTCGCTCTGCGGCCGCTCGGTCGTGTTGCCGTAGAGCTCAGAGGTCGAGGCCTGGTAGAAGCGCGTCTTGTTCCTGAGGCCGAGAATGCGCATCGCCTCGAGCAGCCTGAGCGTGCCGATGCCATCGGCGTTCGCGGTATATTCCGGCGTCTCGAAACTCACCTGCACATGGCTCTGCGCCGCAAGGTTGTAAATCTCGTCGGGCTGGGTCTCCTGCAGCAGGCGAATCAGATTGGTCGCATCGGTCATGTCGCCATAGTGCAGGCGAAAGGTGACATCACCGGTATGCGGGTCGCGATAAAGGTGGTCGATGCGCGACGTGTTGAACGAGGACGAGCGACGCTTGATGCCGTGCACCGCATAGCCCTTCTCGAGCAGAAGCGAGGCCAGATAGGCACCGTCCTGGCCGGTCACGCCCGTGATCATCGCCACCTTGCGGGTCATCGACACTCCCTTGTCATGCCTGCCATTGCCGCCGTACCGCGTCGCGGTTGAGCGCGAGCCATTGCATCGCGATCAGAAGGCTGGCGACCGCGACCGGCCGTCCCATCATCTCGCGCCATGCCGCGTCGAAGGGCAGCACGAGCGAGCGGATATCCTCGCCCTCATCCGCAAGGCCATGGACCCCACCGGCCTTGGTCGCATCGATGCGGCCGAGGAAGAGGGCGATGCGCTCGGAGGAGCCGCCCGGGCTCGCGAGGTATTCACAGATCGGCAGCAAGGCCAGGAGCTCTAGCCCGGCCTCTTCCTGCGTTTCGCGGCGTGCGACATCTTCGGCCCGCTCGCCCTCTTCGATGATGCCGGCGACCGGCTCGAGGCACCAGGGCCGCCCCGGCGCGTTCAGGGCGCCGACACGGAACTGCTCGAGCAGCACGACCTCGTCACGCACCGGATCGAAAGGCAGCACAGCGGCCGCATGGCCACGCTCGAACACCTCGCGCGAGATCACGCGGCTCATGCCCCCGTCGAAACGGCGGAAGCGGAGACCATAGCGTTCGACCCTGAAGTGCCCTTGGAAGACGACGGCGTGCTCGACGATCGCGATATTGTTCTCGGCCATGCATGGAGATTAGAGCATGGGTCTCGGGTTTTGAATCGCGACCGTTGTGGCTTTGCCGTGCGCCGCCTGAATCAAAATAGCGAAACCCCCTGATGGCAGGCCATCAGGGGGCATTGGTTAATTTCGGGAGCGAGCGATTACGGCGTGATGCCCTTGTCCTTGAGGCCGAGCTTGCCCTGTTCCTCAATGATCGCGTTGATCATCTCGTCATTGCGAAACCACTTCTTGACCTTGTCGTCCTTGAGATCGAGCTTGCGTTCCGCCGCCCAATTCTTGACGAAGGCGTTGGCGCCGCGCCAATCGCCGTCCTTCGGCTTGACGAACTGCAGCGCGAACGACTTCACGCTATAGTTCACCGTAAACAAGCCATCGACCGTGACGACCTGATTGCAGAACGGTTTCAGGTCGTGCGCGGTGCCGGTGAAGGGGCCCGCGTTCTTGATGGCGAGCACGAGCTCGCCGGTGTCACGCAAGAGCCCCATCACGCGCTTGCCCGCGCCGCAATCGGCCGGGCAATCGCCGGTCAGCACGCACATCACGTCGATCGCCTTGGCATCGAAGCGCAGCGCCTCTTCGCCCGGCAGGTTCCAGCTATTGGCCGCGCGGGCAAAATTGGCCGCGGCGAACACCGCCCCAAAGGCAACCAGCGCGACGGCCGCGAGCTTTTCAAAGGTTTTCATGGCTGATTCTCCGAATGGCTGGATGTCGAATTCTTCGTGGCTCTAGTTCACGATGCCGGCGTCATCGACGATCTTGTCGATCGCGAGATAGTTGACGCTGTCGCGCTCGTAGAGGTTGCCCTCGACCGTCACCTTGTTGGTCTGCGCCTTCAAGATGCCTTGGTTCCCGAGCACCGCTGCGTCGTTCTGCATCGTGAGGACGACGTAAACCCTTTCATCCTCGCCCAGGATGCCGACGGGCACGCCACCGCGCGCGCACCAGATGGCGCACTGATGATGCGCCGAGCCCTGCGCAAACATGATCTCGCTCAACAGGTACCAGGAATCGATGATCTCGCCGGTCACGGTCACGCGCTTCGGCGCCGGGGTCTCGGCCGCGTCGGCCGCGTTTGACGCCGACAGGCCCGTGCCTGCGAGCAGCGCCAGCGCGGCCGTCCCCAACCATGGTTTTCTCATTGGTCACCCTCCTGCTGGTGTAAAGCGGGCCGGCTGGCCCGTGTGGCGAGGACTCTAGGGTCACCCCCTGCGGCGAGGCCACTCAACGCTGTGCACATTTCGGTGACGCCTGCTTGAGCAATCATCTGGCGGGGGCAAGGCGGCTTAGGCATAGTGCGCCGCGACAAGAGGGAGAGCGTGATGCGCGACTTTCAACTACCCGGTCGCTCACCGGCCCAAGGCGCCAACGGCATGGCCTGCACATCGCACCCCGAGGCGACGCGGGTTGCCTTCGAAGTGCTGCGCGACGGCGGCAATGCGGTCGACGCCGCCATCGCCGCGGTCGCCGTGCTCGGCGTGGTCGAGCCGCAATCGAACGGCATCGGCGGCGATTGCTTCGCGCTCTATGCGCCCAAGGGCAAGGTGCCGCCGATCGCGCTCAATGGCTCGGGCCGCGCGCCCAAGGCCGCCACCATCGACTACTATCTTGAGCGCAGCATTCCCTCGATCGGCTTTCAGAGCGCGCACGCGGTGACTGTGCCGGGCGCGGTCGCGGCCTGGTCCAAGCTTTTGAAGGACCACGGCACGAAGTCGCTGGCCGAGCTGCTGCGCCCTGCCATCCGGCTGGCTGCGGACGGCTATGTCGTCTATTCACGCATTGGTGAGGACTGGGCGCGCAATCACGACAAGCTCTCGGCCTGCCCCAACGCCAAGCGCATCTTCCTGCCCAAGGGCAAGGCACCGGCGGCCGGCACGATCCACCGTCAGCCCGAGCTCGCCGCCACCTTGAGCGCCATCGCCAAGAAGGGGCGCGACGCGTTCTATGCCGGCGCGGTTGCCGATGACATCGTTTCCTATGTGCGCAGCCATGGCGGCCTGCTCTCGCATGACGACCTCGCGGAGTACGACGCCGAGTATGTAACGCCGATCAAGACGCGCTATCGTGGCCGCGATATCTATGAATGCCCGCCCAATGGGCAGGGCCTGATCGCGCTGATCATCCTCAACATTCTGGCGGGCTTCGACCTCGAGGGTCTCGATCCCCATGGCGCTGAGCGCTTCCACCTCGAGGCCGAGGCCACGCGCCTTGCCTATCGCGACCGCAACGCCTTCCTGGCCGATCCGACGCGCGCCAAGGTGCCGGTCAAGCATCTGCTCTCCGGCGGCTACGCCAAGGCGCTGCAGGGCATCATCGACCCGAAGCGTGCGATGGCGGAATTGCCGCCACCCGGCCTGCCGGAGCACAAGGACACGGTCTATCTCTGCGTCGTCGACAAGGAGCGCAACGCGCTCTCATTCATCAACTCGACCTTCCACAATTTCGGCAGCGGCCTGTGCACGCCGAAGAGCGGCGTGATGCTGCAGAACCGCGGCGCGTCCTTCGTGGTGAATGACCGCAAGCACCCGAACGCGATCGCGCCCGGCAAACGCCCGATGCACACCATCATCCCCGGCATGATGGGCGAGGGCGCGCGCTGCGTGATGCCCTTCGGCGTCATGGGCGGCCACTTCCAGGCGACCGGCCACGCCCATTTCGTGACCAATGTGCTCGATTTCGGCATGGATGTGCAGGAGGCGCTCGACAGCCCGCGCGCCTTCCATTTCGATAATGTGCTCGAGGCCGAGCGCGGCATCAGCGCGAAGACGCTCGGGCGCCTGGTCAAGATGGGCCACCATGTCGTCGAGGCCGAGCTGCCACATGGCGGCGGCCAGGCGATCAAGATCGATTGGAAGGAGGGCGTGTTGACCGGTGGCTCCGACCCACGCAAGGACGGTGCGGCGATCGGCTACTAGGCGCTCCCGAGCTCACACAGGTGTTGCCATGGCTCATGATCTGCTGATCAAGAACGGAATGGTGATCGATGGCACGGGCGCGCCCGGGCGCCGCGCGGATGTGGCCATCAAAGCCGGCACGGTCGTCGAGATCGGCAAGATCAACGACGGCGCGACCAAGATCATCGATGCCTCGGACTGCGTGGTGGCGCCGGGCTTCATTGACCCGCACACCCACTATGACGCGCAGATCTGCTGGGATTCAGGGATCACGCCCTCGCCCTGGCACGGGGTGACGTCGGTCGTCATGGGCAATTGCGGCGTCGGCATCGCGCCCTGCAAGCCCGAGACGCGCGAGATCGCCATGCACGATCTCGTCAATGTCGAAGGCATTCCGTTCGATGTGCTGAACGCCGGCATCACCTGGGATTGGGAGAGCTTTCCCGAATATATCGAGGCGGCGGCGCGCCGGCCCTCGGCGCTCAACCTCGCCTTTCTCGCGCCGCTCACGCCCTTCCGCCATTACGTCATGGGCGATGCCTCGATGGAGCGGGCGGCGACGCCGGATGAGACCGCGCGCATCAAGTCGCTGCTGCGAGGCGCGGTCGATGCCGGCGCGTTC
>VGET01000221.1 GCA_016869195.1 Alphaproteobacteria bacterium | reverse complement strand
GGCGGGCTCGATGCCGCGGCCAACTGGTTCAGCGGCACGCTCAGCGGACCCGGGGTCGTTCAGCCAAGACCGCTCGCCGCCTCGGACAATCGGCTGTTCTTCCTGACCGATGGCGGCAACAACAATGGCGATGGCGGCTTCGATCCGAATGCCTTCGATGTCGAAAAGCTCTACAACGGCAGCATTCCGAACCTGACGATCAAGACGGTCGGCATCAACACGGCGGGTGATTTCATCGACGATCTTGATCGTACCGACGATCTCGATGGCACCAACCGCTCGATCGTAATCATCGATGACCTTCAGAGCGCGCAACAGCTCTCGGCCGGCTTCGGCGATGTCGATGGCGGGCCTGGCGCGGCGATCTCCAGCGGCAATCTCCTGGTCGACGACGACGTCATCGGCGGTGACGGCGCGGACGGCGTGGTGCCGGTGCCGGGCGCCGACGGCGTGGGCCGCCTGGTGTCGTTCAGCTTCGTTGGTAAGTCTGGCGCGCTGATCACGGTGACGGAAAGCGGCACCTACGAGACCGCGCTTGGCGGCAAGATCACGATCGATTTCGGCGACGGCGACTACATCTATGCCGGGCCGAGGGGTGGTATCGCGGGTGCCGAGCGCTTCACCTATGAGACCGATGGTGGCGATGGCGACCGGATTGCCGGCCGGCTCGACATCGTGGTGAAGGCGCAGCCGCGCGGCCCGACGGTCAGCCTGGGTGTGGCAGAAGTGCTCGACGGTGACGCATCACCGATCGGGCGCCTCGCGCTGCACGATGATGCGGCGGTGCTCAATCATATGCGCGTTGCAGGCGGCGACGACCTGTCGGGATTCGTACCTCTCGCGCCGATGGATGATTCGCTGCAGCGTGCGGCCGCCGGTTTCTAAACGGGCTCGCGGGCCCGAGGAAATCGGTCAATCGTCGCTCGGTTGATGCACAAAATAGATAAGCATGATCACCTGCGGCATGACCTGTACGGAGACCACTGCGTGCGGCGGAAAATCCGCACTCGTGAAGCGCTGGAACGTGACGTCCTCCATCTTTGCATCCGATGGCAGGTCGTCGGGAACAAAAGTCGGCTTCACTCGCCCGCCGGCGGCGACGCTGACCTCGGGAAACGACGTCGTGGCGCGCTCGCGGGCGATTTCAACAATTCGGTTCCATTCCGGGTCCTGCCTCAGCAATTGGATCATGCACTGCACGGTGCGGCCATTTTAATATTGGTGCACCGTCGTAGTGACAAGCGCGAGGTCAGGGCTGCCAAAGAGCTTATCGACTTCGATTGCGCCGACCGCGATTGCGCCGTCTTCCGTCATGCCACCGGAGGAGGGCGGTCCGAATAGCCCCGCAGCCTTCGTTGCCGGATCGTCAGCGACCACGACGGCCTTGCAGTTCTTGGCAAACAGCTCCCACAGGCCTTCGACGTCGGCCTTCCCCTCGGCAAAGGCTGATGGCGCGAGCGCCAGCGTCGCGGCCAGCGCGGTCGCGCGCAGGGCCCATTTGATCGTCGTGGAAAACACCGGAGGCGCGACGCGAGGGCCGTGCCGCGCCCCAATCATCAAGCGACCTGGCGCTTGAGCCAGTGCGCCTGGACCGCGCCGTTTCCGCCGCCGATCGGATCGTTCGGGGGCAGCGGCGTCCTGGCGATCGTCGCTTGGGTCACCGGCAGCTCCTTGGTGCCGATCACCTTGAGCGCAAGCCCCTCGGCGTCCTTCCGTCCGCTCGCGTAGTCGGCATCGCCTTGCGACAACACGCAGAGATCGGGCTGCTGGCCGGGCGGATAAGCGCCGACCGAGCAATAGCCCGGGGTGTCATCGACCCGGCAATGGACAACGCCCGCCGGGATCAGCACGGCATCACCCGCGGTGACGTCGACGACCGGCCCCTCCGGGCCGCCGAACTGAATGCGCGCTTTGCCGCGCGAGCAACCGACCACCTCATGCGCGATCGAGTGATAATGATGGAACGGGAAGGTATCGCCGCGAAAGCCATTGCCCCAATTGTTGGCGCCGAAGGCGCGCTCGACATCGCCCTCCGGATCGTCGCGTCCAACCTTCACCGCGCCACGATAAAGCAGCAGCGGCAAGACGCCATTGTTGGGGCTGGTTCCCTTCGGGGGCAGAAGAATGGCTTCAACCGTACCTGATGCCATGGCAGCGTCCTCCGGGTGGTCGCAGACTGGTGCAGCGCAAAGCCTATCATGGCGGCCTCAAGCCGCCCAGCCCGCTCCGGTCAATCGAGGATGCCGACAAAGCCCGGCAGCTTGCGGATGCGCTCGAGCCAGGCCTCGACCGCGGGATAGGGCTTCAGGCTGATCTCGCCATCATGCGCCTGCGAGATCGCGGGGAAGGCCGCGACATCCGCCAGGGTCGGGTGGTCGAGCGCGATCCATTGGCGGTCCTTGAGGCGACCATTATAGAGGTTCAGCGCGAGCTCGCTGCGCTCGACGACCGTGTTGGGGTTGATGCAGAGCCAGGGAAACAGCTTGGCGAGGCGCGCGTCATAGGGCCCGAGCCGGACTTCGAACGCGGCGGCCGCGAGCCAGGCATGGACCACGGCCTCCTTGTTGGGGTCGCGCGGCATCCAGGAATCGGCGCCAAAGGTGTGAGCCAGCCACACCATGATCGCCTGGGAATCACGCAGCACGATGTGGCCGTCGGTCAGCACCGGCAATTGACCGAACGGGTTGAGCTTCAGGAACTCGGGGGTCTTGTGCTCACCCTTCAAGAGGTCGATCGGCTTGCGCTCATAGGGCACGTTCAGGAGGCCAAGCAGCAGCCTCACCTTGTAGCAGTTGAGCGCGAGCGGCATGTTGTAGAGCGTGATCATGGCGACCTCCGTCGTTGGCTGCCGAGGCGCGATGCACGGCTGTTTCCCCGCCGGCGTTCTATCGCCGTACGTGCATGGCTCCCTAGTGATTCCAGTTCGAGGCGTGCGCGGCAAGGGACTCTAGCGCGCGGTGGTGCCACCATCGATCGACAACAACGCGCCGGTGATGAAGCTCGCGGCGTCGGATGAAAGGAACATCACGGCGTTCGCGATATCTAGCGGCTGGCCGATGCGCCCGATCGGGATATGGGCGTTGAGGCGCGCCAGAGTTTCCTCGCGCGTGAGTTTCAGTTGCTGCCAGCCGGTCTCGACCATCGGCGTGTCGACATCGCCGGGACAGACCGCGTTGACCCTGATGCCGTCACGCGCATGGTCGATCGCCATCACCTTGGTCATCATCGCGATCGCGGCCTTGGTCGCGCTATAGGGCGCGAGGTTTTCGTACGCAATCAGCGCGCATTCCGATGACATATTGATGACGACGCCCGATTTCTGCGCCTTCATTGGGCGCAGCGCGGCCCGCGCCATATAGAACGCGCCGCTCAGATTCGTGTCGATCAGCTGCTGCCAGCGCGCATCGTCGGTCTCATCGAGCTTGGCGTTGAACACGATGCCGGCGTTGTTGAACAGCACATCAAGGCGGCCGAAGGCGCGCACCGTTTCCGCCACCAGCGCGTCGCAATAGGCTGAGCGGGCGACATCGCCGACGCTGGCCTGGGCGCGGCCGCCGGCGCGCGTGATCTCCTCCGCCACCTTTCGGGTGCGCGCCTCGTTGCGGCCATTGACCATCACGGCGGCGCCATGGGCGGCAAAGGCGCGGGCGGTGCCGGCGCCGATGCCGGAGCTTGCGCCCGTGATCAGCACGACCTTGCCGGCGAATGCGTCCTTGGCGAACAGATCGGTCATCGGCGCACCTCGATCATTTGGCGATAGGTGTTTACTCTATCGCGGCGGCGCAGAGCAGACGAGGCCGGCCGCGCGGGCAGGGGAGGCGAGTCATGTCGATCAACGGCAAGGTGGCGATCGTGACGGGCGGAGCCAAGGGCATCGGCCGGGGCATCGCCGAGCACTTCGCGAAGGCTGGCGCCAAGGTGGTGATCGCCGATATCGACGAGGCGGCCGCGCGCGCGACCGCCGAGGCCATCACGGCGTCGGGCGGCGAGGCGATCGCCCAGCGTACTGACGTGACCTCGTGGGCCAGCGCGGAGGCGATGGCAGCCGCGACGCTCGCGCGCTTCGGCCACATCGACGTGCTCTGCAGCAATGCCGGTATCTACCCCGAGCATCGGCTCGAGGACATGACGCCCGAGCAATGGGATCGCGTGCTCGCGATCAACCTCAAGGGCGCGTTCCTCACGCTCAAGGCCTGCCTGCCGCCGATGAAGCACCAGAAGGGCGGGCGCGTGATCATCACCTCCTCGATCACCGGCAATCGCACCGCCGTGCCGGCGCTCGCGCACTACGCGGCGTCCAAGGGCGGCGTGAATGGCTTCATTCGCGCGGCCGCGTTCGAGATGGCGAAGCACAACATCACGGTGAACGGCGTCGAGCCCGGCATGATCGATACCGATTCCTTACGCGCCATGGGCGCGGCCATGATCGCGGAGGTCGGCCGGGTCGTGCCTTTGGGCCGCATCGGCCGCATCGAGGATGTGGCCGCGGCGATGACCTTCCTCGCTTCCGACGCCGCCAGCTACATCACCGGCCAGACCATCGTGGTCGATGGCGGCCTCACCTTGAGCGAGTTGCAATCGCTGGTCGAGCGGCCGGGTGGTTGAGTGAGATGTGGTTGGCGCCGCGCGCCCCCTCACCCTCCCCTCTCCCGCTCCGAGGGGGAGAGGGAAACGCAGGCTTGGCGAGCAACCAGCGAGCTTAGCCGAAGTTGGGTGAGGGGGTGATTCGATCAGATCGTCTTGCCCCAAGCCCCACGCCACCGTGACGCCGCCATCGGCCATGAGCGTCGCGCCGGTCATGTAGGACGAGCGCCGGGAGAGCAGGAACTCGACGATGTCCGCCATCTCATCGACCCGGCCGAGGCGACGGAGCGGCACCTGCTTGATCAGCTTCTTCTCGCCGCCCGAAACCGCCTTCATCGAGGGGCTCATTGGCACGGCGATATAGCCGGGCGCGAGGCAATTGACCCGAATGCCGCGCGGCGCCAGCTCGACCGCCAGATAGCGGGTGTACGCAATGAGCCCGTTCTTCGAGGCGCCATAGAGCGAGGCGCCGTTGAGCCGCCCTTGCGCGCTCGTCAGGCTCGAGATGTTGACGATGGCCGAGCCTTTTTTCATATGGGGCGTGGCCGCGCAGTCCATCCGGTGCGCGCCCACGACATTGACGTTCCAGACATCGAGCGCGCCCTGCTCATTGAGCTTGTCGACCGGCGTGAAGCGCACGATGCCGGCGCAATTCACGAGGCCCTTCAAGCTGCCGAGCTTCAGCGCCGCCTTGACCGCGGCCTCGCAGCTCTTGGTATCAGTGACGTCGAGATGTTGCAGCACCACGGTCGCACCGGCGGGCGCCTCGGGGTCCGACTTGCCGTTCAGCTTCTTGTCGACCGCGATGTTGCCGGCGAGCACGG